>NCGD01000047.1 GCA_002281535.1 Sphingomonas sp. 28-63-12
ATATCATTTTGATTATATGATAAAAATCAAAACATATCTGACGAAAAAAACACAAATTATGTGATTCATGATCTATTTTATATATATTTTACGGATTTCTTGAAGTGCTTATCTATAGTTTTACACGAGCGCCGATTTATCTTGAATCGACGCGACGGCGCTACGGGGACCTCGCCGGCCACCCGCCGCGACACATAGCCCGTCAACGCATCGAGGAAAGCCGATCTGCCCCACGACCGCGGCGCGCATCGCCGCTGAAAGCGCCCCTAACCCCGCGGCACGTGCAGCATCGGCGCGCCGCTGGATTCATAGGTGCCGATGGCAGCGTCGCTCGCCATGGTCAGCGCGATTTCGTCGGTGCCGTGAAGCAGGCAATCACGCCGGAATTCGTCGAGCCCAAAGCTGAACCGATCCTGGAAAGGCGTCGTCACCGTCATCGTCGTCAGGTCGATCGTCATCGGCTGGGTCTCAGCGACAGCCATGAGCCGGTCGATCTGCGGCTGCGGGAGCACGACCGTGACCATGCCGTTCTTGAACGCGTTGCCGGAGAAGATATCCGAGAAGGACGGGGCGATCACGGCAGTGATGCCGCGATCCATCAACGCCCAAACGGCATGTTCGCGGCTTGATCCGCAGCCGAAATTAGCGCCGGCGATCAGGATATTCGCGCCCGTATAGGCAGGATCGTCGATGACGTTGTCTGCCGCGCGGCGCAGCGATTCCAGCGCATGCGCCCCCAGGCCGCTGCGCGTCACGGTTTTGAGGTGCTCGGCCGCAATAATCACGTCGGTATCGATATTGGCGATACCAAGCGGGATTGCTCGTCCCTCGACCTGGGTCACCGGCGTCATGCCATCATCTCCCGCACATCGCTCAATCGGCCATTGATCGCCGCCGCCGCTGCCATCGCCGGCGAGACGAGGTGGGTCCGCGCACCCGGCCCCTGCCGGCCCATGAAGTTTCGGTTCGAGGTCGACGCACAGCGTTCGCCGGGCGGAACCTTGTCAGGGTTCATGGCCAGGCACATTGAGCAGCCCGGCTCGCGCCACTCGAAGCCCGCCGCGATAAACAGTTGATCGAGCCCCTCGGCCTCGGCCTGGCGCTTGACCAGTCCCGAGCCCGGCACGACCAGCGCCTGCCGGATCCGGGGATGGACATGCCGCCCGCCAATGATTGCCGCTGCCGCCCGCAAATCCTCGATCCGGCTGTTGGTGCAGCTCCCGATGAAAACATGCTCCACCGCGATCTCGGTCATCGGGGTGCCGGGGGTCAGGCCCATATAGTCGAGCGATTTGGCCGCCGCAGCGCGCTTCACGGGATCGGCGATACCGGTGGGATCGGGCACCACGCCGGAGACACCGACAACATCATCGGGGCTGGTGCCCCAGGTCACGCTTGGCTCGACGCTGGCGGCATCGATCACGACGCTCTTGTCGAAACGCGCGCCCGCATCGGTCTTGAGGCTCCGCCAATAGCCGACCAGCCGATCCCACTCAGCACCTTTGGGCGCCATCGGCCGCCCGGCGAGATAGGCAAAGGTCGTGTCATCGGGCGCGACCAGGCCCGATCGCGCGCCCGCTTCGATCGACATGTTGCAAACCGTCAACCGTCCCTCGATACTCATCGTTTCGAAGGTGGAACCGCGATATTCGATCACATAACCGGCGCCACCGGCCGCCCCGAGCACGCCGATGATCGTCAGGATCAGATCCTTGGCGGTAACGCCCGGGCCCAGATCGCCGTCAACGCGCACCTCCATCGTCCTAGCCGGGGTCAACAGCAAGGTCTGGGTCGCAAGGACATGCTCAACCTCGCTGGTGCCAATGCCGAAGGCGAGCGCGCCAAGCGCGCCATGCGCCGCTGTGTGACTGTCACCGCAGACCAAAGTCGTGCCCGGCAGGGTAAATCCCTGTTCTGGGCCGACGACATGGACGATCCCCTGCTCGGCAGCACGATCGGTAAAATAAGGAATACCGAACGTCGCGACATTGGCCTCGAGTGCCGCGAGTTGCGCAGCGCTCGCCGGATCAGCGATCGGCACGCGCTTGCCCTCGCCATCGACGCGGGCGGTAGTCGGCAGATTGTGATCGGGCACCGCCAGGGTCAGGTCCGGGCGCCGCACCCGCCGGCCAGCCAGCCGCAGGCCTTCAAATGCCTGAGGAGAGGTTACCTCATGCACCAGATGGCGATCGATATAGATCAGGCAGGTCCCGTCGTCCCGGCGTTCGACAACATGGGCGTTCCAGATCTTCTCATAGAGCGTCTGTGGTTGCGGATCTGCCATGATATTTCCCAAAAAATTGTCCCATGCGCTGCACCGTGTCGCGATGCGATCGGCACCAGCGCCTCGTACGGATCACACCGACATCGTCGCCATCGCCGTCGCTAGCCTGGTGCGGACGGCATCGCCAAAGTCGCTGCACCGCACGCTGCCGCCAAGATCCGCCGTGCGGACGCCATCAAGCAGCGTAGCACGAACGGCGTCGCGCAGCGATTGGGCCGCAGGCGACGCGCCCAGCATGTCCAGCATCATCGCTGCACTTTCCATCATGCCCGCGGGATTGGCGCGGTCCTGTCCGGCAATATCGGGTGCCGAGCCGTGGATCGGCTCGTACAACCCGCCCTGGCCCGCACCGGTACTCGCCGATCCCAGCAAGCCGATCGACCCCGGGATGACCGACAGCTCGTCCGACAGGATATCGCCAAACAGGTTTTCGGTCAGGATCACATCGAAGCGCCGCGGATTCTTGATCAATTCCATCGCCGCTGCATCGACATAGAGATGATCGAGCGTAACGTCCGGATAGCCCAGCGCCACCTCTGTCACCACGCGCCGCCACAGCTTCGACGAGGCCAGCACATTGGCCTTGTCGACGGAGGTGACCCTGCCCGCGCGACCTTGCGCGGCGCGAAAGGCGACATGGGCAATCCGCTCGATCTCGGCGCGGCTATAGGCGCAGACGTCGCTGGCATGATCATCGGCAAGGATATGCTCGCCAAAATAAAGCCCGCCGGTCAGTTCGCGGACGACCAATATGTCGATGCCGGTGACCAGTTCGGTGCGCAGCGGCGACAGGTTTTCCATTCCCGGGATCATCCGCGCGGGGCGCAGATTGGCGAACAGGCCGAGTTCCTTGCGCAGGCGCAGCAGCCCGGTCTCGGGCGTAACCGCTAGACCTGCCCATTTCGGCCCGCCGATCGCCCCCATCAAAATGGCGTCGGCAGCCCGGGCGGCTGCCAGCGTCGCGTCCGGCAGCGGATCGCCATGACGGTCGATCGCCACGCCACCAAAATCATGGGCGGTAAAGCGCAAGCCCAGGCCATCTCGATCCGACAACAAGGCAAGGCACGAAAGCGCCTCGCGCGTTACCTCCGGGCCGATTCCGTCACCCGGCAGAACGGCGATTTCAAGAGTCTTGCTGGCGTTTGGCGTTTCCAAGAATGTCCCTCTTCGCTCAAAAGAAAACCCCCGATCCTGATCGGAAGCGAGGGTTGGGCGGCGATCCGCAGTGGCGCCACGCTTGCCGATTCCTCTCCGCCAGGCCAGGGCCAGGCGGGGCTTGGGATTGGCGCCCCGCTCCTAAGCGGCAAACTAATATTGCGCAACAATGGAGTTGGTGCGATGGAAAGTTTCACCCAATCCCTAACTTACCCCCAAAGGCGATGAAATGACCGATCCCGCGCTCCCCCCGCGTGACTTGCCGTCCCGTGAACTTGTCGATGGCGCCGCCCAGGCACCGGCCCGCGCCATGCTGCGCGCCGCTGGCCTTGACGACGACGCCATGGCCAAGCCGATGGTCGCGATCGTCAACAGCTGGTCGAACGTATCGCCGTGCAACATCAATCTGCGCGATCTGGCCGAGCATGCCCGTGCCGGGATCATCGAAGCCGGCGGCACCCCGGTCGATTTCAATACCATCGTCGTCACCGACGGCATTGCGATGGGCACGCCCGGCATGAAAGCTTCGCTGATGAGCCGCGAGTGCATCGCCGATTCAGCTGAACTCGCGGTGCGCGGCCATATGCTTGATGCCGTGCTTTTCCTGGTCGGCTGCGACAAGACGATCCCAGCGGCAGCGATGGCAGCGGCGCGGCTCGATCTCCCCTCGGTCATTCTCTATGGCGGCTCGATCATGCCGGGCAAGCTCGGTAGCAAGGCCGTGACGATTCAGGACGTGTTCGAAGCAGTCGGCGGCCACGGCGCGGGCACCGTCGACGATGCCGGTCTGCTCGCCGTCGAAAAGGTCGCGTGCCCCGGTGCCGGCGCGTGCGGCGGCCAATTCACCGCCAATACGATGGCGCTGGCGATGAGCTTTCTGGGCTTTTCGCCGATCGGCCTGAACGACGTCCCCGCCGTTCATCCGGACAAGGGCGAAACCGCCCGCGAAGCCGGTCGGGTGCTGATGGATGCCGTCCGCGCCGGGCGCAACGCCCGCCAGTTCATCACCCCGGCCAGCTTGAAGAACGCGATCGTTGCCGGCACCGCCACGGCGGGATCGACCAATCTCGTGCTCCATCTGCTCGCGATCGCGCGTGAGGCGGGCATCGGTGAGGACCAGTTTTCGATCGACCTGTTCGACGATATCTCGCGCAGCACCCCGGTGATCGCCGATCTCAAACCCGGCGGGCGCTTCATGGCCCCCGACATGTCGGCAGCCGGCGGCACCGCGCTGCTAACCGTGACGGGCAAGAGCCTGTTCGACTATTTCCGCGGTGCCGCCGAAACGCCGGGCCAGCAAGTAATCCTGTCGGCCGACCATCCGCTCAAGCCGCGCGGCGGCTATGGCATTCTGTACGGCAACATCGCCCCCGACGGCTGCGTCGTGAAGCTCGCCGGGCATGATCGGTTGCGCCACGAGGGCCCGGCCAAGGTTTTCGACGGCGAAGAGGCGACCTTTGCCGCGGTCAAGGCCGGCGAGATCGAACCGGGCGATGTCGTTGTTATCCGTGGCGAAGGGCCGGTCGGCGGCCCCGGCATGCGCGAAATGCTGGGCGTGACCGCAGCGATCCAGGGACGCGGCCTTGGTGACAGCGTCGCCTTGATCACCGACGGGCGTTTTTCCGGCGCAACCTATGGCTTCATGGTCGGCCATATCTCCCCCGAAATGGCGCGCGGCGGCCCAATCGGCAAGCTGATGACCGGCGACCGGATTGTCATCGATGTCGAGGCGCGGACGATCTCGACCGATGCCGATTTGGCAGCACGCCCGGCGCCGCCACCGTCATCGCGCAAGCTGACCGGCGTCTATGGCAAATATGCCGCGCTAGTCGGATCGGCATCGCAGGGCGCGGTGACCAGCGGGGTCTAAGGTCGCCCTCAGCCGCGGCGTATTTGCGTAAAAGGGGAATTGCTTCCCCGGTAAAGGCCGGGGAAGCATGTTTCAGATCAGGCAGCACCTTTTTTGGGCGCGTAAACGTCCAAAGATGTGTGTCCAAAAGTCGGAAGGAGCGGACTGGCGGCGGCCGGATGTCAGGGCGGCGAGAAAGGCCTGCGCGATTGGCTGCACCTTGGTCACGTCACGGCTGGAACCTTGCCAATCATGCAGGTTCAGGATCTCGGGCAAGGGAGAAACCTGACTGCAAATTAGGGTCCGATAGGGAATCGAGTTGACCGAGTCCCCCGGATGGATACGCGCGTCGTTGCTAGGTTGCTGGAGCGACAGCGCCGCGCCCACTCCCGGATCGACGCGTCAGCCGCTTTGTCTGCGGCATTCGCCCCATCGAATTGGCCGCGCAGCCAGCGAAAGTCGCCCGGTTCGAACGAGCCGTTTTGAATATCGGGTGCGAGAGCGGATGGCGGAGGATCCACCGGCGGTTGAGGTGATGCGGCGATCAGGCAAACGGCAGCAATACTCAGGCACCCCATGGCAGTTCCTTTGACTTGCGCCTCCGCTCAGCGGTAGCCACATGGCCGTATCAAGGAAAGCGGCCGGAGTCCGCAACCGTCTGATTTTGAGGCGAAATCCAAAGTACTGATCGCTGAATATGGCGCCGAATTGCCTCTGCCGGACATATCCTTGACCTGACCTTGTCGAAGCACCTTCCACGATTTGTTGTCGACCAGCCTAA
The DNA here is from genome assembly GCA_002281535.1 of Sphingomonas sp. 28-63-12. GTDB lineage: Bacteria > Pseudomonadota > Alphaproteobacteria > Sphingomonadales > Sphingomonadaceae > Sphingomonas. Next base: position 6,070 of record NCGD01000047.1, read on the forward strand.
CCGCGCGCCTGAGAGCGGATATCAATGCGTCGACTTGCCGGCTTTGCTCGGCAGAAAGTGCAGGACGGCTGCGATCGCACCGCCAAGCGCCAGCCCGATAATCGCCGAACCGATCGCCCCGACCAGCCATTCGACCAGCCCCGCCATCATCGGCATCGCCGCGGCTGCGGTGCGGGCAGTGCCGTGGACCGCATGCGGGATGGTTTCCAGCTGGAATACCTCCAGCCCGTGGACGATGATGCCCCCGCCGACCCACAGCATCGCGGCCGTGCCGATCGTCGCCAGCGCTTCGAGCACGATCGGCATTGCCTTCACCAGCCCGCGCCCGATGGCGCGCACCGTTGGCGGGCGCCGCCGCGCGAGGTTGAGTCCGATGTCGTCCATCTTCACGATGATCGCGACCACGCCGTAAACGCCGATCGTCAGTGCCAGACCGACGACCGCCAGCACGGCCGCCTGCATCGCGATTGCCATGGGTGGCAGGCCGGCCAGCGCAATCGCCATGATCTCGGCCGATAGGATGAGATCGGTGCGGATCGCCCCCGACACCTGGCGCTTTTCCAGCTCGCGCGGATCGGTGATTGCCGCAGCCACACCGCCATGATCGGCGCCGGTGAGCGCGCCCATGATCTTTTCGGCGCCTTCGAAACACAGATAGGCGCCGCCCATCATCAGAATCGGCGTGATTGCCCAAGGCGCAAAATAACTGAGCAGTAAGGCCGCCGGCAGCAGAATGAGCAGCTTGTTGCGCACCGATCCCAGCGCGATCTTGGCAATGATGGGGAGTTCGCGATCGGGCGACAGGCCAAGGACATAGCTGGGGGTTACCGCGGTATCGTCGATCACCACGCCGGCCGACTTGATACTGGCCTGGCTGGCTGCACTGGCAACGTCATCGACCGACGCTGCCGCCATTTTCGCGATCGCCGCGATATCATCGAGTAATGCTACCAAGCCGCCCGGCATGCCGAATCCCCCATTGCGCCCTGCTGCGCGCCTTGACCTTAGCGTCCTGTCGCAGATGAACAAAACAGCGAGACGACACCGCGCAAAGGGTTTTTGCGATCGACGGGTTAGACCAGCCACCCCCCGTTGTGCGAGGATTGCCCCATGCGCCTGCCCCTGATGATCGCTGCCATTGCCGCCCTGAGCGGCGCGGCGCTGGCCCAGAATGCCAGCTCGCCTTCGCTACCCGAGGCAGCTACGCCGGTCCCGGCGCCATCACCCGCACAGCGAGGCGCCGTCATGCAGGCCTGCCGTGCGGATATCCTGTCGCTCTGCGCGGGGATGACACCCGGCGATGGCAAGCTTGGCCAATGCATCCGGGCCAATCGCGAAAAGCTCTCAACGCCTTGCCAGTCGGCGCTGCAGGCGCTGCGCGGCGCGGGACGACCGGCGCCGGCCTCCCCGCCTCCACCTGCGCAATAAGCCTCAGGCAGCCATCAGCCCGGCACGCGCATTGGCGACCTGCTGGGTAAAGATATCGGGGGCCGCAAGCGCACGCGCGATGATCAGCGCGCCTTCGATCTGGCTGATCGCTGACCCGGCGGCAGCATGCGCCGATTCGGGGGTTGCGCCGGTATCGACCAGCATCGCGACGATCGCGGCCAGCCAGTCCGCGAGCGTCGAGGCCAGCGTATCGCGCACCTGCGGCGGCGCACCGGCCATCGTCATGCTCGCGATCAGGCAAGGCGCGCGGCCGTCGTTGAACAGCGCCTCGACCCCCGTGAGCATCGCCGCCACGCGCCGCGCCCGCGTCCCGGAAACGTGTAGTGGCGCGATGACATGCGCGTTGACCCAATCGACCGCATTGCGCGCCACCGCCTGCGCCATCTCCTCCTTGCCACCGGGGAAATAGTGATAAAGGCTTGAGCGGCCGAGCCCGGTGCGTTTCGAGATATCCCCGATCGACACCCCCTCGAACCCGAGCGTGCGGAACATATCGTAGAGCGTCGCGATCAGCGCATCGCGCGGCGTTTCGGATTTCTCATCGCCCATCATGCCTCACTCCTCTCAAAACGCCTCCGCCACAAGCCCTTCAAGGCCTGCGGCGGACGCGATTGCACCAGCGGTGGCCCGCTTAGCCAGTGACTGCCGCCACCGGGAAGTCGACTTCGGTGCCGAACACCTCGTTGACATAGTTGGTGAGCGTATTGAGCGCGACATGGGCAACGATTTCGACGAGCTGGGCATCGGTGAAACCCGCCGCGCGGACCGCGTCGAGATCCGCTGCGCTCACCTGACCACGCGTCTCGGTGACCTTCTTGGCAAAGGCAATCGCGGCATGGGCGGTGGCGTCGGTCGAGCCGCCGTGGCGATTGGCCTCAATCTCTTCATCGCTCAGCTTGGCGAGGTTCTTGGCGAGAAAGCCGTGCGCCGAGTTGCAATAGGTGCAGTGGTTCACATTGGCGACCGCCAGCGCGATCCGCTCACCATTCTTCGCGCCGAGCGTGCCCTTGCCGAGCGCACCGCTCAGGCCAAGAAAGCCCTCCAGCGCCGCCGGGCTGGTCGCAACGAGGCGAAACAGGTTTGGCACCGAGCCGAGCTGGCCCTGAACCTTGGTCAGAAAAGGCTGCGACGCAGCGGGGGCGGTCTCGATTGAGTCAGGATATGCAATGCGTGCCATGGGAATTTCCTTTGGATGATGCGTGTCCGCGTCACTGCGGACGCACCCCGAATAGCTTATACCGAACGTTCGGTACAATTAGCTTTGCTTCCCTGCCCCAAAGGATGGCTTTATCACTGATGATGGCTGATAGGCGGGTGCTGATCGGCCAGCACCCGCCCCGCTATCGTCAGTCCAACAGGCCGCGCGCCTTGTCGAGCCGGGTGGCATAGGCATCGATCACGGCTGCTGTGCGCACCGCATAGGTCGCTGCATCGGCAAAGCGCCGCTCCTCGATTGCCTCGCGCACGCCGGGAAGTGTCTTGGCACCATAGCCGGTGAAGCGGCCGGGCGCATAGATCAGGTTGCGGAACCACGGACGACCCGGCAGCCCCTTGTCGTCGATCAGGAGCTGATCGATATCGGCAAGCAGGCCGTTAAGCTTCACGCGCGCAGCCGGGCTAAGGGCCATGCCTTTGGCGGCATAGGCGGCATCATAGGCGGCAGCACTTTTCTTGAGGTGATCGACGGCATTGTCGAGCGCGGCGAGCTCGATATAGGGCGTCGGCGTCACCGATGGTGGTGCGGCGACCGGATCGAGCGGATCGCTCGCCAACCCGAAGGCCCCGTCGGTAACCAGCTTGATACGCTTGTCATCGGCGGCGCGCCGGTCGCTCGCGAGCTTCTTCACCTCGGCCAAATAGCCTGATACCGCGTTGGCGAAATCCCCGAAACGCTGCGGCGGCGTAGCGGCATCGGCCATGCGCAGCACGATCCGGCCGACTGTCTTGGAAAGCACCGCCCCATAGGCCAGCCCTGGATCGTCGAATGTCGTAAAATGGTGATAGCTGTCGTAAATCGAATGATAGACGCCGTCGCCCTGATCCTCCCCGCCATAGCCGATATTAAGGGAAGGCAGGCCAAGATGCTGCAGGAAAGCAGAATAGTCGGAACCAGAACCCAGCGCCCCCATGGCCAGATCGCCCCCTGCCTCGGCACCGGCCAGCAGGTCGGCCGGAAAATTGCCGCCAGCGAACGCTTCCGCCCGAACGCTCTTTTGCAGGCGCTCCAAAACGCTGCGCCCGGTCTGCGGATCGATGACGTCAGCGGCGACACTGCTGACGAGATGCTGATAATCATGGCTGCCCAACGCACCCAGGAACCCACGGCCATTGCCATCGGTGTTGATGTAGATCAGCGCCTTGGCCTTGAGCTCCTCGGCATGGGTTTCAGCCCATTCGGTCGACCCGATCAGGCCGGGCTCCTCGCCGTCCCAGCTGGCGTAAACGATCGTCCGATCGGGCCGCCAGCCGGTCTTCAGCAGCGCGCCCAGCGCCTTGGCTTCCGACAGCATCGCGACATTGCCAGACAGCGGGTCCTGCGCGCCAAAGACCCAGCCATCATGATGATTGCCACGGACAATCCATTGATCGGGATATTTAGCGCCCTTTAGCGTCGCGATCACATCGTAAAGCGGCTTTAACGTCCAGTCGGACTTGACCGCCAGATGCACCTTCACCCTGCCGTCATCGCCAAGATGATAGGTGAATGGCAGGGCACCACGAAAGGTCGCCGGCGCCTTGCGCCCGCCAAGCTGGCTGAGCAACTTGGTCGCATCGCCATAGGATATCGGCAGCGCCGGGATTTTCAGGATCGTCGGCGCCGTTTCCCGAGTGAGCCGTGTCGCCCCCTCGGTGGCACCAATGCCCGGCGTCAGCGGGTCGCCCGGCGCAACGACCAGGTCGACCACCGAACCGCGCTGTACTCCGGTCGCGGGGCGCGTCCCGCCCTTGGGATAAGGATCGCCGGCGACATAACCGTCCTGAGCCGGGTCCGAATAGATCAGGCAGCCGATTGCGCCATGCTCCTGCGCCAGCTTGGGCTTCAACCCGCGCCAGCCCCCGCCATAACGGGTGATGACGATCTTGCCCTTGACGCTGATGCCGCGCCGCTCAAGCGCTTCATAATCCTCGGGCAGGCCATAATTCACATAGACCAGATCGGCAGTGACATCGCCGTCGCCCTGATAGGCGACATAGGGTGGCAGCGCATTGGCGAGATGGCCCGAGCTTTCGTCCTCGGCAATCATTGGCTCCTGGCCGCCAAGCGTGATCGCGCTGGGCGCGATCATCTCGATCGTCGTTGAGACCGGCGTTGGATAAAGGACCTGAAACGTTTCGATATGCGCGTCCCAGCCCCATGACGTGAACAGCGCCAGCGTCGCCTCGGCATTGGCCTTGTTGTGGGGTGATCCGACCTGATTGGGCTCGGCGGACATTCGCTTGAGCCACTCAATCTGGTCCTTGGCGCTGACCTGCGCATCAAAGGCTGCCTCGAGCGCAGGGCCGCGCTTCGGCCCGGCCGCAAGCGCGCTGGTGGCAAGGGCCAATCCCGAAATCGCCGCGAGCAGCACCGTATATCTGGCCATGAATTTTCCCCGTTTGATCAGCATTGCCTGCCAGTGTGGCGGGGCGGCCGGCCGCACGCAAGCGCTGTTCCGGGCGCGGATCAGGTCAGGGTTTAGGGCAATGGTTCTTCGCGCAGCAATGCCGCCAACCCGGCAAGATCACTGCCGACCGCATCGGCCAGTTTCGCTTCCAGCGCCCGATAGCGGGCGATGACATCCCGACCGGCGTCGGTCAGCCGCGCGCCCCGGCCCTGTCCGCCCCCGGCCGTCGTTTCCACCAACCGTTCCCTGAAGCACCGATTCATGCTGTCGACCAGCAACCATGTCCGCCGGTAGCTCATGCCAAGCGCACGTCCCGCCGCGGAAATCGAGCCGGTCCGGTCGATCGCCTCGAGCAGATCAGCCTTGCCGGGGCCCATCGCGGGCTCATCCCCGCAATAAAGCTGCGCCTTCAATTTCAGCGGACCAACGCGCATGCCATGCTCTCCCTGCCGCCATCATAGCAGCGCCGCTGCTGCTGGGCAGGGCCAATCGCCGGCCGGACCTGCGTTGCTTAACCCGTCACCTTTGCTACCAGCGGACACAAGACCAGAGGAGACGCCGGATGCCGCTATACGAAATCGAGGGCAAACGCCCGATCATCGCGCCCGAGGGTGCCTGGGTCGCGCCAAGCGCCGATGTGATCGGCGATGTCCATCTTGGCGCGGATTCGAGCGTCTGGTTCGGCGCGGTCATCCGCGGCGACAACACGCCGATGATGATCGGTGCGCGCAGCAACATCCAGGATTCGGCCATGCTCCATTCCGATCCCGGTGCACCGCTGACGATCGGTGCCGATTGCACGATCGGGCATCACGCGATCCTGCATGGTTGCACGTTGGGGGATTCGGTGCTGATCGGCATGGGCGCGATCATCCTCAACCGCGCGGTGATCGGTGTCGGGTCGATCGTCGGCGCCGGCGCGCTGGTGACGGAGGGCAAGACATTCCCACCGAACAGCCTGATCGTCGGCAGCCCGGCACGGGCGATCCGCGAGCTTGACGCCGCGGCCGCCGCGATGCTCAAGGCGTCCGCTGCGCATTATGTCGCCAAGAGCCAGGCGTATGCCAAGGGGCTGACCCGCGTCGATTGACGCGCCGGTCAGCCCCTCTTTGCCGACTTATTTGACCCAGGCCGTCACGGCCGGCCGGGTGCGATCGGCAAGCTGCTGGCGCACCGCCATCAGCGCCACGGTGCGCTTTGCCCCGCCTTGCGCCCCTGCCGGCAGGTTCTTTTCCGCAAACGCCAGAATCTTGGCAGGCATCGCCGGATCCGTCGACCCTGATCCCAGACCGGCGACATAGCCGGCGCGCGTGCTGGTCTCGAGAAAGCCGTTGACCAGATCGAGATGCGCCACTGCATAGTCAAAGGCGAGATCGGCATGCCGGCCGGCAATCGACTTCAACAGGCCTGACTTTTGCGGCGCGGTGAAATCAGCAGCAGTCAACAGGTCAAGCGCGCGCTTGGCCAGCATTTCGTCACGCGCCGCGCCGAGCAACTGAACATAGCCGTTGCGGACCACGGGATTGGTTGTCGCACGGGTCAGCGTGAGCAGCGCGTCCCATTCCGCCGGGGTGGCGTTGGCCGCATAGGTCGCCAGGATCGGCCCGCGAATGGACGGGGGGATGGCATTGGGGTCAGTGGCCAGTGCGGCGACATAACGCCGGGCAGCGGCGGCCACGGCAGCGTCACCGTTGACGCCCAGGCGCCGCATGACATTTTCGCGCAAATTGGTGACAAGCGGGGATTCGCCCGGTTTCGCCTCAAAACCAACCCGCTCCATCACTGGCGCCAGAAAGGCCACGGTGCGCGCGCGCACCGGCGCCTCGAGCGACGTGTTTTCGAACACGCCGATGATCGTGCCGAGCTGGTCCGAAACGGTCGCCAGTTCCAGAGCATTGGCGTCTGGCTTCACCTCGCCCAGCAGCGCGAGATACAGCGCAAGATCCTGGTCGCCGCTGAGCGCCAGCGCAAAATCATCACCAAGCGTACCTAGCTGGTCGGTCAGCTCCAGCTTCGTGAAGTCGCGCACCAATGCGGCATGCGCGGCCTCATGGTAGCGCGCGCGCATATAGCTGCCCTTGTCGCGGTTGAGAACAATGGTGCCGCAGCCGGCCAGATTGACGAGCGTCGGGGCTTCACCGCTGACAATCGTGCTCATCACCGGCCCGCCGACAAGGCCCAGGGTCAGCGGCACCCGCCAAGTCTGTGGTTTCTTCGACAAGGCGTCGAGCCCGAACCGGCCCTGTGACAGCAGCACCTGGGTCTGGCCATTGGCACAGGTTGCGCCGGTCATCGTCACCAGCGGCACCCCGCCTTGGAGCGTGAAATCATGGGCGCTGTCGACAACCGGCTTGCCGGAGGCCTTTTCGAGTTCGGCCCAGAGCTGATCTGTCTCGGTATTGTTGTACTTATACTTCGCCATGTAGCTGCGGATGCCGGCCCGGAACGCATCGGCGCCAAGCGTCGATTCGATCATGCCGATCACCGCCTGCCCCTTCAGATAGGTGATGCCGTCAAACGCTTCGCCGATCTGATCGACCGTTTCGACCTTGCGGATGATCGGATGGGTGGCAGCGGTGGCATCAAGCCCCAGCGCGCCTTCGCGATCGCGCGCCACCGCGCTCGCCTTGGCGAACCAATCGGGGTTGAGATCACTGCTCGCCTTGTTTTCCATCCACGAGGCAAACCCCTCATTGAGCCACAGATCGTCCCACCAGCGCATCGTCACCAGATCGCCGAACCATTGGTGCGCCATTTCGTGCGCGACGACGGTAAATATCCGCTCGCGGCCACTCTGGGTTGCGCGCTTGGGATCGAACAGCACCTCGGGCTCGAAATAGAAGATCGCGCCCCAATTCTCCATTGCGCCGAAAAACTGGCTGGACCCCGGACCGGCGATCATGTCGAGCTTGGGCAGCGGATAAGGCTGGCCAAAATAATCATTATAATAAGTCAGCAGGCGCTTGGCCGAGGCCAAAGCATAATCGCCCTGATCGACCACGCCGCGCCGGGTGATGATGCCGATCTCGGTCTTCCCGGCCATCACCGTCTTGCGCTCGACATCGCCCATGCCAAGGAACAGCAAATAGCTCGACATCACCGGCGTTTCGGCAAAGCTGAACAGCTTGCGACCGTCCTTTTGCGGGGTGACGGAAGCCGGCATGTTCGAAAAAGCCGTCTGCTTGGCAGGTGCTACCGCGCTCAGCTTGAACTTGGCCTTGAAAGAAGGCTCATCGAACATCGGTGCAAAGCGCCGCGCATCGGGCGCCTCGAACTGGGTGGCGAGCATCCGGGAATCGCTGCCATCGGCATTCTTGTAATCGATCGAGAAAAAGCCGGCGGCGGTATCGTTGATCTTGCCGGTCCACGCAAAGCGCAGCACATGCTTGCCGGGGTTGGCAGACGCGGGGAGCGTCACCGTCATGGTCTGATCGTCCGGCGCCAGCGCAAAAGCAACCTTCTTGCCGTCGAACGTTGCCGAACTGATCGCCAGCGAGGCGGCATTCAGGATAATCGTCTTGGTCGCCTGCTTCACATCGACTGTCAGCGTTTCATGGCCGGCAAAGGTCTTTGCCTTGGCATCGGGATCGATCGTGATATCGTACAGCACCGGGAGCACGGTGCGCGGCAACTGGCTCGCTGCGAGCGCCGGCGAGGAAACACCGCCCAGCAGGGCGAGCGACAAAATGGCGGCGGCAGGAAACTTCATCACGATACTCCGTACAGAATGACGCGCGGACCCTAACCAATTCGCGATCCGATGCAATTGCCCCCTGCTGGACAGGCAAACCAGTTGCGCTATGAAACGTGCATGAGTCTTCCCGCCCTTTTCGATCGCCTGCGGCTGCCCGTCATCGGGTCCCCGCTTTTCATCATCTCCGGTCCCGATCTGGTGATCGCCCAGTGCAAGGCCGGCATCGTCGGTTCGTTCCCGGCGCTCAACGCGCGGCCACAGGGGCTGCTCGACGAATGGCTCCACCGGATCACCGAAGAACTGGCGGCCTGGAACCGCGACAATCCCGATCGCCCCGCCGCGCCTTATGCCGTCAACCAGATCGTCCACAAATCCAACGACCGGCTGGAGGCCGATCTGGCGACCTGCGCCAAATGGCAGGTGCCGATCACGATCACCTCGCTCGGCGCCCGCGAAGACCTCAACGCTGCCGTCCATGGCTGGGGCGGCATCACACTGCACGACATCATCGATGATCGCTTTGCCCGCAAGGCGATCGAAAAAGGCGCCGATGGGCTGATCGCGGTCGCGGCCGGTGCCGGGGGCCATGCCGGGCGCCTGTCGCCCTTCGCGCTGATCCAGGAAATCCGGCAATGGTTTACCGGTCCGCTGGCGCTGTCCGGATCGATTGCCAATGGCGGCGCGGTGCTCGCGGCGCAAGCGATGGGCGCCGACCTCGCCTATATCGGCTCGGCCTTCATCGCCACCGACGAAGCGAATGCTGATGCAGCGTACAAGCAGTCAATCGTCGACAGCAAGGCATCGGATATTGTCTATTCCAACCTGTTCACCGGCGTGCACGGCAATTATTTGCGCAGCTCGATCGCGGCGGCGGGGCTTGATCCCGACAATCTGCCCGAGGGTGATTTGAAGACAATGAATTTCGGCGGCGACAATGGCTCCAAGGCCAAGGCGTGGCGCGACATCTGGGGATCGGGCCAGGGCATCGGCGCGGTCACGGCAATTGAAAGCGTCGCCGTGCGGGTCGATCGGCTCGAAAAGGAATATCAGGCCGCGCTGGCGCGAATTGCACCGGTTCACGCAGCAGCGAGCGCCTGAGCGCTGCCGGATTAGAAAGCAACCTCAAGCCGCCGCAGCATCGATAGCGCCGGGCTGAGCATCGGTGCCTGCTCGATTTGCGCTTCATCGAGCATCGCCGTCCGGCGGAACAATTCGATGCTGGCCTCGATCAATCCCTTGGCGTGCTCGGGCATTGCCGCAAAGGCCGCAGCTTCGGTGACGGGGCCAGCGCCAAGGCGGCGCGACGGATCCAGCGCGTCGCGCCGGCTCATTTCGCCGGCTTCGATCGCGCGCTGGGTGAGCAGCCAGGCGATGACGTGCATCAGCCGGGTCGTCACCTTAAGCGATTCGCAGGAAAAGGCGACGCGCGCCAGCGGGTCCAGCGCCTCGCGCTCCAGGCGGCCGCCTTCATCAAAATAGGTCCGCGCTTCGTCGGCAAGCAGCATCGCCTCGACATAGAGCGAATCGATGAGCTTACGATGGACACGCATTTCGATCACCATTCCCCCGATATTTGCGTGGTGCCAGATATAAGCCTGTCCGGAATAGCCCTGTTTTTGTTAAGCATAGCCCTATTCGTCCCAGAACGGATCGGTCAGGCGATGATGTCCGGGACCAGTTGATCGGCCAGCATCGCAATCTCGTCCCGCAGGCGCAGCTTGCGCTTTTTCAGCCGCGCGATCTGTAACTGATCGGTCGAATTCTGCTCAAGCAAGGCGTTGATCGCGGAATCAAGGTCGCGATGCTCGATCCGTAGCAATTCGACTCGCTTCGCGATCAGGCGTTCGTCCATTTCAACTCCTCAACGGCTATGCGCACCCTTAGCAAATCGCCGGCCCATCGCGAGGGGCAAAACCAGTTATCGACAAAAAGCCGTTATCTGCCGCGATCATCGCTGGAAGGGGGCGACAAGTGTGACGTTGCATGATCTACTGATCAATCGGCCCACCCTGGCCGATCATCAACCAAGGAGGTTCGCTCCCATGCATAGCGCTCATCTTTCGGCACTCGAAGCGAAGCACGCCAAGCTCGATCGGCGGATCGCCAGCGAATCGCAGCGACCGCTGCCCGATCCACTGACGCTGGCCACCTTGAAGAAGGAAAAGCTGCGATTGAAGGAAGAGATCAGCATCGGCTGATCAGTCACCAGGGCGATCCGGCGCTTCGCCGGCATCGCCCTGACGGTCGCCGGCTCACCGCCGGTTCGAACAGGGCCAGATCGGACGATCGCCCGCCCGCCGCGTCAGCGCGTTGGCAATATTGGCAAAATCGGTTTGACATAAACGGGGGTCTGGGTGCCCCCGCCAATCGGCTTGCGCGCCAGGATCGGATCGATCATCTGATCAAAGGCCACACCGACGCGGCCAGCCGCATACCAGGCGATCCGTCCGCTGATCCAGCCCACGCCGCGCACATCAAGCTCGACCTCGGTACCTTGCGCGATCGGGCTCGACACTTCCGCCATCAGACCACCCGCCGACAAATTGCGCACCCGCACCTGTTCGACTTGCCGTGTCCCGGCAAGGCGAAACTGGGCGACGAGAAACAGACTGTCCCGAAGCTCATGGCGCTGGCTGGCGGCATCGTCCGATGCGGCGGCCTTAAAGGGATCGTGGGCGAACTGGTCCATCTATCCTGCTCTAAAAGAAACAAGGCTGATGCTGGTAAATAGACCATGAAAGCTTAGCGAAACGTTTAAAGCGTCGCCCCGCAGATCAATCTTCGCGCGAAATTTTTTCCTGGCGCTCGTGTCGCTCCTGCGCTTCCACCGTCATCGTCGCAATCGGCCGCGCTTCAAGCCGGGCCAGCGAGATCGGTTCGCCGGTAACTTCGCAATAGCCATATTCGCCTTCGTCGATCCGGCGAATGGCCGCATCGATCTTGGAGATCAGCTTGCGCTGGCGATCCCGCGTCCGCAGCTCGATCGACCAATCCGTCTCGCTCGACGCGCGATCGGTAAGATCGGCTTCACGCAGGCTGTCCGTCTGCAACTGAGACAGCGTCCCCTGCGCTTCCAGCAGGATCGCGTCCTTCCAGGCGTGCAGCTTAGCCCGAAAATAATCGAGCTGACGCTGATTCATGAAGGGCTCATCGGCGCTTGGCCGATAGCCATCGACGCTGTCCACCTTGGGCAGCGGTTCGGATTGCTCGTGATCACCCACTCGTTTCAACACCGTTGCCATCCCCACTCTCCTGCCGACCGCAACCTGGGCAACCTGGCAGCTTAAGCGCCTAGGCTCGCCTCACGCGGCCCTATACCGAGGCAATCAGCGGTCCACAAGCAACTGCGAGCGCCTAAGGTGCGGTTTTCCCGCCTCTTCCCGCCGGACGCCCGCGACACGCCCAATTTCAGCCGCTACCCCCGTTAGCACAGGCTTGCTGGCCGGCGGCCGGCCATTTCCCAGAGTTAATGCAACTCGTCCGCAGCCGCGATATTACGTACCATCATGAAACATTAACCATAACTGATGCATGGTTCCGCACTAGACTTACCCGTCGGCCACGCATTTGTTGGTTAATGACGTTGAACTTAATATTTTCTTCTGCACTTTGGATGGATAGCGGCATTCCCTGCTGCTGACTGACCCGGCGAGCAGCGATGCGACGCGGTGAAGAAAGTGAGACGCGATGTCTGTTCGGATGGCTCTGGCGAAACTTTGCGCCTGCACCTGTGGCGGTGCGCTGATCGGCGGCGGCGCTGTGCATGTTACCGAATCAGCCCAGCCACGGGCTGCCTATGTCAAGAAAGCCTATGTCAAACGCGTGGTGCGCAGCGTGGCGCGCCGCCCGGCGACCCGCATCCGCCGCGTCGTTACCCGCACCACCGCCGCCTGCCCGCCCGCCGTCATCACGGTCGCCAGCCAGGGCACGCCAGTGCCGCTGCCGCCCCCTTATGTCGGCTCAAGCGGTGAATTCCCGGTCGTGTCGAGCAGCGGCGGCAGCAGCGGCCCGATCCTGATCGGCGGCAGTGGGGGTTTTGGCGGCAGTGGCGGCTTTTTTGCCGGCGGTTTCTTCGGTGGCAGCTCGGGCAGCTCGGGCGGGAATATCGTCATCTCCTCCACCTCGAGCACCAGCGGCGGCAGCACCTCTTCAGGCACGAGCTCTTCGGGCACAACATCGTCCGGCACCACGTCATCGGGCACATCCGGGTCGAGCGGCGTCGTCGTCAACATCTCGTCGACATCCAGCGGGAATATTTCGAGCGGCGGCACATCGAGCAGCACGGGCGGGTCTTCCACCAGCACCGGCGGCTCGTCCACGAGTACCGGTGGCTCCTCCACCAGCACGGGTGGGTCCTCAACCAGTACCTCGAGCGGGGGGAGCGGGGGGAGCGGGGGGAGCGGGGGCAGCGGCGGTTCGTCGACCAGCAGCTCAACCAGCACCGGCGGCCTGTCGACCACCAGCACCTCCTCGACCGGCGGCAGCTCGACGAGCAGCAGCAGCAACGTGGCCTCGTCATCGAGCAGCAATGTCGCTTCATCGACCTCGACCAGCAGCTCGACCAGCTCGAGCAGCAACGTCGCGTCGTCGAGCAGCACCAGCTCGAGTGGCTACAGCACCAGCAGCACCGGCTTCAGCACCAGCAACGGCATGACCAGCACCGGCATGACGAGCAGCGGCATGAGCAGCACCGGCATGACGAGCAGCGGCGGCCCGCCAACGCCCGTCCCTGCCCCGCCGATGGTCTTGCTGTTCGGCGCCGCAGCCGCTGCGCTGGTCGGCCGCAAGCGCTTCGCCAAAAAGGTGCCGGTGGCAGAAGCGACCGAATAATGGCCGCCGACGGGCGTTGAGCCCGCGGCGCCTTGCTCTTCGCTTGCACCGTTCGCAACGGGCCGCCATAGCCTGCGGCCATGCACGATATCCGCCTCATCCGCGACAACCCCGATGCCTTTGACGCCAGCCTGGCCCGGCGTGGCGTGGCACCTGTTGCCGCCGCGCTGGTCGCGCTCGACGAGCGCCGCCGCGCCCTGATCACTGAAGCCCAGATCGGACAAGCCCGGCGCAACGAAGCGTCAAAGGCGATCGGCGCCGCCAAAGGCAAGGGCGACCACGCCGCCGCTGAAGCGCTGATGGCCGAGGTCGGCGCGCTCAAGGCGCGTTTGCCGGCCATCGAGGCCGAGGAGAAGCTGCTTGGTGAAGAGCTCAACGCGGCGCTGGCGATCATCCCCAATCAGCCGCTCGCCGATGTGCCCGATGGCAAGGACGAGAATGACAATGCGCTTGTTCATGAGCGCGGCGCGTTCCCGGCCTTCACCTTTGAACCGCGCGAGCATGATCTGATCGGCCCGGCACTCGGCATGGATTTCGATACCGGCGTCGCGCTGGCCGGCGCCCGCTTCACGTTGCTGCGCGGTCCGATCGCGGTGCTGTACCGCGCGCTGGGCCAGTTCATGCTGACGACGCTGACGCGCGACCATGGCTATGAGCAGGTCGTGCCGCCGCTGCTGGTCCGCGATGAGGCAATGTTCGGCACCGGCCAGCTCCCCAAATTCGCCGATGACCTGTTCAAGACCACCGACGGCCGCTGGCTCATCCCGACGGCCGAGGTCAGCCTGACCAATATCGTTCGCGAACAGATCCTGTCGGAGGGCGAATTGCCACTGCGCTTCGCCGCGCTGACACCGTGCTTCCGGTCGGAAGCCGGCGCGGCCGGGCGCGACACGCGCGGCTTCATCCGCCAGCATCAGTTCGACAAGGTGGAAATGGTGTCGATTGTCACCCCCGATCAGTCCGAGGTCGAGCATGAGCGGATGACTGCCTGTGCGGAAGCCATCCTGACCGCGCTCGACCTGCGCTTTCGCCGGATGAAGCTGTGCACCGGCGATATGGGTTTCAGCGCCGGGCGTACCTACGATCTTGAAGTCTGGCTGCCCGGGCAGCAGCGCTATCGCGAGATATCGAGCTGCTCGACCTGCACTGATTTCCAGGCGCGGCGGATGAACGCGCGCTATCGGCCCGACGGCGAAAAGGCCACGCGCTTCGTCCACACGCTTAACGGCTCGGGGCTGGCGGTTGGCCGGACGCTCGTCGCGGTGATGGAAAATTACCAGCAGGCCGATGGCGGCATCGTCATTCCCGACGCTTTGACGCGCTACATGCACGGCATGAACCGGCTGGAGCCCAAAGCCTGATGCGCATCCTGCTCACCAATGACGATGGCTACCACGCGCCCGGTCTCAAGGTGCTCGAAGCGATCGCCGCCACGCTGTCCGACGATGTCTGGATCGTCGCGCCGGCCGACGAGCAATCGGGCGCGGGCCATTCGCTCACCCTCACCCGACCGCTCCGCGTGCGGAAACATGATGACAAACGCTATGCCGTCGCCGGCACGCCGACCGATGCGGTGATGATGGCGCTCGCCAAGATCATGAGGGATTGCCCGCCGGACCTGATCCTGTCGGGCGTCAATCGTGGTGCGAACCTTGCCGAGGACGTCACCTATTCCGGCACCGTATCGGCAGCGATGGAGGGCGCGCTGGCCGGCGTCCGCTCAATCGCGCTCAGCCAGGTCTATGCCCGCGAAGGCATGGGCGATGTCGTCCCGTTCGATGCCGCCATCGGTTGGGGCGAAAAAGTGCTGCGGCCGCTGCTCGATGCACCGCTCGCGCCGCGCACCTTGGTCAACATCAATTTTCCCGCGCTGGCTGCCGATCAGGTGCTGGGCGTGCGCGTCGTCAGCCAGGGTCTGCGCGATTATGGCCGGTTGCGGATCGTCAGCAATCGCGACCCGCGCGGATATGAATATCACTGGTTCGGGCTGGCACCGTCGATCGAGACGCCAGCGCACGCAACCGATGTCGAGGCGGTGGCGGACGGTTATATCGCCGTCACGCCGCTGCATCTTGACCTGACACATCATGAATCCCTCGATATGCTCACCAAGACTTATTCATAGGCAATGCAGGGGCAATCTTGCTGGGGGGGGCAGATGATGCGGACATTGGGTAAGATGATCGTCCCCCTGTTGCTGGCGGCGCTGTTGCCGGCCTGTATTCCCGATGGCGGCCGCTACGATGTCGAACGCGATCGTGCGCCGCACATCGATCCCGGCCCGATCGATCGCGGGCCGATCGGCCCGGTAAACACCGCGCCGCGCCAGCAGGCCTGGGAAGCACGCCCGGTCTCGCCCGACGCGCAGGATGTGGCCGAGGGCGACTATGTCGTCGAGCCCGGCGATACGCTGCGGGGCATCGCCAACCGCACTGGCGCGGGCTCGGAAGCGATCGCGCGCGCCAACGGCATCGCGCCGCCCTTCACCATCTTTGCAGGGCAGCGGCTCAGCATCCCGGGCGGGCGCTATCATCTGGTCCGGCCCGGCCAGACCGGAATCGCCATCGCCCGTGCCTATGGCGTCGACTGGTCACGGATCGTTGCCGATAATGGTCTGGTCGATCCCTATGTGCTGCGCGCCGGCCAGCGCATCATCATCCCGCATGCCGGCCCGCTGACCCCGGCTGAACGGGCCGCTGCGTTTCATCTCGATATCGAGGATATCGTCACCGGCGGCGAGCCAGCGCTCGCCGGCAACGACCGGCCAGCACGACCGACCAGTTCCCCCAGCCGGATCCTGCCGCCGACCGCGGCCGTGCAGTCACCATTGAGACGTACCGGCGGGTTCACCTGGCCGGTCAGCGGCAATGTCGTGCGCAAATTCGGCCCCGGCGCGAGCGGCGAACGCAATGACGGGATCAAGATCGCCGTGCCGCTCGATACACCCGTGCTGGCCACCGCCGATGGTGTGGTCGCCTATACCGGCGACGGCGTGGCGGGCCTTGGCGGACTGGTGATGCTGAAACACGGCGATGGCTGGACAAGCGTCTATGGCCATAACCACCAGATTTTGGTGCAGCGCGGGCAATCGGTAAAGCGCGGCCAGGCGATCGCATTGTCGGGCGACACCGGCTTTGCCGACCGGCCCGAACTTCATTTCGAACTGCGCAATGGCCGCACCCCGGTCGATCCGCTCGGCCAATTGCCGAAACGGTAAGATTGCGCCCTGCCCGGCTCTTCCGGTAAGGGGCGCAGCCATGACTGAATACGCCTCTGATCTGCTCCGCCTGT
The DNA here is from genome assembly GCA_002281535.1 of Sphingomonas sp. 28-63-12. Classification (GTDB taxonomy): domain Bacteria; phylum Pseudomonadota; class Alphaproteobacteria; order Sphingomonadales; family Sphingomonadaceae; genus Sphingomonas. Next base: position 22,939 of record NCGD01000047.1, read on the forward strand.
TGTCCTCGCGTGGGTATATCCACCAGGTCACCGATCCCGCCGCGCTCGATGCGCTGGCTTCAAAGCAGGTCGTGCCCGTCTATATCGGCTTCGACGCCACGGCGCCGTCGCTCCACGTCGGCAATCTGGTTTCGATCATGCTGCTTCGCCGCGTTCAGCAAGCGGGGCACAAGCCCATCGTGATCATGGGCGGTGGCACCACCAAGATCGGCGATCCTTCGGGCAAGGATGAGGTCAGAAAGCTGCTCGACGACGACGGCATCGCCGCCAACATCGCCTCGATCCGCCGCGCCTTCGAACAACTGCTGGTCTTCGGCGACGGGCCGACCGACGCGGTGATGGTCAATAACGACGAATGGCTCAGCAAGCTTGGCTATATCGAGTTGCTGCGCGACGTCGGCCGCCACTTCACGATCAACCGGATGCTGACCTTCGATTCGGTCAAACTGCGGCTGGAGCGCGAGCAGCCGCTGACCTTCCTCGAATTCAATTACATGATCCTGCAGGCTTATGATTTTCTTGAACTGTCACGTCGCTATGGCTGCCGCGCGCAGATGGGCGGATCGGATCAGTGGGGCAATATCGTCAACGGCGTGGAGCTCGCGCGGCGGATCGACGGGACCGAGGTGTTCGGCGTCACCACGCCGCTGATCACCAAGGCCGACGGGTCGAAGATGGGCAAGTCCGTGTCAGGCGCGGTGTGGCTCAACGAGGACCAGCTGTCGCACTATGATTATTGGCAATTCTGGCGAAACACAGACGATCGCGACGTTGGTCGCTTCCTGCGGCTGTTCACCGATCTGCCGCTCGACGAGGTCGCCCGGTTGGAGGCACTGGAAGGTGCCGAGATCAATGAGGCCAAGAAGATACTCGCCGATGCAGCAACGGCCATGTGTCGCGGCAACACTGCCGCGGTTGAGGCCGCCGAAACCGCCCGCCGCACCTTTGAAGAGGGCGAGTCGGGCGCATCGCTGCCGTCCACAACCGTCGATATGCCAACCATCCCGTTGATCGACGCGCTGGTCGCGCTGGGGTTCGCCACATCAAAGGGCGAGGCGCGGCGGCTGATCAAGGGCGGCGGCGCGCGCATCAACGGCGAAAAAATTGCCGACGAAGCTTATGTGATTGTGATGGGCAGCGAAACAATCCGCCTGTCGGCGGGGAAAAAATTGCACGGGCTGCTCGTCCCGGCGTGATTATCCTGCGTTAACATCGCATTGAACATATCCGTAGCGTTCCGATTCATTCGCTCACCCTAGCGTCCGTAAGGTAAGTACTGGGATCAATGGGGGTCGTGTATATGGCATCCGTAGCATTTCGCGACGACCGCAACGCCGGCAGGGACGAAGTGCATTTCCGTGCCAAGGCTTTCGGGCCGGACGCCAAGCCAGTCGCGATGGTGATCGTCAACATGTCGGCAATGGGCCTGATGGCGCGGTGCGAGAGCCAGTATCAACCCGGCGACCGCCTCAGCATCAACCTGCCGGTCATCGGTGTCGTCGTGGCGCAGATCCGCTGGTCGCTCGGCGGCCGGATCGGCTGCGAGCTCGATCAGGCGATCGATCTGGCAGATTATTACGAGTTGCTCGCGATCATGCTCGCGGCGAGCTGATCATCCCGAACGGAGCAACGCCACCCCGGCGTCGCGCTCGAACAGATAGAGCGCGACACGCGCCGCCTGGCCGCGCGGACCGCTAAGGCCGCCGTCGCGATCGATCAGCAAGCGGGTGTCGTCATGCGCGATCGGCAGCAATTCGTTCAGCATTTCCGGCGTCGCCAGCCGGAATTGCGCCTCACCCGATTGCCGGGTGCCGAGCAATTCGCCCGCGCCCCGCAATCGCAAATCTTCCTCGGCAATCCGGAAACCGTCATTGGTCTCCCGCATCAGCGCCAGCCGCGCACGCGATGTTTCGCTCAGCGCACTGCCGCGGATCAGCAGGCAATTCGAAGCCCCGCTGCCCCGCCCTACGCGCCCGCGCAGCTGGTGCAGTTGGGCAAGCCCGAAACGATCCGCCGCTTCGATCACGATCAGCGTGGCATTGGGCACATCGACGCCGACTTCAATCACCGTGGTCGCAACCAGCACGCCGGTGCGTCCTTCGGAAAAAGCGGCCATCACGGCGTCCTTTTCCGGCCCCTTCATCCGGCCGTGGACGAGCCCGACCTTGTCCCCGAACCGTGCGCGCAGCGTCTCCGCCCGCGCTTCAGCAGCGGCGAGATCGGTCTTCTCGCTTTCCTCGACCAGCGGGCACACCCAATAGGCCTGCCCCCCCGCCGACAGATGCCGGCCGAGTGCATTGACGACATCGTCGAGCCGGTCCTCGGACAGCACGCGCGTCTCGATCGGCTGG
>NCGD01000048.1 GCA_002281535.1 Sphingomonas sp. 28-63-12
GATCGCCGCAAGACCCGCACCAATCGCCGCAAGACCTGCGCCGATAACCTTTGCCGAACCAACGTCCATATCAAAACCTTTCAAGTTAACTCAGTAGTTTAAGGGTAAACTCAGTGAAGATTGATCGCATCGTTCAGATAGAGCGAGGCGAGCAGCGCGAAAACATAGGCCTGCACCACCGCGATCAGCACCTCAAGCGCCGACAGCGCGACGTTGACCGCGAGCGGCAGGATGCCGAACACATAGGGGAGCGCACCGAACGACCCCAGCGCGACGACGAACGTGCCGAACACCTTCAGCAACACGTGACCGGCCGTCATGTTCGCAAACAAGCGAATGGCCAGCGTGAACGGGCGGCTGAGGAAGCTGAGGAACTCGATCGCAGCGACAAACATCGCCAGCGGCAAAAACGTATCCTTCGGCCAGAACAGCGTGAAGAAATGCAGCCCATGTTTGGCAAAGCCGACGATGCAGACGATCACGAACACCAGCAATGCGAGGCCAAAGGTGACCGCGATATGGCTGGTCGGCGTGAAGGCACCGACCCACGGAATCAGGCCGAGCAGGTTGCAGACCAGCACGAAGATGAAGATCGAGAACAGCAACGGCACGAAGCGGCGGCCTTCGGGGCCGACATTTTCGTCGAGCATATTCTGCACGAAATCATAGAGATATTCGACCGCCGCCTGCATCCGTCCGGGAACGAGCTGCGGCTTGGTCGTGCCAACGAACAGGAAAATCGCAATGCCGACCACCGCAATCGCCATCCACAGCGACGAATTGGTGAAAGACGCATCGAAACCCGCCACGTTGAGCGGCTTTATCACCTTAAGGGCGAACTGTTCCATCGGGCCGGCCATGTCGGTCGCCTTACTTCCTGTTGTCGCTGGTGGGACCAGCGTCGAATTGCGACGATGTCTGCATCGCGCGATAGACGCCGGCGGCAAAGCCGAACACCAGCATGATGATCATGGCCCAGGGCTTTGACCCCAGACCGGTGTAATTGTCGATGCCCCAGCCAATAGCCGTTGACACCAGAACCAGGCCGACAAATTCGATGCCGATCGCCCAGCCTTTGTTTTCGGATGCTGTCGCCGCCGAATGACCGGGGGCTTCATGCTCGGCTTTCGCACGCGCAATTCGGGCCGCAAGATCATCGGGTCCGTTCTGGCGATCGTCAGCCAACGCGAGCACATCCTGATAAGAAAACGCCGCCGCGCAACAAGCGGGCGACGAAAAACACCGGCTGGCCGAAGCCCCCGATGCGCGGTCCGTTTAGAAAGGGGGGGCTGGCAAGTCAACCGGGCGTGACCCCGCCCAATGAACGGGCGGGGTGCCAGGGTCAGATACAGCGCGAATCGCGCTCGGGCGGCGCGCTGGTTCGGGTTTTCCAGCTGCCGTTGGGCGCCTGATATTTTTCGCCCGGGGTCGTCATTTCAATCAAATTGCACCCAGAGGCGAACGCGAACTGCTCGACGGTCGCGCCCTCGGCGGCGCTGCGCGTATAGGCGGCCTTGCGCTGAATGTTGATGTTGTTGACCAGCGCCCGCAGCGCGGGCGTTTCAGCGCCGACAATACCCAGATAGCCATCGGGCTTTTCGCCGACTTGCCCGGCCGATCGCGCCGCCTGATAGTCCGGATCGCGCTGCGCAAGTGCCGCCGAGCCCATCAGGCCGGTGACAAGCAAGGCGCTGGCGGCAAGCGCCAGCTTTGCGAAGTTATGCGAAAACTTGATCATCAGAATATCCCTGCGTTGCTCTCGATCAGCGCCTTTGCCTTGCCGTCGAGCCGGTAAACGACTTCCTGGGTGATCTTGATATTGAGATTGATGACGATCGGCTTGTCCGGTGCGTTCACACTCACGCAGCCGCCTGCAAGCCCGATGGCGCTCAGCAGCGCGATTGTTATCATCCTCGTCATATCACCCTTGGTCGGTCTCCCGGCATGGTTCGTCAATGCGCATTCGTTCATGGCAGATGCTCGCTTGCAGGGGGCTGAACGGACTTGTCAGCTTTGGTGGGTGTTTGCGGCCCGGGAACGGCGGGTGGCGGCGCCGGCGGCGGCGTGATGGGCTGCCCCCGCAGGCTTTCATTTTGCGCGCGGATGAGTTCCGGCAGGTGGCGCTCGATCAGCCGCTGCGGATCGTAAAAGGATTGCGTCGAATCGATCAGCTGCCGGAACGGCGCCTGAATCCTGATATTGAAAACCAGCGGCAGCTTTTGCAGCCGGCGAATCAGGAAGTTGCTCTTGGTACCGGCGCCCTGGCTGATGCCGGCAAAGCTGACCTCGGTAATCATCTCCCCCGCGAGCGGTCCGTTCATCTCGATCGCCAGCGATTTATAGTGCAGCGATTTAAGCGCCTGGAAGGCCATATTACCCCAGAACCCGAGATCGCGCTGCGACAGTTCGCCGACATAGGCGATCGTGCCGCCAGTTTCGCGCACCGTCAGATGACCGCCTTCGATCCGCCCGCCCTGCTGGTCAAAGATCATCGGTAGCACCCCATCGAAAGTGCCGGTCGCGTCGAGATTCTTGAAATCGAACTGCTGCAGGAATTGTGCGGCATCGACGCCCTCGACCCGGAAGGTCAGGCGCCGCTCTTGGCTTTCACTGAAATCGAGGATGCTGGGCTCCAGCACCAGCGCCCCGCCGGCAAACGGCCAGCGCGCGCCTTCAACGGCGACTCTGGCGCCGGGCAAAGTTTGATAGCGAACCAACCCGTCGAGCACCGGCACGCCCGGGTTTACATTGGCGATCGTCGCGATCTGGCCTGGCGCGCTTGCCATGTTGAGCAGATCGGTGAACCTGATTTCTCCCGACAGCCCCGTCACCGGGCCAAAGGCAGCAGCGAAATCGGTGTTGGTCGTCCGGAACACTCCATCGCTGGTCACGCCGTCGCGCGTCCAGCGGATCTGGCCGTTACCCGAGACCATGCCCTGGACATCGGCGATCACGCCATAGGTGAAGCGCGTCAGCTTGGCGGGCTGAAACGCCTCACCAAAGCGGATGCCGGGCACTGACAGATCGGCATGGCCGGCGCCGCTATCCAGATCATGCGCCAGCGTTACATCGGCGACGTGAACACCGGTCTCCGGATGGGCGAGCGCCGCAGTCGCGGCGATCCGGCCATTCTCCAGCGCAAAATCGAGATTATTGGCCTTTAGCGGAAAGAACCGCGGATTGGCGTCGGCATCGGCCACGATCAGCCCGCCGGACAATGCCAGCTTGCCACGGTCAAGCCGCCAGTCGCCTGCACCGCCCGAGATCAGCAACGGCACTTTGGCGATCTGCCCAGCGCCGCCGGTAAAGCTGCCGACCGCCCCGGCACCGGCCAGTTTGCCGGTGACCGACGCGATGTCGAGCGCGGAGACTCCATCCGACGACCCCAGCCGTGCCACGATCCGGGAGACACTGAAATCACGGCCGGCAATCCCGAACCGAGCTTCGTCTGCTGCCAGCGTGACTGGCGCGCTGCCGAGTCTGCCGGCGGCACGCAGGCCCGCAATTCGCCCGCCGCCGCCTATATGCGTGCCGTCGACCTGCACCAGCGCAGCGCCCGTCGCGCACAAGTTGAAGCGGCTTTTTACCAAAACCAGCCCGGCAATCGCGAGCCGATCAAAGCCGATTGGGCTGCACCCCGGATTGATCCGCCAGCGGGCACGGCCATCCCAATCGGCCGCCACAGCGAGCTGGCCGCCATCGATTCGCCCGGTACCGATCGGGCCGGAAAGGGTGACGCGTGTCGTGATTCGGGTAGCGCCGCCCGAACTGGCAGTAAAATCGATCGCAGTCAGCGCCAGGCGCGCATCACCGGCGGCATAAGGCCGGATCAACGCGCTACCGGTGATCGGGGTGCCGACTGCCGCTTGCGAGAGCTGGACCACGGCTTCGGGCAAGCCGCCGCCAGCGACCGTCAGCATCCCGTTGATCCGCGCGCCGCGCGCATCGATCTGCAGCCCATCCCCACCGCTCAGGCCGATCTGCGCCCCGCTCGCGGACACTGCCTGCACGCCGGCCACGCCTATCTGCAGCGCACGGTCACCGGCCATCGCCAGATCAACATCGCCGGACACGGCCATATCGCGCGCGGCGGCCATGGCGGCGCGGCTCAGTTGGACCATCAACGGGGCAACCGGCGTACCCGCACCCGCCGTACCGGCCTCCGCGATCCGGGCCTGCCATGACGGGGTGACGCCCGCGCCGCTCGCCGATGCCTGGCCGTGCAACGCCGAGCCATCGCCGCCAAGCACATACCGCCCCATGAGCGCAATCGCGGCACCCGCGAGCGGTGCGGTTTGGAAGGCGCCGGCGTGGAGATCGAGCGCGCCCGTCGTCCGCGCGGCCGATCCCGCGAAATCAATTGTGCCGGCGATCGCTTCAAGCCGTGCAGCCGGATCGACCACCCGGGCAACTGCAATCCGCGCCTTGCCGTCCCAGCGATCGAGCCGCGAGTCGAGTGTGGCGTCCAGCCGTGCCGCAAGCCCGGTCGCCCGGGTCGAACCGCAAACCAGCACCCCGGCACGCAATGGCCCCGTCAGGCTGGGTTGCCGATCGATCACGCGCACGGCCCAGGTCGCGGCGACCCGATCGACAGTGCAGCCCTGCAGCGCCAGGTGATCGGCGATGATCGCCGCCCGGCCGGTAAAGCCATTGTCCAGCCTTCCCCGCCCGGCGAGCTTTATCCCGACCAGGCCCTGGGGTGTCTCCAGCCGCATCCGGCCATCGGCAATATCGAGATCAATTGCGGGAAGCGTGAATGGCGCACCCGACGACGGCGGCAACAATCGATCGATTTCGCCCAGGATCAGCCGGCCATCGACGATCTTGCCGCGCATCCTGACTGAACCGGCGCGCAGCCCCGTCACGCGCGCGCCATCCAACCCGACGCTCGTCGCGACCTCGATCCAGTCGGCGACCAGGTCGGGCCGGGCCGGATCGCCAATCACCACATTGGTCAAGCGCTGGCGATCAAACCCCAGATCGGCGATGGTATAGCGCGCGGCAACGCCGCGATCGGCCAATAGCTGCCCGATATAGCGATTGGCGATCGGCTTGCGCTCGCTCCAGAGGACGACGAGGCCGACAAGCACTATCCCGGCGACACCCAGCGCCCAGCGCGATGCACCATTGAGCCAGCGGCGACCACGCCGGGCCGGTGGGGAAGCGGCATCCTGCGCTGCATCGCGTTCAGCCGTCACGGCAATCATTACTCCCAAATCGCCGTAATCCACGGCCCCCAAGCATAAGCTTCGTTATCATCGACGCAATTGCCTGCCCGACGAAGAATGCTTAATCCTTAGAATAGCATGAGTGTTCCCTCTTCCGACGCGCCCGCCAAAGACGCGCCCGACCCTGACCATAAGGGCCACCGTGCCCGCTTGCGCCAGCGACTGCTCACCCATGGCGATGCAGCATTGCTCGATCATGAACTGATCGAATATTTACTCGCCCTCGCCATCCCCCGGCGCGACACCAAGCCGCTTGCCAAGGCGCTGCTGGTCGAGTTCGGTGGCATTGGCGGGCTGTTCGCGGCCGATCCGGAAGCGCTGCTGCGGGTGGCCGGTATGGGCGAAACCGCGGCAGCGGCGATCAAGATCGGCCAGGCGGCGGCGTTGCGGCTGTTGCGCGCGCAAGTCGCGCAGCGGCCCGTGCTGGGCAATTGGCAGGCGCTGATCGACTATCTCCACGCAGACATGGCCCATCACGTCAACGAACGCGTCCGCGTGCTCCATCTCAACACCCGCAACATGCTGATTCGCGACGAATTGATCAGCGAAGGCTCGATCGACGAGGCGGCGGTCCATGTCCGTGAAGTGGTGCGCCGGGCGATGGATCTGGGATCTGCGGCGATCATCCTGGTCCACAACCACCCGAGCGGCGACCCTGCCCCCAGCCGCGCCGATATCGAACTGACGCGACAGGTGGCGGAGGCCGGCAAACGGCTGGGGATCACGGTGCACGACCATATCGTGATCGGCGCCACCGGGCATGTCAGCCTGCGCGCCCAGGGGCTGATCTGAGCCAGGGTTTGGCGGCGCGGCGCGTCCCTGCTAGGTGGCCGCTGATCCCGAGTCAGCGCGATCCGCGACGACCCGCTGCCCGACCCAAGGAACACCGATGATCCCGCGCTATTCCCGCCCCGACATGGTTGCCCTGTGGACGCCCGAGGCGCGGTTCCGGATCTGGTTCGAGATCGAGGCACATGCGACCGACGCGCTCGCCGAGCTTGGCGTCGTACCAAAGCCGGCCGCTGCCGCCTTATGGGCCTGGTGGGCGACCAAGCCGACCATCGACGTGGCCGCGATCGACGCAATCGAGGCCGTCACCAAGCATGATGTGATCGCCTTTCTGACCTGGGTGGCCGAACAGGTCGCCGCCCATGCCGGCGAAGACTGGGCGCGCTTCATGCATCAGGGGATGACGTCTTCCGATGTGCTCGACACCTGCCTTGCGGTGCAGCTTGCCCGTGCCGCCGATCTGCTGATCGCCGATCTCGATGCGCTGCTCGTTGTGCTCGAACGCCGTGCGCACGAACATAAATTGACACCAACGATCGGTCGCAGCCACGGCATCCACGGCGAACCCGTGACCTTCGGGCTAAAGCTCGCCCAGGCCTATGCCGAATTCGATCGCAACCGCGCCCGGCTTGTCGCGGCGCGCGCCGATATCGCCACCTGCGCGATCTCGGGCGCGGTCGGCACCTTCGCCAATATCGATCCTGCCGTAGAAGCGCATGTCGCCGCCAAGCTTGGCCTGACGATCGAACCGGTCTCGACCCAGGTCATCCCGCGCGATCGCCATGCGATGTTCTTTGCCACGCTCGGGGTGATCGCCAGCTCGGTCGAGCGGCTCGCCACCGAGATTCGGCATTTGCAGCGCACCGAGGTGCTCGAGGCGGAGGAATATTTCTCGCCCGGGCAAAAAGGTTCATCAGCGATGCCGCATAAGCGCAACCCGGTGCTGACCGAAAATCTGACCGGCCTTGCCCGGATGGTGCGCGGCTATGTGACGCCGGCGCTGGAGAATGTCGCGCTCTGGCATGAGCGCGACATCAGCCATTCGTCGGTCGAGCGCTATATCGGCCCCGATGCGACGATCACGCTGGATTTCGCCCTCGCGCGGCTGACCGGCGTGATGGACAAATTGCTGGTCTATCCGGCCCGCATGGAAAAGAACATGAACCGCATGGGGGGACTCATCCATTCCCAGCGCGTGCTGCTGGCACTTACTCAAGCCGGCGTCAGCCGCGAAGACGCCTATCGGCTGGTGCAGCGCAACGCGATGAAAGTATGGGAAAGCGACGGTGCGCTGTCGCTGCTTGAGCTGCTCAAGGCCGACCCGGAGGTAAGTGCCGCGCTGCCGGTCGCCGAGATCGAGGACAAGTTCGATCTTGGGTATCACTTGAAACATGTCGACACGATTTTTGCCCGGGTATTCGCCCGCCCATAGTCGAGAGCATTCACGGTAACGCGTGATTTTTGCCGCTCAGAGTTTGGTCACCAGCGCCTGCGACGTGGATAACACCATCGGCCGCTCGGGCTTGTCCAGGAAAAAGGAGTCTACGGCCTTGCGGGCGCCCGGGCATGACGCAAAGCCATAGTCATCAAAAACCATCATCCCACCTGGCGAAAGCCGGGGATAGATGAATTTCAGGCTTTCGAGCACGCCGTCATACAAATCCAGGTCGATATGGGCGAAACAGAAGCGCTTGTCTTCCAGGCCAGCGAATGTTTCCGGCACCCAACCTTTACGATAATGGATGAACGGCTCGTTGCCGACCAGCGCTCTAACAGCTTCCACCGACGTATCCGCAAAATCATTTTCGCTGTGGCGATCGACCGCAGAGACGGCTTTCATGCCTTCAAAGGAATCGAACAGATACAATTCCCGGTCCGTGCGATCGCCGATCGTTTCTCTGATCAGTCGCGCCGTTCCGCCCTGAAACACACCGGCCTCCACCACATCACCCGGGACATTCAGTGCCTGCAATGCAGCGCACCTTATCGTCCAGCAACGCTGCACATCGACCACTGTATAGGGGGATATTTCGGCAAAAATCTTGACGAACTCTGGCGCCAGCCATGGTGAAAAATGCGGAGAATACTGCTCTGAATCTACAATGTTTTTTATCACGAGCGCGCGATATAGACTTGCCCAAATAATAGGAGGGACAATAGACTTAGTAAGATTGATCCAACTCATGCGCGTAGTTCTGAGGGTTTCGACAGTGATCATCGCCCAATCTCCCGAAATATATCAATTGAGCAATGACTTGCATGTCTACTTTTCCGCCAACGCCTGGACAAGCGAGTTTGTTCCCGCCTCAACAGATGATAGGCGCGCGGGCAATATCGGCACGATCATAACTGATTGATCAGGGCATGCCCGCCTGGCTGGTGATTGACTGGGGCCGTCCCGAGGGGCGAATGCTGCGGCGCCGATCTGATCGGATCAGGAAAGATCAGATTCCCAAATTTCGCTATCGATTGCCTTCAGACAATCCGTGCCGAGCTGGATTGCGCCAGACGCAATCGCGATTGCTTGTAATAAAATTGCGCATGTTCGTAACAATAATTACTTGAGCCCGTACCGGACCTATCCGGCGCAGGAGACCAAACCATGCGTAGCTTTGAAGCCGTGGCCACCAGCGTGCTGGCCATTGCGGCCCAGGCGCTGGTGGTCGGGGTGATCCTCACCCTCTAATCCATCGGCCCACCGCCCCGCTCACACGGGGCGGTCAGGCAGGAAGGGGCCGCAGGACAGCGGCGTAAAGTCGCGCATCAGCGCTACTCTAATGGCAGATTGCCCTCAAAATGGGCAAGGATCGCCGCCCGCGTTTCAGCCCAGACGGGCAGGTTCCAGCGCGATGGCAGCTCGATACCGATGATCGGGTCAACCCCCGGTGGCGACCGACGCCAGGGTAATTGCTGGCGCGTCTGGATGCAAAAAAATGGGCAGACCGGTGGCGACGTGGCTTCATCATCCGGGCTTTCGAGCACGACCGCGAGCCGATCACTGCGTAGCCGTACCATTGAACCAACCGGAAAAATGCCGATCAGCGCCGAAAAGGCGCTCAATATTTCAGGATCGAACCGGCCCGGGCTGTTGACCATCAGGTCGAGCGCTTCGGCGGGCGAGGATGCCGACTTATATACTCTGGCCGAGGTAGCCACGTCATAGGTGTCGCAGATTGCCACCATACGGGCATAAAGCGAAATATGCTCCCCTCGCTGGTTATCGGGATAGCCCGAGCCGTCCAGGCGCTCGTGATGGTGCAGACAGGCATCGAGCACGATCGAGGTCAGCCGCTGGTTGGCGTTGAGCACTTCGTCGCCCGACATCAAGGATTCATAGCCGAGCCGCGCATGATCGCGCATCATCATCTTCTCTTCGCTCGTCAGGGGACCGGGTTTGTCGAGCAGCATCGTTGGCACGCGCGCCTTGCCGATATCGTGCAATAGCCCGGCCATGCCGATTTCATGGTGCTTTGCGGGGTCGAGTCCCATCTGCCGGGCGAGGCCAATCATCAGCCCGCACACCGCCACCGAATGGGCATAGGTATATTCGTGCCGGTCCTTGAGCCGGGTAACCGCCATGATCGCGCCGGGATGACGGGTGATCGACGCCTGGATGCCGCTGACCATTGGCCATAGCTTCTCCACGTCCAGCCCGCGGCCAAACCGCAAATCGTCAAAAGTGCGGGCCAGATGGGCCTTGGCCATCGACACGATCTCACGTGCGCGGCTGCGCTCCTGGGCGAAAGAAGCTCGCCTGGCCCCAAGGTGCAGCGCTGCCGGCCCGAGCGACCGCTTGGGCTGTGTCATATCGCGGCCCGGTTCGGGTGCGGCGGCCGAACCAGCCAATCGCCACTCTCCCTGCAACAACCCATCCGACGTATTTTTTGATCCGGTACGCACGACCAATGGACAACCACCTTGAAGGTAAAACTATTGCCCGGTGTTGCACTTGGCTGGGTTTACGAATGGTAAGGAGCCACCGCGGACGAACGTCCGCCCACGCCATAGCGTCGATATCGCGGCATTGCTTTGTACCCAATATGGGTAATCATTGACCATACCAGCGCAGCGCTGGCCGGCGCCGACCCTGCCCCGCGTCCCGACCCGCCGCCAATAGATGACGACTCAGCCCCAGGCGCTTTTGAGCTTGGCGAAAAAGCCGGCGGATTGCGGGCTTTCCTGCCCGGTTTCGGTCGCGCGGAATTCCTCGAGCAACTCGCGTTGGCGGGCCGATAATTTGGTCGGCGTTTCGACCTCGATCCGAATCACCAGATCGCCCCGGCCGCGCCCTTGCAGCACCGGCATGCCGGCACCGCGCTGGCGCAGTTCGCGCCCGCTTTGCATGCCGGGCGCGATGCGAATGACATGCTCCTCGCCATCCGGGCCGGGAATGACAATCTCGCCGCCGAGCGCCGCCGTGGTGAAGCTAATCGGCGCACGCGCAAACAGCGTGGTCCCTTCGCGCTCGAACAGCGGATGCCGCGCGATATGCAGGAAGATATACAGGTCGCCAGATGGAGCGCCGCGCGCGCCGGCTTCCCCCTCGCCAGTCAGCCGGACGCGGGTGCCCTCATCAACGCCAGGCGGAATATTGACGGTCAGAGTCTTGGTTTTGTCGACGCGGCCCTCGCCCCGACAGGACGGGCAGGGATTGGCGATAACCTGGCCGGCGCCATGGCAGGACGGGCAGGTCCGCTCCACCACGAAGAAGCCCTGTTGCGCGCGGACCTTGCCATGGCCGGCGCAGCTGTTGCACGTCTTCGCGTTAGTACCGGGCCGCGCGCCGCTACCCGAACAACTGTCGCACAGCCCAGAGACATCAACCGTGATATCGCTCGATTTGCCGTGAAACGCCTCTTCCAGGCTGATTTCCATATCGTAGCGCAAATCGGCGCCACGCCGGGCGCTCGGCCGGCCACCACCACGCCCGCCGCCCATAAATTCACCGAAGATATTCTCGAAGATATCGCTGAACGCGCCGAAATCATCGCCACCTCCGCCGCCCTGCCCGGCACCCTGCCGGAACGCGGCATGGCCAAAGCGATCATAGGCCGCGCGCTTTTGCGGGTCCTTCAAGACGTCATAGGCTTCGGAAATTGCCTTGAACTTGGTCTCATGATCCTTGCACCCGGCGTTGCGATCCGGATGATATTTCATGGCGAGCTTGCGATAGGACGACTTGATCGTCGCATCGTCGGCGCCGCGTTCGCATTCAAGCAATTCGTAGAAATCAATCTCGGTGGTCATTCTCGGCCCCCGCCTCCCACCCCGTCACCCCAGCGAAAGCTGGGGTCTCCTGCCACCGGGCGACAGCCTTTTGGCAGGAGATGCCAGCTTGCGCTGGCATGACGAACTGGGTGCATTTTCGTTTACGCCTTGTGGTCGTCGACTTCCGAGAATTCGGCATCGACCACATCTTCGGTGCCAGCTTCCGCTGCAGCTTCGCCCCCCGGTGATGCCTCCGCTGCCGCCTGCTTCTCATAGATCGCCTGGCCGAGCTTCATGGCGACCTGGGCCAGCGCATTGGCCTTTTCCCTCATCGCTTCGGGATCGCCACCTTCGACCGCGGTCTTGGTGTCGGCAATCGCCGCCTCGATCTCGCTCTTCAGCGCCGCGTCGACCTTGTCGCCATTGTCGGCGATCTGGCGCTCGGTGGTGTGGATCAGCGATTCGGCGTTGTTCTTGGCCTCGGCCGCCTCGCGCCGCTTCTTGTCCTCTTCGGCGAACTGCTCGGCATCGCGGACCATCTGTTCGATGTCGCGATCCGACAGACCACCCGAGGCCTGGATGCGAATCTGCTGCTCCTTGCCGGTGCCCTTGTCGCGCGCGCTCACGTTGACGATGCCGTTCGCGTCGATGTCAAAAGTGACCTCGATCTGCGGCACGCCGCGCGGTGCCGGCGGAATGCCGACCAGGTCGAACTGGCCGAGCATCTTGTTGTCGGCCGCCATTTCGCGCTCGCCCTGGAACACGCGGATCGTCACCGCCTGCTGATTGTCATCGGCGGTCGAATAGGTCTGGCTCTTCTTGGTCGGGATCGTCGTGTTGCGATCGATCATCCGGGTGAACACGCCACCCAGCGTCTCGATGCCGAGCGACAGCGGCGTCACGTCGAGCAGCAGCACGTCCTTGACGTCACCCTGCAACACGCCCGCCTGAATGGCAGCGCCCATGGCCACGACTTCATCGGGATTGACGCCCGAATGCGGTTCCTTGCCGAAGAATTCCTTCACCACCTGACGCACCTTGGGCATGCGTGTCATGCCGCCGACAAGGACGACCTCGTCGATCTGCGCCGCCTTTACGCCGGCATCGGCCATCGCCTTGCGGCAGGGCTCGAGCGTACGCTGGATCAAATCTTCGACGAGGCGCTCGAGATCCGACCGCGTGATCGTCTTGACGAGATGCTTCGGGCC
>NCGD01000011.1 GCA_002281535.1 Sphingomonas sp. 28-63-12
CATAGGGCCGGGCGATATAGACATTGGGATCGAGCCCGCCGCCGACATAAAAGGCCGGATTGTGGTGCGGCTGATCGGCGTCTTCGAGCCAGAATAATTTACCCTGGGCGACCTTGACCAGATAATCGCGCTCGAACCGATCGGCCTCGCCGAGTTTGGCCGCGTCGAACTTTCCCGCTGCCGCGATCGTCTCACGCAGGAAATCGACCTGTTTTTTAAGCCCGGCGCTGCTCCAGTCGGGCAATTGGCCGTCAAATTCATGCTTGCCCTGATAGACGGCATTAGCGGGATCGAGCTCGAACCACCGATTGACGAACTGATCGCGGAATTTGGCCCAGTCGCCCGCCTGGGCCATCGCCGCCATCGATCCCGCCGGCGCCTTGGCCGCCGGGCTGCACGCCGCCAGCGCCAACATGCTGGCCGCCAATAATAATCCGATACGCATGCACTGCTCCCACTTGAGTCGACTCGGGGGAAGCTGGCAGGTTGTGCAGGTTCCCGCCAGCCCCCTGCGTTGGCAAAGGAACCGTCCAACCGCCGACCCATTCGTCGACCATCGCAGCACCGGAGACCCAACATGCCTTATGTGAAAACCCGCGACGGCACCGATCTCTATGTCAAGGACTGGGGGAGCGGGCAGCCCGTCATCCTGATCCACGGCTGGCCATTGTCAGCGGACAGCTGGGATGCGCAGGCAATGGCCCTGGCCGAGGCGGGCTATCGGGCGATCGCCTATGACCGGCGCGGCTTCGGGCGCTCGGCCCAGCCCTGGCACGGCTATGACTATGATACGCTGAGCGACGATCTCGCCGATGTAATGGCGGCGACCGGCGCGACCAGCGATGCCACCCTGGTCGGCTTCTCGATGGGCGGCGGCGAGGTCGCCCGCTATATGTCGCGGCATGGCGGCAAGGGCCTGATCGGTGCCGGGCTTATCGGCTCGATTGTGCCGTATATGCTCAAGACCGAGGATAATCCGCTTGGCGTTCCCGCAGCGGCGCTGGCCGGCATCGGCGCCGGTATCGTCGATGATCGCCCGGCTTTTTTCCGAGGGTTTCTGCGCAATTTCTTCGGCGTCGACACTTTGCCCGAGCCAGTCAGTGACGATGTCGTCGCCTGGGCCTGGCAGATTGCGATGCAGGCTGGGCTCAAGCCGACACTGGCCTGCGCCGTCGCGTTCGGTCACACCGATTTCCGCGGCGATCTGGCCGCTTTCGCGGTGCCCACGCTGATCGTCCACGGCACCGGCGACACGATCGTGCCGATCGACGTTTCAGCGCGCCAGGCGGCACATGGCATCGCCG
Source organism: Sphingomonas sp. 28-63-12 (assembly GCA_002281535.1). GTDB lineage: Bacteria > Pseudomonadota > Alphaproteobacteria > Sphingomonadales > Sphingomonadaceae > Sphingomonas. The sequence continues at coordinate 1,305 of NCGD01000011.1, forward strand.
ACGCCCAGCTGATCGAATATGACGGCGCGCCGCATGGCTTCACGGTGACGCATCGCGACCGCTTCACGCAGGATCTGCTGGCATTTTTAGCGGGGTGAAGAAAAGCTTGGCGGGGCACAGCAATCGTTGATTGCCCCGCTGGCGGCTTGCGCTCTAAAGCCAGTGATGATGACGGCCCCCACCCATCCCTTCCAGATCGCCAATTTCCGCCGCTATTGGGCGGCGCGTTTTTCGATGACGATTGCGCAGAACGCGATGATTATCGTGGTTGGGTGGCAAACCTATACGATTGCGCGCCAGTCGATGGGCCCAAGCGGCGCGGCAGCGCAGCTTGGGCTGATCGGGCTGCTGCAGTTCCTCCCGCTGTTCCTGTCAACGCCGATCACCGGCTGGGTCGCCGATCGCTTCGATCGTCGCTGGATCACGCGGGCGACGGTGACGTTGCAGATCCTGTGCGCGCTGGTGCTGGCGCTGGTCACCTTCGCTGGTGCCATGACGCTGCCGGTATTGTTCGCCGTTGCCGTCGCGCTTGGTTTTTGCCGGGCCTTTGCCGGCCCCGCTTTCAGCGCACTCGCCCCCAATCTCGTCCCGCGCGATATCCTGCCGACGGCCATCGCACTCAGCTCGATCTCCTGGCAGGTCGGGACGATCATCGGCCCCGCGATCGGCGGCGTCGCTTATGCGATCGCCCCCTATGCCGCCTATGCGCTGGCAACCGCGCTTTTCAGTGTGGCGCTGATCTGTTTGATGGCGATCACGCCGGTGCCCCGCACCGTCATCCCGGGCAAGGCGCATCCGCTACGCCAGATTGCCGATGGGCTCGCCTATGTCGGCCAGAACAAGCTGGTGCTCGGCACGATCACGCTTGATCTGTTCGCGGTGTTTCTGGCCGGGACCAGTGCGCTGCTGCCCATTTACGCCCATGACATTCTGAAGGTCGGTCCGGTGGGCTTGAGCCTGTTGGCATCGGCCCCCGCGGTCGGTGCCTCGCTGACTGCGATTTTCTTCTCTTTCCGTCCGATCAAGAACAATGTTGGCCCGAAAATGCTGTGGGCGGTGATGGTCTATGGCACCGCGACGATCGTGTTCGGCCTGTCGCAGACCATGGCGCTGAGCCTGGCGGCGCTAGCGATCGCCGGGGCGGCCGACATGTTTTCGGTCTATATCCGGCAATCGTTGATCCAGCTGCACACGCCCGATGACAAGCGAGGCCGGGTCGGCGCGGTATCGCAGCTGACCATTTCGGCATCGAACGAACTGGGTGAAGCGGAATCAGGCTTTCTCGCCGCCGCGCTCGGCCCGGTTGGCGCGGTATTGGTCGGCGGGGGTGGTGCGATTGTCGTCACGATCCTGTGGACCTATTTATTCCCCAGCATTCGGCGCGCGCGCAGCTTTGACCTTGCCGCCGACGAACCCAAACAGATGCCCAACGAGATGGAGGCCGCCGCATGAAAGCCAATACGATCCTCGAAACCATCGGCAACACGCCGCACATCCGCGTCGCCAAATTATTCCCGGGCGCCGAAGTCTGGATCAAGTCGGAACGGTCCAATCCAGGCGGATCGATCAAGGACCGGATCGCGCTCGCCATGGTCGAGGCGGCCGAAGCGTCGGGGGCGCTCAAGCCGGGCGGCACGATTATCGAGCCGACCAGCGGCAATACCGGTGTCGGCCTGGCAATGGTCGCTGCCGTCAAGGGCTATAAGCTCGTGCTGGTCATGCCCGAGAGCATGTCGATCGAACGCCGCCGGCTGATGTTGGCTTATGGCGCGACCTTTGATCTGACGCCGCGCGAAAAGGGCATGCGCGGTGCGATCGAGCGCGCAATGGCGCTGGTCGATGCCACGCCCGGTTCCTGGATGCCGCAGCAGTTCGAGAACCCGGCCAATATCGACATTCACACCCGCACCACCGCGCTCGAAATCCTTACCGACTTCGCCGACACGCCGATCGACGTCATCATCACCGGGGTTGGTACCGGTGGCCACATTACCGGCATCGCCGAGACGCTCAAGAAGCATTGGCCGGCGCTGAAAGTCTATGCGGTCGAGCCCGAAGCCTCACCGGTCATTTCCGGCGGCGCGCCCGGCCCCCACCCGATCCAGGGTATTGGCGCCGGATTCATCCCCACCAATCTCCATACCGCATCGATCGACGGGACGATCAAGGTCGATGCCGGCATCGCCAAGGAAATGGCGCGTCGGGCTGCGGCTGAGGAAGGCATGCTGATCGGCATCAGTTCGGGCGCAACGCTGGCCGCCATCGCCCAAAAGCTCCCCGACCTGCCCGATGATGTGCGCGTGCTGGGTTTCAATTACGATACTGGCGAGCGCTATCTGTCTGTCCCGGATTTTCTGCCCGAAGGGTGAAGGTGAATATCGCCTTTACCGCAAATTGGCAGTATCATTGCCGAGTCGTGGGGGACATTCGGGGGGCTGAAAATGCGCAGGGCGATGATCTGTGTCAGTGTGATGCTGGCGATACTCCAATTATGGCCGATGGTTTTTGGCCAGTCGGTAACACCCGCTGAGGTGGCAGCGACGGCGGCGCCGGGCGCGCATGCGGCCGCTCGGGTGCCGTCTCCCATGGTGGCTTTGGCATCAAGCGGCCCGGTAGAGGCCATGAAATCATCCAGCCAAGCCGCTGTTTCGACTGGCCATATCAGCTGCTACCGGCATTATGAGATTGCCTTTGCTGCCTGTGCGCCGAGCGATCGTGCGTGCCGAATGAAATCGGCCGATCAATGGGATCTGTGCGAGGCTACCGGCTTCTGGGGCAATTGATCGGCGATTGATCGGGCGGGCCGACCATCTGATCGGGAGGGCCGATGATCGGATCGGCCGCCCGATTGCCGCCCCGCCCTATCTGCAGGGCTTGTGCCAAAATAATTGCATCAGTGTTTCATCCTGAGACTCGGCGGCAGCCGGTCGGCAGGGATAATCCTTCGGACGAACCGATCGCCGCCCCATCTTCGCGGCGCGGACAAATTGCGCTAAGGGCCGGGCCCACTTCAAATCCGAGCCCGTTTCAATGCCGAAGTCGCCCATCCTTCCGCCAGAGTCTGTGACCCGCCAGGAATCGCTCCTGCATCGCCTTGTCGGCCAGCCCGGCCAGCTAGCCGGAACGGTCTTGGCCGTGATTGCCGTCCTGGCGATTGGCGTGCCGGCGGTCATTGTCGGCTCGGCTGCGCGTCCACCTGTTGCTGGTCCGCCATTGCTGGCTGCATTGCCGATCGTCCCACAGGTTGAGGTGCCAACGGTAGACCCTGTCAAGCTGGCGGCGATCAAGCCCGATGATGCCCGCGCCTTCAATGCCACCATCCCCTTTACATCGGCCCCGGTGCCGGCCGCCAAGCCGTTTCGCCTGACCGAGCCGAGCCTGGCTGCTGCCCGCGCGGTCGATTGCCTGGCCACGGCGGTCTTATACGAAGCCGGAGACGATCCGACCGGACAACGTGCCGTCGCGCAGGTGGTCATCAATCGCGTCCGCCACCCGGCATTTCCCAAGACGATCTGCGGCGTGGTCTTCCAGGGATCGGAACGCCGGACGGGATGCCAGTTCACCTTTGCCTGCGACGGCGCGTTACTGCGCCACAGCTGGTCCGATGCTGCCTGGATGAGGGCAAGGACGATCGCCCGGGAGGCGCTTGGCGGAGCGGTCTATGCCAAGGTTGGCTATGCTACCCATTACCACACCGATTGGGTGGTGCCCTATTGGAGTGCCAGCCTGGACAAGGTGAGCGCAGTCGGCACGCACCTGTTTTTCCGCTGGTCCGGCTGGTGGGGCACGCCAGCAGCGTTCAATCGCCGCGTGGCAACCGATGAGCCAGCCATCGCCCAGCTCGCATCCCTATCGCCAGCGCACGGCCTGGGTTTTGACGCCGCGGCCCTGCGATTAGGGCAATTGGGCGAACTGCCAGCGGAGACCAATGCTGCGCCGGCTGCGGCGCCCGGCGATCCCAATGTTTTCCTCGCAACGATCGACCGCCGCGCCAATCCGGACAGCTTTCGCCGCCTTGCCGAGGCCAGCTGCGGTGCCCGGCCTTATTGCAAATATATGGCCTGGACGGCGTGGTTCAGGACGCCAAGCACGCTGCCGCTCGAACCGTTCCAGATCGCCACGATGTCGTTCAGCTATTTGCGCGATCGCGTGCACGGCTTTGAAAAGGCACTTTGGCGCTGTGAGCAATTTCCGCGCGCCGATCACCTGCAATGCATGAAGGTGCAGACCTTTGTCCCCGGACCATCGATCACCTTGGCTGCAGCGGCGGCGCCAAAGCCAAAACCCGAAGCCATGGCTGCGCAACTGACCCCGTCGGCCGCCAATCCCACGGTGCCAACGCTGCCCCCCGCCCCGGCGGCAAAGCCAGTCCCAACACCGCCGACGCCCTGACGCCGACGGTGAGCTGGGAAATCAGGCCGCTTCGAACATCGCAGGCGACAGCGCCATAATCGCCTCTGCACCACCTTCGATCTTGCGGCGCAGCGCGCCACTGTCGGGCAAAATGCGCTCGGCGAAATAGCGGGCTGTCACCAGCTTGGCCTCCAGAAACGCCTTGTCGCCATTGCCATCGGCCAGCGCCTTGGTCGCAGCAGTCGCCATGCGCAGCCACATCAGGCCGAGCGCGACAATGCCCATCAGATGCATATAGCTATGCGCGCCGGCGCCGACATTATTGGGATTGGCCATGCCATTCTGCACGAACCACAGGGTCGATGCCTGCAGATCATTGCTCGACCGCTCCAGCCGTGACGCGAAATCGGCCAGCGACGCATCCTGCTTGGCGACGGCAATTTCCTCGCCGAGCATCTTGAACAGCGTCTGCACCGCGCGCCCGCCATTGCTGGCAAGCTTGCGCCCAACCAGATCCATCGCCTGTACGCCGTTGGTGCCTTCATAGATCATCGCGATTCGGGCATCGCGGACATATTGCTCCATCCCCCATTCGGCGATGTAGCCATGCCCGCCATAGACCTGCTGGGCATTGGTGGCGATCTCATAGCCCTTGTCGGTGCCATAGCCCTTGATCACCGGTGTAAGCAGCCCGATCAGATCGTCCGCGAGCTGACGCTCCTCCTCGGTTTGCGCGAAATGGGTGAGATCCACCTGCAGCGCGCCCCATAGACACAAAGCGCGCAACCCCTCGGTCAGCGCCTTGGCGTCCATCAGCATCCGGCGGACATCGGGGTGGACGAACAGCGTATCGGCTTTTTCGGTTGGCTCGGCCGCACCGGTCAATGCCCGCCCCTGCCGCCGATCATGCGCATATTGCACGGCGTTCTGATAGGCGGTTTCCGCCACTGCCAGCCCCTGCATACCGACGCCAAGCCGCGCGGCGTTCATCATGATGAACATCGCGGCCAGGCCCTTCATCTCGTCGCCGACCAGCCAGCCGGTTGCGCCGTCATAATTCATCACGCAGGTCGAATTGGCGTGGATTCCCATCTTGTGTTCGATCGAACCGCACGACACGCCGTTGCGCGCGCCGAGCGAGCCATCGTCATTGACGAGGAACTTTGGCACCACGAACAGCGAAATGCCCTTAGAGCTCTCCGGCGCCCCTGGCGTCTTGGCGAGGACGAGATGGATGATGTTTTCGGTCAGGTCATGCTCGCCCGACGAGATGAAGATCTTGGTGCCGGTGATCGACCAGCTGCCGTCCGCCGCCGGTTCAGCGCGAGTGCGGATCAGGCCAAGATCAGTGCCGCATTGCGGCTCCGTCAGGTTCATCGTGCCGCCCCATTCGCCCGAGACCATCTTGGGGACGTATTTCGCCTTTTGTTCAGGGCTTCCCTTGACCAGCAGCGCCGCAATCGCGCCGTGAGTGAGGCCGGGATACATGGCGAAGGCCATGTTGGAGGAGATCATATATTCCTCAAATGCCGAGGAAACGACGTGGGGCATTGCCTGGCCGCCGAACTCCTCCGGCGCGCCGAGCGTCGACCAGCCTGATTCGACAAAGGCGGCATAAGCCTCCTTGAAGCCCTTTGGCGTCGTCACGCTGCCATCGGGATGGCGGGTACAGCCTTCCAGGTCGCCGGACTGGTTGATCGGGAACAACACCTCAGCGACGAACTTGCCCCCTTCGTCGAGCACCGCATCGACGACATCCGGCGTGGCGTTCTGGAAACCCGGCAGATTGGCATAACGATCAAGCCCGACGACATGCTCCAGGATGAAGCGCGTATCGCGCACCGGCGGGGTATATTTCGGCATGGTCAGTCCTTCAGGTTGGTCGGGGCCGGTGCGACTTAATCGAGCCCGGGTTCGATCACGGCAATGAATTGGGTCAATTCGTCGATCGCAGCATCAATATCGTGTTTCTGCGCCGACAGCAGGGCAATCCGGTCGCGGCAACGCGCAATCGTGACCTCTCGCTGCGCGCGGCGGCCATCGCCGATGTCGTAAAGATCGATCATCTCGCGAATTTCGCCCAGGCTGAAGCCGACCCGCTTGCCGCGCAGGATCCAGGCCAGCCGCGCCCGATCACGTGACGAATAGACGCGGACGGTGCCGCGCCGTTCCGGGGCGATCAGCCCCTCATCCTCATAGAAACGCAGCGCCCGCGCGGTGACACCGAATTCTGCCGACAGATCGGAGATCGAGAAGAGATGCCGATCCGGCAGCGGCTCGATCGGGGCATAGGCGGGGAGCGAGGACATGCGTAGAAAATACTTCCCGTTTACGTGAACGTCAACCACTCATCGCCGTCAGCCGCCAGGGTTGCACAGCAATCTGCCCTTGGTGTCGCGCAAGGTGGAGGCTTCCGAGAGCGATTCGCTTAAGCGCCGCACGTCGAGTGCGGCAAAAGAGGCGCGGCGCGCGCATAATTTCTCGCAAGCCTGCGGCAATCGGCCGGGGAACACGATCCGGTCGCCCTCGAAACGCGCGTCGAAATCGCAACCTTCGGCGCGGCTGAAGGTGATATGCAGCGCTTCCCCGACGCGCGTTACCGTGCCTGAGCCACTGCAGCTTTGCTGATCACCATAATCGACAAAGGCGCCGATCCGGTAATTGAGCTGATCGGGCACGACGCAGACACGATCGGTGTCGCGCGCATAGAGGCCGGTGATATCGGTATTGGCGGGATCGGGGATCACGCCGGCCGCGATCGCCGCACTTTCCAGATCGGGGGCGGCGCTCGCCTGCGGCCGGGGCGGTGGCGCCTTCGAGTCGTTCGAACAGGCACAGAGCTGCATCGCCAGCACGGCCGCTGCGAATAATTTCATGCGGCCGGCACCAGCGAATCGCCCTCGATCCGGCGAAAGAAGCAGCTTGTCGCGCCGGTGTGACAGGCCGGTCCGGCCGGATCGACGATTAGCCACACGGCATCCTGATCGCAATCGATCCGGATATCGGCGACCTTCAGGATGTTGCCGCTGGTTTCGCCCTTTTTCCATAAGGCCTGCCGGCTGCGCGACCAGAACACCGCCTCGCCGCCGGCTTGCGTTGCGGCAAGCGCGTCGGCGTTCATATGCGCGACCATCAGCAAGTCGCCCGACACACGGTCGGTCACCACGGCGGTAATCAGGCCGGCGGAATCGTACCTTGGGTCCAGCACCAGGCCGGTGTCGCGTGAGTCGGTCATCGGCTTTCCTTAGCGCATCGCGGGCCCTTCCCCATATTTATCGCGCAGCCGCACGATCAATGATGACAAAAGCGCGACAAACCAGAATGCCCCGCCTATATGCCGGGCTCGGCGCAACCAGCGGGCTGATATGCTGACAACCAATCCATTTGACGACGACAAGCTGCGCGAGGAGTGCGGCATCTTTGGCGTCTCCGGCACGGACGGTGAAGCGGCGGCCCTTGTCGCCCTTGGCCTCCACGCGCTCCAGCATCGCGGGCAGGAAGCCGCCGGCGTCACCAGCTTTGACGGGCGCGAATTCCACACCCACCGGGCAATGGGGCATGTTGCCGGCAATTTCGACCGAGACGAGGTGATCCGCGCGCTTGCCGGCACGGTCGCCTGCGGCCATGTCCGCTATTCGACGACCGGCGAAACGGCGCTGCGCAACATCCAACCGCTCTATGCTGATCTGGCGAGCGGCGGCTTTGCGATCTCGCATAACGGCAATATTTCCAATGCAATGCGGCTGCGGCGCGAATTGGTGCGCCGCGGATCGATCTTCCAGTCGACCTCGGATACCGAAGTGATCATTCACTTGGTCGCCACCTCCAATTATCGCACATTACTCGACAAATTCATCGACGCGCTGAAACAGGTCGAAGGCGCCTATTCGCTGATCGTGATGACGCCCGAGGGCATGATCGCGTGTCGCGATCCGCTCGGCATCCGGCCGCTGGTGATGGGCCGGCTGGGCGATGCCGTGATCTTCGCCTCCGAGACAGTGGCGCTCGACGTGGTCGGCGCGACCTTTGAACGCGCGATCGATCCCGGCGAACTGGTGATCGTACAGGGCACCGAGGTGCGGTCGATTCGCCCGTTTGCCGAGGTCGCGGCGCGGCCGTGCATTTTCGAATATGTCTATTTCTCGCGGCCCGATTCGATCGCTGAGGATCGGTCGGTCTATTCGGTCCGCAAGGCAATTGGCGCGCAGTTGGCAATCGAGAGCCCGGTCGACGCCGATATCGTCGTACCCGTGCCCGATTCGGGCACGCCGGCGGCGATTGGCTATGCCCAGCAATCCGGCATTCCCTTCGAGCTGGGCATCATCCGGTCGCATTATGTCGGCCGCACCTTCATCCAGCCCGGCGACAAGGTCCGCCACCTTGGCGTCAAGCTGAAGCATAATGCCAATCGCGCGCTGATCCGGGGCAAGAAGATCGTGCTGATCGACGATTCGATCGTGCGCGGCACCACCAGCCTCAAGATTGTGCAGATGATGCGCGAAGCCGGCGCCGCGGAGGTGCATATGCGCATCGCCAGCCCACCGACGCGGCATAGCTGCTTTTATGGCGTCGATACGCCGGAACGCGCCAAGCTGCTGGCGGCCCAGCTCGATGTTGGCGGCATGACCGACTTTATCCACGCCGACAGCCTGGCCTTTGTATCGATCGACGGGCTCTACAAAGCACTCGGCCAGCCCAAGCGCTCCGACACGCATCCAAGCCACTGCGATGCCTGCTTTACCGGCGATTACCCGACGACATTGACCGACCAGGACGAATCCGAGACGGTCGATCAATTCGCCTTGCTCGCCGAGCGGGTGATCTAGCCAACCCATTCCCCCTGCCCCATCATCGCATGACGCCCTGCCGATACGCGCGGGCGAATGGAGTATCGCCGTGACCGACAAGCCGCTTGCCACGCAAATTGCCCTCGTCACTGGTGCAAGCCGGGGCATCGGCGCCGCGACGGCCAGGGCATTGGCGGCGGCGGGGGCACATGTCATCCTCACCGCTCGCACCACTGGCGGCCTCGAAGAGGTCGAGGAAGCGATTTATGCCAGCGGCGGCACAGCGACGATTGCGCCGCTCAACCTCACCGAGAATGACAGCATCGCCCGGCTCGCCACGGCCTTGTCCGAGCGCTGGGACAAGCTCGACATTCTCGTGCTGAACGCCGCGACATTGGGGACGCTTGGCGCGGTTCCGGCGATCGATCCCAAGGAATTGGCGCAAATTTTAACGCTGAATGTCAGCGCACAGGTCGCGTTGCTGACCGCATTCAACCCGATGCTCCGCAAGTCGCCGCGCGGCCGGGTGATCGGCCTGACATCTTCCGTTGCCCGCGAGCCGCGCGCTTATTGGGGCGAATATGCCGCCTCAAAGGCGGCGTTTGAAGCCATCATCGCCAGCTATGGCCAGGAAATGACCAATATCAGTGCAATCCGCACTGCCCTGATCGATCCTGGCGCTACCCGCACCGCAATGCGCGCACGCGCCTTTCCCGGTGAGGCCCCGGCATCAGTCAAGGACCCGGCCATCGTCGGCGCCCGGATTGCCGCGCTGATCGCCAAGGATTTCGAGACCGGGCATTTCGAACGGATCGAGGGATAGCACTCGCGGGACGACGCGCGACACGCGCTAGATTGCTTTGCCGCGCACGGAATGCCCATCAGAGCCTCGGCAGTGTCACCCTACCGCTTCACCAGCGTGACTTGTGCGACATCGATGCCACCGCCGCGAAATCCGCCTTCGCAATACATGAGATAGAAACGCCACAGCCGGATGAATTTACTGTCGAATCGGTCTGGCAACCGACCGGCGGTGACCGCCGCGTCAAATGCCAGCCGCCAGCGCCGCAGCGTTTCTGCATAATCTGCGCCGAATGCGCGCTCATCTCGCCAATCCAGTCCATGCATCTCGGCGAGCGCCTTGAAGCGGGCGCGCGACAAAAGCATCCCGCCGGGGAACACGTAGCGCTGGATGAAATCGGCGTTGGCGGCATAGGACTCGAAGATCGCATCATCGATGACGATATATTGGATTGCTGCCCGCCCCCCCGGCCGCAGCGCGCGGGCAATCACCGCGAGATAGTCGGGCCAATAATCCTGACCGACCGCCTCGACCATTTCGATGCTGGCGATCCCGTCATAGACCTGGGTGACATCGCGATAATCGGTCAGCGTGACCGCGACATTGGGCAGCGCCTTGGCAGCGACCGAGGCCTGTTGTTCGGCCGACAGGGTGATGGCGTGGACGTGCCGCCCGGCCTTTGCCGCAATCGCCACAAACGAGCCCCAACCACACCCGATTTCAAGCAGGGTATCACCCGGCTGGGTATTGGTCCGCGCCAGGATCGCCGCCAGTTTGCGGTGTTGCGCCTCCGCCAGCGGCTCGCCCGGCGATTCAAACAGCGCGCTTGAATAGCTCAATGTCGGATCGAGCCAGGCCGCGTAGAAATCATTGCCCAGATCATAATGCGCCGCGACGTTGCGACGCGCCCCCGCCCGGCTGTTGCGATGCGCCAGATGGAGCAAGTGCCGCAGCCGGCGCGACACGCCGCGCGCGCGCGCGCCGTCACCCAGCGTCCGGCGATTGGCGCTCAGCACCTCGAATAGCGCGACCGGATCGGGGCTGGTCCATTCCCCCTTGTCCCAGGCGACATACCAGCCCGAGGAGCCGCCTGTCGCCAGCCGGATCAGCGCCCGCCAGCGGACGATATGGAGGCCTGCAACCGTCCCGGCGGACCGGCCGCCCAACACCCGGCGCGTGCCGTCCGGCATCAGTGTTTCGATGGCGCCGCTGGCCATCCCGGAATCGATGCGATCGAGCACACGGTGCAGCAAGCGCGCGACCACCCCGCGCACAGCTGGCCGTGGCAACGATGCCCTGCCGATAGCCGCTGGCGATTGATCGTTCATCGTATGGCCGCTTGCCTCGTTGCTCATGGGGTCAGCGCAGTTGCTTGACGGCTTCGAGCGCGCGCGCGCGGGCTTCGCGATGGCCGATCCGTTTGGCGGGATAGCGCGGCGGCCGACAGCCAAATTCATCCGGATCATGGATAGCCCCATCGGAAAGGCCGGCGAGTTCAGGCACCCAGCGTCGGATATAGTCGCCGCTCATGAATTTTTCGGATTGCGATAGCGGCGCCATGATCCGCACGAACATGTTCGAATCGACCCCCGTTCCCGCCGTCCACTGCCAGTTGACGGCATTACTGCCATAATCGGCATCCACCAATGTGTCCCAGAACCACTGTTCGCCTTGGCGCCAATCAATCAGCAGATGTTTGACGAGAAACGACGCCGCGATCATCCGCACGCGATTGTGCATCCAGCCGGTCGTCCAGAGCTGGCGCATGCCGGCATCGACGATTGGATAACCGGTGCGCCCTTGCTGCCACGCCTTTAGGTCCGCATCGGCCGCCGACCCTGTTCGCCACGCGAGCGCGTCAAAAGCCGGGCGCGCATTGTTGCTGCCATAATCGGGGAATTGCAGGATCACGTTCTGCGCATAGTCCCGCCACCCAAGCTCTCCCAGAAAGGTCTCGACCGAACCACCCGCCCGGGCGACCGCGTGCCACACCGTAGCGGGCGATATCTCGCCGAAATGCAGATGCGGCGACAATGAAGATGTGCCCGGAACAGCCGGCAGGTTGCGCTGCTCGCCATAGCTTGCCGCGTGATCAGCGAACGCCGCCAATCGCGCCGCCGCGCCTTCGGCACCGGGTGTCCAGGCGTTGGCGATACCTGTCGCCCAATCGGGTGTCTTCGGCAGCAGGCCCCAGGATGACAGCACGTCACTGGCCGGCCAGCGTGCCGGCCCGGCAATTTTGTCGGGCGCTGGGACTGGCTGTGCTGGGGGCATGGTCGCCAACAGCGCACGCCAGAACGGCGTGAAAATCTTGTATTGCCCGCCGCTACCGGTAATGATCGAGCCTGCCGGGGCAAGATAATTACCGTCGTGCAAGACGAGATCGAGCCGCCTGGCGACCGCCGCCTGCGCATTGCGCCACCAGGGCTCATAATGGCGCAGCGCATGGACACGCTGGCTGCCGGATTCGGCCGCCAGCGCGGCAAGGACGTCCTCGCTCCGGCCGCGGCGCAGGATCAGCCGTGATCCGCGGGCCCGGAGGGCGGTATCGAGCGCCACGAGACTATGATGCAGCCACCAGCGTGACGCGCCGCCCATGCGCCGATGCCGTGGCGTCTCATCATCAAGGATATAGACCGGCAACACCGGTCCGGCTGCAGCAGCGGCGATCAGCGCGGCCTGATCGACAAGCCGCAGGTCGCGCCGAAACCAGAGGATGTCGGGCGCCGTCATGCGTGGCGCATCGCCGTACGGCCCTCGCTCGGCCGCCCAGCAGCGAACGCTTGACCAAGCGTTAGAATCGACGCGACATGCCGGTGGGCCACTTCCATTGCGTCAAGCCCATAGCCACCCCCGAGCGTGCTCGCCAGCGGCACGCCCCGATCAAGGGCGATTTCGGCAATTAATTGCTCGCGCCGCTCTAGCCCAGTGACGCTGAGCTTGAGCCGCCCCAGCCGATCGCCCTCAAATGGATCGACTCCGGCCTGATACAGGATCAGATCGGGGGCAACCCGATCGATCAGCGGCAGCAACGTCTCGCCAAGGATCGCCAGATAATCATCGTCGCCCAGCCCATCTGGCAAGGCGACATCGACCGTCGATCGCGCCTTTCGGGCCGGAAAATTCTTGTCGGCATGGATCGAATAGGTCGCGATCCCGGGCCTGCCCGCCGTCAGCGCGGCGGTGCCGTCTCCCTGATGGACATCGCAGTCAATGATCAGCACCTGCTTCACCCGGCGCTCGTCGGTCAGCCGGACGGCCGCGATGGCGAGATCGTTGAACACGCAAAATCCGGCACCGGTATCCGCCAAGGCGTGGTGGCTGCCCCCGGCAATGTTGGCGGCAAAGCCCTGTTCGATTGCGATCAGCGCTGCCAGCCAGGTACCGCCCGGGACGATCTGGGCGCGGCGTGCCACCAGCGGCGTCACCGCAAAGCCGATCCGGCGCTCCTTATGGGCGGGCACACGCGCCTCGATCACTTCAGCGACATAGTCGGGATCGTGTACCGCCTCGATCCAGTGTGCCGGCATCGGCGCCGGCTCGTGCCAGTCGATCGCGGTGCCACTCCCCATCAGCAGGTCGCGTACCAGCCCGTTCTTGTTCCATTGATAGCCGCTTCGGGCAGATGCCGGGGCGACATAATCGGGATGATGGACGACAGCGAACACGCCGCCTAGGTAGGGCTGGAAAGGCCAGCGCGCCATGGTTTCCGGAGAGATTGTATGACCGACCATTATACCCGCCCCGATGTGGCGCAATTCCTTGCTTTTCTGAACGCTTTGCCCGGTCCCAAGATGCATGAATTGCCCGCAGCCGCCGCGCGCGCAATCTATCTGGCCAGCAAGGATGCCGCCGATCTGCCGGTGGGTGACCTGGCAGTGATCCGCGATCTCGCCGCGCCGGGACCTGCCGGGCTGATCCCGCTCCGGCTGTTCGACGCCCGCGCCGAACGCCCCGCCGGGCCGGCACTGGTTTTCTTCCATGGTGGCGGCTTTGTGATCGGCGATCTCGACACCCATGCCGGCTTCTGCGCCGAACTCGCCCGCCAGCTCGATCTGCCCGTCATCGCGGTCGATTATCGGCTGGCGCCCGAACATCCCTTCCCCGCCGCGACCGATGATTGCGAAGCCGCCGCCCGCTGGGTCGCCACCAGCCCCGCCGAGCTTGGGCTCAGCGTAACCGGCCTGGTCCTGTCAGGCGACAGCGCCGGCGGCAATCTGACGATCGTGACGGCCATGGCCCTGCGCGATTCGCCCGCCGCGGTGCCGGTAATCGTTCAATTCCCAATTTATCCCACCGTCGATCGTGCCGATGCCCATGCCTCGCACGACCTGTTTGGCGAAGGCCGGCTGCTGACCAAGGACAGCATGAAATGGTTCGACGACGCCTATGCCGCAATTCCAGACGATTGGCGCGCCGCACCGCTGCATCAATCGCATCACGCCATGCCGCCAACGCTGGTCATCACCGCCGGTCTCGATCCGTTGCGCGATCAGGGCCGTGCCTATGCCGGTGCGCTGATCGCCCAAGGCATCCCGACCGTCTATCGCGAAGCCATCGGCAATATCCATGGCTTCGTGACCTTGCGCAAAGCGCTACCCTCCGCACAGCTTGAGGTCGATGGCGCGCTGGCGGTGCTGAAGGGCATCATCGCCGAAGCGGTGGCTGCATAGCGATGAGTGACCTGCCCTATCGCCCCTGCGCCGGGATCATCATCGTCAACGAAGCAGGGCTGATCTTCGTCGGCCAGCGGATCGACAGCACGGCCGAGGCCTGGCAACTGCCGCAGGGGGGCATTGACGAGGGCGAGGAAGCAGAGGCTGCCGCATTGCGCGAACTGGGCGAGGAAACCGGCATCGCCCCCGACAAGGTGCAGTTGATCGCGGTGGCACCGGGCGAATTTTTCTATGACCTGCCCGACGAACTGGTCGGCAAGGTGTGGAAGGGCAAATGGCGCGGCCAGCGGCAGCGCTGGTTCCTCTATCGGTTGACTGGTGACGACGGCGATATCGACATCGCCACCCACCATCAGGAATTCAGCGCTTGGCGCTGGTCGACCCGCGCCGAGGTGATCGATCTGGCGGTGCCCTTCAAACGGCAACTCTACCAGGATGTCTTCGCTGCACTGGCCGATCACCTGCCTCAATAGGGCTTGGCGACCATCAGCCAGACGGCAGCGACCAGCGGCACTGTGCCGATCAATCCCCAGATGATCCAGTTGCGGCTATCGCGCCGATAGCTTTCGGGGATCTCGCCGCCCTGCGCAAAGGTCTTGGCGACCTTGTGCTGGCGGATCTGGATTGGCAGCAGCACGATCATCCAGATCATCCCCGCCACCACGAACAGCCCCTGGCTCCACACCAGCCAGGTCGAGCTAAACAGGTCGAGCCCGGCAATGATCGCGGCGGCATAGCCGCCCGCCATCGTCAGGATAATGCCCCACAAGGTCAGGCTCCAGTCGGTAATCGTCACCAGCCTTTGGGCAAAGCCGATGATCCGTGGGTCGCGGGTGCGATCGGCAAACACTTTCCAGAAGGCGGTCGCCGTGATGTTGCCCATCAGCATGACGATGCCGGTAATGTGGAGGAACTTCGCGATGTCATAAGCCATGATCGCGCTTCAAGCGGGCGAGTCGACGATCGTCAAGGGCCCGATCGGGTGTGCGCCCATTCGCAATGGGTGGAGTAGTGCCCGCGAACGGGCTAGACCGCGCGCATGTCCAGCCTTTCCAATGCCGAACACGCCGTGATCGATCTTGCCCAGGGCCAGCCGATGCTCGATCAGGTGCTGGCCTGGTCCGCGATCAATTCGGGCACCCGCAACCTGACCGGGCTGGCGGCGATGGCCAATCAGTTGGCCAATGGCTTTGCGGCGCTGCCGGGGGACATGGCGTTCGATCAACCGGCCCCGGTCTCGGCGGTGCAACCCGACGGTACCACCACCATGATCGATCACGGCGCGCACTTGGTGCTGACGGTGCGCCCCGATGCCCCGGTCCAGCTGCTGCTGACCGGGCATATGGACACGGTGTTCCCCCGCGATCACTCCTTTCAGACAACGGCGTGGCGCGATGACGTCACGCTCAATGGCCCTGGAGTGGCGGATATGAAAGGCGGCATCGCCGTGATGCTTGCCGCGCTCCACGCGGTGGAGGCCAGCCCGATAGCCGGCAAGCTTGGCTATCAGGTGATGATCAATTCGGATGAGGAAACCGGGTCGCTCTCATCCGCGCCGCTGATCGAACGCCTCGCGCGCGGCAAGCTGGCGGCGTTGACCTATGAACCCGCTTTGCCGGATGGGACGCTGGCTGGCGCGCGCGGCGGCACCGGCAATTTCTCGATTACCGTGCGCGGGCGTAGCGCGCATGCCGGGCGCAACCCCGATGACGGCCGCAACGCGCTGCTGGCCGCTGCCGATATCGCGCTTCGCCTGGCCGAGGCCCATGGCCCGGGACTCACCGTCAATCCGGCGCGGATCGATGGCGGCGGCCCCAATAATGTCGTGCCAGACCTTGCGATCCTGCGCGTCAATTTTCGCCCCGCCTCGATCGATCAGATTGTCCGGGCGCAGGCGCATATCGATCTCGTCGTGCAGGCGGCGGTGGCCCGTCATGACGTCAAGATCGATGTCCATGGCGGCTTCAACCGGCCGCCAAAGCCGATCGATCCCGGCGCGGCCAAATTGTTCGCGCTGGTCAAGGCCGCCGGCGCCGATCTCGGGCTGGAGATTGGCTGGCACGCCACGGGCGGGGTCTGTGATGGCAACAACATCGCCGCCTGCGGCGTGCCTGTTGTCGACACGATGGGCGTTCGCGGCGGCGCCATCCATTCAGCCGACGAGTTTCTGCTGGTGGACAGCCTGGCCGAGCGTGCCGCGCTGTCGGCACTCACCATCCTGCGGATTGCTGAACGGGGGCATTTGTGACTTTTCGTATTCGGGCCGCACGGGGCGAGGATCTCCAGTCGCTTTACGAGATGGCGAAACTGACCGGCGGCGGCTTCACCAATTTGCCGCCCGATCGCGCCTCGCTCCGCGCCAAGCTCGATCGCAGCGATGCCGCCTATCGTCGCGGCGACGGGCCAATCGGCGATGACCTGTTCGTGTTGGTGCTGGAAAATGTCGCGACTGGCGAGGTCCGCGGCACCTGCCAGATCTTTACCCAGGTCGGCCAGTCTTATCCGTTCTACAGCTATCGGATCGGCGCGCTGGCGCAGCACAGCAAGGAGCTGGGGCGAACTTTTCGCGCTGATATGCTAACCTTGTCGACGGATCTTGAGGGAGCGAGCGAAGTTGGCGGGCTGTTTCTCCATCCGGGCGAGCGCGCTGGTGGGCTTGGCATGTTGCTCGCACGCAGCCGGTATCTGTTCATCGCCATGCACCGGGCGCGCTTTGCCGATCGTATTCTCGCCGAATTACGCGGGATCATCGACGAAGCCGGCGGATCGCCATTCTGGGACGGGCTGGCCGGTCGGTTCTTCGGCATGAATTTTCAGGACGCCGATTATTTCAACGCTATTCATGGCCATCAATTCATCGCCGATCTCTTTCCCAAACATCCGATCTACACCGCCATGCTCTCGGAAACCGCTCGCGCGGCCATCGGCCTGCCGCATCCGTCGGGCCGGGCGGCGATGCGGATGCTCGAAAATGAGGGGTTCAGCTTCGACAATTACATCGACATCTTCGATGGCGGCCCGACCATGACCGCGCGCACCGATCACGTCCGGACGATCCGCGACACGCGATCGGTGCAGGTGCAAGCGATTGACGATAAGGGCGGCGATCCTGCCTTGCTCGCCGCGGGATCGCTGGCCGATTTTCGCTGTTGCTATGGTCGCATCCAGGATTGTGGCGATGGCATTGCGATCGATCAAACCGCCGCAGCGACGCTTGGCGTAACCACCCAATCGGTAATTCATTGCGTGGGCCGCAACTGATGCTGGTCGAGATCAATTTGGACGGGCTGATCGGCCCCAGCCACAATTATGCCGGGCTCAGCCACGGCAATTTGGCTGCAACGCGCAATGCCGGCGCGGTGTCGCGCCCGCGTGCCGCCGCCTTACAGGGAATCGCCAAGATGCGCGCCAATTTGGCGCTCGGGCTGACCCAGGGCATTTTGCTGCCCCACGCCCGGCCCGATCATGCCTGGCTCAGCGCATTGTCGACCGATTATGACGCGGCGTCACTACCGCTCAAGGCACAGGCATTGTCCGCTTCGGCGATGTGGGCCGCCAACGCCGCCACCGTGTCGCCCGCCCCCGATACCGCCGACAAACGCTGCCATCTGAGCGTCGCCAATCTGGTGACGATGCCGCACCGCAGCCATGAATGGCCCGGCACACTGGCCCAGCTCCGCGTCGCCTTCGCCCACCCTGCCTTTGCGGTCCACGGACCGGTGCCGGCCCCCTTTGGCGACGAGGGCGCCGCCAATCATATGCGGATGGCGAGCAGCCACGCGATGCCGGGGATCGAGATATTCGTCTATGGCGTCGCCGGCGGTAATTTTCCGGCCCGCCAGCGGCGTGAGGCCAGCGAAGCCATTGCCCGTGCGCACCAGCTCGATCCGGCGCGGACATTGTTTGTCGAGCAATCCGAGGCAGCGATTGCGGCCGGGGCGTTTCACAATGATGTCGTCGCGGTCGCCAATGGACCGGTGCTGTTCGCGCATGAATTGGCCTTTGCCGATCGAGATCGCTTCTATGCCGATCTCCTCGATCGGCTGCCCGATGCCCAAATCATCGAAGTCCCGGCCGCCGCCGTCAGCCTTGCCGATGCCATTTCCTCTTATCTATTCAACGCTCAGCTGGTGACGCTGGCCGGCGGCGAGATGACGCTGATCCTGCCGGAGGAGGCGCGCAGCAACGCGCGGGTATGGGGCTGGCTGCAGTTGATGATCGCCGGCAATGGCCCGATCCGCCGGCTTGAGGTGGTCGATGTCCGCGAATCGATGGCCAATGGCGGCGGGCCGGCGTGCCTTCGATTGCGGGTCGTGGCCGATCCGGCGACGATCGATCCGCGCTTTCTGGTCGATCATGCCCGGCTCGATCGTCTCGCCGCAATCGTCCAGCGTCACTGGCCAGAAGCGATCGACCCGTCGGCCATCGGCAGTCCGGCGCTGATCGCCGATATCGAGCGCGCGCGTGCCGCCCTGCTCGAGGCGGTCGGGATTGTCGGGTTAATTGACAGTTTACCAGTTTCGTAAACGCGAAATCGCGGTTTTCCGGGGTTGGCCCGCCGCTTGCTTCACCAATATCATGCTCCACAAGATCGCCCGTCTGTTCGTGATCAAGACCAAGTTCGAGGCGTTTCTCGTCATCTATGGGCTTGGCACCGGCGCGATCGAGCGGGGGGTTCATTATGTTCAGCAATATCCCGGCTTTGGCGGGTGGCTACTGTTCGCGGTCTGCCCAATCGCCGTATTCATGGCCGGGGCGCGCATTCTCGATTCGATCGAACGCCAACAGGCCGATTGAGCCAACTTTTGTCGTGCAAAACATAACTTCGTGGCAGTTGTTGCATGGCAGGCTATCTGAACGACCATGAATGCTCCCCTGACCCATTTGCAACGCCTTGAGGCCGAGAGCATCCACATCATGCGCGAAGTGGTGGCAGAAGCCACCAAGCCCGTGATGCTCTATTCGGTCGGCAAGGATTCGGCGGTAATGCTGCATCTTGCCCGCAAGGCGTTTTACCCGGCGCCGCCGCCCTTCCCGCTGCTGCATGTCGACACCACCTGGAAGTTCCGGGCAATGTACGCGCTGCGCGAAAAGGCGGCAGCGGATGCGGGCATGGAATTGCTGGTCCATCAAAATCCCGATGCGATCGCCGAAGGGATCAACCCGTTCGACCATGGCAGCCGTCACACCGATATGTGGAAGACTGAGGGGCTGAAGCAGGCGCTGGAGCATCACGGCTTCGACGCGGCTTTCGGCGGCGCGCGGCGCGACGAGGAAAAGAGCCGCGCCAAGGAGCGGATATTCAGCTTCCGTTCGGCGCATCAGCGCTGGGACCCGAAGAACCAGCGCCCCGAGCTCTGGCGCCTGTACAACGCGCGCAAGCACAAGGGCGAGAGCATGCGGGTCTTCCCGATCTCGAACTGGACCGAGCTCGATATCTGGCAATATATCCAGCTTGAGGGAATTGAGATCGTCCCGCTTTATTTCAGCGCCCCACGCCCGACCTATATGCAGGATGGCCAATTGTTCATGGCCGACGATCTTGCCCGGATGGAGCGCGTGCTTGGCCGCACGGTCGATGTCACCGAACGCTGGGTCCGCTTTCGCACGCTTGGCTGCTTCCCGTTAACCGGAGCGGTCGAGAGCAGGGCGACGACGCTGTCCGAAGTCATTCAGGAAATGTTGCTGACCACGACTTCCGAACGCCAGGGCCGCGTGATCGACCATGACCAGGCCGCCAGCATGGAGAAAAAGAAGCAGGAGGGGTATTTCTGATGGCACCCCTTGCTGGCCGACCTTGCTCTTCGGGCCCGTCACCCCGCCCAAAGCTGGAATCCGGGGCGATCGCGTGGCTCCGCCCGATGCACGAGACCGCGGCTTTCGCCGGGATGACGGCGGAGACACGATGATGGCCGACGCTCCAACGTATGCGACCGACACCCTGATCGCCCAGGATATTGACGCCTATCTGCGGCTGCACCAGCACAAGTCGCTGCTGCGCTTCATTACCTGCGGCTCGGTCGATGATGGAAAATCCACGCTGATCGGGCGGTTGCTCTATGATTCGAAGATGATCTTCGAGGATCAACTCGCGGCACTAGAGGCCGACAGCAAGCGGGTCGGCACCCAGGGGCAGGAGATTGATTTCGCGCTGCTGGTCGACGGGCTTGCCGCCGAACGCGAACAGGGCATCACCATCGATGTCGCTTATCGCTTCTTCGCCACGGAGAAGCGCAAGTTCATCGTCGCCGATACGCCGGGCCACGAACAATATACGCGTAACATGGTGACCGGCGCCTCCACCGCCGACCTTGCCGTCATGCTGATCGATGCCCGCAAGGGCGTGCTGACCCAGACGCGGCGACACAGCTATCTCGCCAAGCTGATCGGCATCCGCCACATCGTGCTGGCGATCAACAAGATGGACCTGGTCGAATATGATCAGGCCAGGTTCGATACCATCCTTGCCGATTACCGCCACTTTGCCAGCTCGATCGGAATCGACGCGTTCACCGCCATCCCGATCTCCGGCTTTCGCGGTGACAATGTCGCCACCCGTTCGGAAGCGATGCCCTGGTATGCCGGGCCGACATTGATCGACCATCTCGAAAGCGTCGACGTCGCCAATGATGCCGCGCAGGCAGGCCCGTTCCGGATGCCGGTGCAATGGGTCAACCGGCCCAATCTCGATTTTCGGGGCTTTGCTGGCTTGATCTCGGCTGGCCACGTCCGCCGCGGCGATCCCGTCCGCATTCTGCCTTCGGGCCGGGTGACGCATATCGACCGGATCGTGACGATGAACGGCGATCTCGATCTGGCGGTCGCCGGCCAGGCGGTGACGTTGACGTTGACCGACGAAGTCGATTGTTCGCGCGGCAATGTCATCGCCATTGCCGATCTGCCGCCCCAGGCCGCCGATCAATTCTCCGCCACGATCGTGTGGATGGACGAAGCGCCGATGCTGCCGGGTCGCAGCTATATCCTCAAGCTCGGCACCCAGACGGCCAGCGCGACGGTGCAGGCGCCCGACCATGTCATTGATGTCAACACGCTCGCCAAGCTTTCAGCGCGCAGCTTTGGGCTCAACGACATCGGTGTCGCCGATATCCAGACTGATCGGCCGATCGTCTATGAACCCTATGCGACGTCCGATTCGATCAATACCGATCTCGGCGGCTTCATCCTGATCGATCGGGCGACCAACGCCACCGTGGGCACCGGCATGATCCGGCACGCATTGCGGCGCTCTACCAATGTCCACTGGCAAGCCATTGATATCGGGCGAGAGGCACATGCCGCGCAAATGGGGCAGCAGCCCCGCGTCCTGTGGTTCACTGGGCTGTCCGGCTCGGGCAAATCGACCATCGCCAATATGGTCGAACAAAAGCTGCACGCGCTGGGCAAGCACACCTTCCTGCTCGATGGCGACAATGTCCGCCACGGCCTCAACAAGGATCTCGGCTTTAGCGACGCCGACCGGGTAGAGAATATCCGGCGCGTCGGCGAGGTGGCCAAGCTGATGACCGATGCCGGGTTGATCGTGCTGACCGCCTTCATCTCGCCGTTCCGCGCTGAACGCGAGATGGTGCGCGGGATGTTGTCGTCCGACCAGTTTGTCGAGATTTTCGTCGACACGCCGATCGAAATTGCCGAAGCGCGTGATGTGAAGGGCCTCTACAAGCGCGCCCGCGCCGGTGAGATTGCGAGTTTCACCGGTATATCGAGCCCCTATGAGCCGCCGGAATCGCCCGATATCCATATCGACACCACCCACGAAAGCCCCGACGCCGCCGCCCAGCGGATCGTCGAGCATGTCGTCGGCATCTGGAGCTATGACCTTTGACCGATGCTGCGCTCGCACGGGCGATTGCCGATGAAGCCGGCGCATTGCTGCAGAGCATCCGCGCCTCCGCCACCTGTTCAGACCGCGAACTGGGAAAGCGGGGCGACCGCGAAGCCAACACATTGATCATCGATCGCTTGCGCGCGGCGCGCCCTGACGATTTCATTCTTTCAGAAGAATCGCATGACGACCGGGCCCGCTGCGCCGCACAGCGCGTCTGGATCATCGATCCGCTTGACGGTACGCGGGAATATTCGGAACGGCTCGATGACTGGGCCGTGCATATTGGCCTCGCGATCGATGGCGTGCCCGAAGTGGGCGCCGTCGCCCTGCCCGCCTGCGGCCGCACTTTTGTAACAGATGACATGGTGCCGCTGCCATCGGCCCCGTCGGGACGTCCGCGCATGGTCGTCAGCCGCACCCGTGCACCCGACATCGCGCGGCTGGTTGCCGAAGCGATCGGCGCCGATCTGGTGCCGATGGGATCGGCCGGTGCCAAAGCGATGGCGGTCGTCGCCGGCGATGCGGAGATCTATCTCCACGATGGCGGCCAATATGAATGGGACAATTGCGCGCCGGCTGCAGTGGCCATGGCTGCCGGATTTCATGCCTCGCGGATCGACGGCAGCCCGCTGGTTTATAACTGCAGTGATCCGCTCTTGCCCGATCTGCTGATCTGCCGCCCGGAATGGGCCGCGCCGGTCCTCGCGGCCATCGACAGGCTGCGTCCCGGACAGGGACCGGGCGAACCGCAACAAAGCTGATTGTTTCATGGTATAGACCGCATTATCGGCTTGGGACGGCGCGAGACGACGCCGGGGGCTCAGGAGACTAATTGTGCGGCTATCTCGCGGCCTCTTTCTATTGCTTGCCGCTCAGGCCTTGCTGGTGACGGCGCTGCCGACATTGGGGCTGATCATCGGACTCAATATCGTGTTCGATCGCTATGTGGCGCTCGAACAAAGCGTTGGCAGCACCGTGGCCCGGAACGCCTTGTTGCGCGATCAGCTGATCGTGGTCGGCGCTGTGCTCGGCGCAATGCTGATCCTGATGCTGATCTTCGCCAGCATGATCGCCAATCGCGTCGCGCGGCCGCAAAAGGCGCTGCTCGATGCCAGCCGTGCGGTTGCCGAAGGCAATTTCGCCGGCGAGTTTCCTGAAGTTGGCCCGCGCGAGACGATCATCACCATGCGCAACTTGGGCCGGATCGCCCGGTCGTTCGATCGCCTTGAAACCGCGCGCCGCACCTGGCTGGTCGCAATCGCCGAGGAATTGCGCAAGCCCGTCGCGACGCTGGGCGACCAGCTGCGCGCGGCGCGCGAGACCGACCACATCATCCCAGCCGAATCGTTCGATCAGGTCGACGACAATGTCCAGCGCCTGATCGAGATTACCGAGGATCTGCAGGCGGTCGCGCTTGCCGATCTCGGGCGATTGCCGGTGAACTTCAAACAGGTTGATCCCTGCGCGCTGATCCACAACGCGATCTGGACCAACAAGCGCCGCGCCGAGCGCGCCCAGGTCACGCTCGAACCCGGTATGCTGCCGGCCACCACGGTGCTGGTAAAGTGGGATGGCGCGCGCATCGAACAGCTGTTCACTGCGCTGATCGAAAACAGCCTGCGCTATACCCCGCCCGGTGGCCGCATCCAGCTTGGCCTCGAACCGAGCCGTGGCGCGTGGCGGCTGATCATCGATGACAGTGCGCCGGGTATCGACGTTGATCTTGCCCAGCAGCTGTTCGAACCCTTTTACCGGGCCACCGTGCTGCCCGGCGAATCGGTCACAAGTTCGGGCCTTGGCCTCGCCACCGCGCAGGCGATCGTCGAGGCGCATCATGGCCGGATCGATGCGGGCGCCTCGCCGCTGGGCGGGGTACGCGTCATGGTCATCCTGCCGGCGACGACGCCGACCGCCTGAGCACTCAGGCGCGCCGGTCAGCGCCCCAGACTTCGAGATGGCCGACACGCTCGACCGGGCGGTGCGTCTGCAGCGTCGCCAGCGCCGCCAGACCCGCATCGGTAAGGATCGCGGCAATCGGGGGCCCCGCCGCGGCGATCGCCGCCTGCACGCGCTGCAGCAGATAGAAGCGATAGGGCATCACCATCGACGCGATGGTCACGCCGTGCCAGTCAAAGCTCGCCCGGCCGATCGCCCTTGTGGCCGGATCGGGCAGGCCATTGGTGCCGGTTTGCAGATCGGGGTGGCCGTCCAGCCATTGATTGGCGAAATCGACGTGCGCGACGAGCTCCGGGAGATAATCCTCGGCGATAAAGCGCAACAGCGCGACTAAAGTGTCGGGAACGGCATCGCCGGCGATCAGCGTCTCGGCGGCATATTTTCCGTCGAGCAGCGCCTGCGCGGCGTTCATGCGTTCGGTCCAGCGCCAGACATTATAGAAACGCGCCTTCATCAGCGCCGCTGGGTAGGGATCGCGCGCCAGATGTGCATACAGCGGCCCGATCAGGCCATAATCACCAATCGTGGGCTGCCCGCCGAGTAGATAGGGGTGGAGCGCGAGATGGGCGTCGAGCAAAGCCAGAAAGGCTTCATAACTGGCCTGGATGACGGGTGCCGTCTCAGCAGATACGCCAAACCCCTGTTTCGCCTTGCGCATTCGACCACCAGCCGCGCCGAAAACCGCCTCGGCCACCTCATCGGTCGCCCCCGGCATCAGCGCGGCGACGAAATCGGCCTTAAGAAAATCGCGATTGTCCGCATCATAATCCCAGCGATAATGCATCGCCGGCCGCAACAGCCCCTCGCCGCCGAACAGTTCGAACACCAACGATACCGCGCGGTGGACGGGGGTGTCGGGATAGGCACTGCGCCGGGCCAGCCCAATTGCCTCGATATGATCGATGATCGCTGCACCATCCTGAATGATCGCGCCCGTCGGCGTCACCAGCACGGGAATGATCCAGCGGCCGATCTCTTTGGTGATTTCGAGCCAGGCGGCAGCGGCCGGAATATCCTCTTCGAAATCAATCCGCTGCTTGATCAAATAGGACCGCGCCTTGGCGGTATAAAGCGAGCCCGGCATGCCATAGAGGCGATAATCGGTCATCCAGATGCCCTCTCAACCCGGCGTGGATCGCCGGAATCGACAAGTGCTTGGCCCCAAGCCGCGATCGAATTCAAACAATTTGCACCACGCACGCCAAAAAGGCGCCGATTGGGGGGTCAGGCGGCAGCCTTGCGCTGTTTGGCGAGCTTCTTCAGCACCATCTCACGCTTCAACCGCGATAAGTGATCAATGAAGATGATCCCCTCGAGATGATCCATCTCGTGCTGAATGCAGGTGGCGAGCAAGCCTTCCAGCTGCTCGTCATGCGCCTTGCCGTCGCGATCGAGCCACCGCACGCGGCAGCTCGCCGGGCGTTCGACTTCGGCATATTGATCGGGCACCGACAGGCAACCCTCATTATAAATATTGGTCGCGTCGTCGGCGGCAACGATCTCGGGGTTGATGAATACCATCGGATCGCGGACCGGCTTGCCGTCTTCGCCATCTTCCTGGAGGTCGATCACCAAGATCCGCTTGGCGACGCCGATCTGGATCGCTGCCAGCCCGATCCCGCGTGAGGCGTACATAGTATCGAACATATCGTCGATCAGCGCCCGCACATCATCATCCACGACGGCGACCGGCGTAGAGATGGTCCGCAGGCGCGGATCGGGAATTTCGACGATTTGATGAACGCTCATCACGATCAGCTAAGAAACGGGCAGGCAATCGTCAAGGGAGTGTCACGGCTTAACCGACCGGGCGGCGTGCGCGCAGCGCCTGCGCCAGCGTGCCTTCGTCGAGATAGTCGAGCTCACCCCCGACGGGCAAGCCATGGGCGAGCTGCGTTACCCGCACCGGGAAGCGTTCGATCCGCTCGGCGAGATAATGGGCGGTGGTCTGCCCCTCCAGCGTGGCGTTCATCGCCAGCACCACCTCGTCGATGCCGCCCGCTTCGATCCGGCGCACCAGCAGGTCGATCGACAGATCCTCCGGTCGCACGCCATCAAGCGCGGAAAGCTTGCCGCCCAGAATATGGAAGCGCCCCGGGAACAGCCGCGATCGATCGAGCGCCCAGAGATCGGCGACTTCCTCGACCACGCAGAGCAACCGCGAATCGCGGCGCGGATCGGCGCAGATACCGCAGGGGTTGATGGTATCGATATTGCCGCAGATGCCGCAGGCTGTCAGCCGGTCACCTACTGCGTCGAGCGCGGCGCGCAGCGGATCGAGCGCCGTTTCGCGTTTCTTGAGGAGATACAGCACGGCCCGGCGCGCTGATCGCGGACCGAGACCGGGGAGCCGGGACAGCGCCTGCGTGAGCGCATCGATTTCGGGAGAAGCCATGCGCGACAGATAAGGGGTTGCATGCCGCAATGCCAAGCGGCGAAGGAGGATCATGACGCCAAAACCCCTCAGCATCATCTTCATGGGCACGCCAGCCTTTTCGGTGCCGATTCTGCAGGCGCTGATTGATGCCGGCCATGATGTCGTGGCCAGCTACAGCCAGCCGCCGCGTCCCGCCGGGCGTGGCAAGGGCCTGCTCCCCTCTCCTGTTCAGGCACGGGCAGAAATGCTGGGGGTGCCTGTCATGACGCCACTTGGCCTGCGGACGACAGAGGCGCAGGCCGCATTCGCCGCCTTCGGCGCGGATATCGCGGTTGTCGCGGCTTATGGGCTGATCCTGCCACAGCCGGTGCTCGATGCGCCGCGGCTGGGCTGCCTCAATGTCCATGCCTCATTGCTGCCCCGCTGGCGCGGTGCGGCGCCGATCCAGCGCGCGATCCTGGCGGGCGATGGCGATACCGGCGTGTGCATCATGCAGATGGAGGCGGGTCTCGATACCGGACCGGTGCTTCTTCACGAGTCGACCCCGGTCAACGGCAAGACCGCGGGCGCGCTGACCGACGAACTGAGCGCGATGGGCGCCCGGTTGATGACGGCGGTGCTTGCCGATCTTGACGCCTTCCCGCCCCGCGCTCAGGCCGGTGACGGCATGACCTATGCGGCCAAGGTCGAAAAGGCCGAAGCCCGGATCGACTGGACCCAAGGCGCGATCGAGATCGAGCGGCAGATCCGTGCCTTCAATCCCGTGCCCGGCGCGTGGTTCGAAGTGGCTGGCGAACGCGTGAAACTGCTGGAGGCAGAGCGCATAGCCAACCAAAACCGGTCCCAAACCGAGCCCCATGGACCAGGCACGGTCATCGATGACGCACTGACCATCGCCTGTGGCACCGGCGCGATCCGCCCGATCCTGCTCCAGCGCGCCGGACGCGGTGCCATGACGTCAGCCGAGTTGCTGCGCGGCTTTCCGATTCCTGCGGGCACCCGGCTTTGACGCGCTATGCGCTCACGATCGAATATGACGGCCGGCCGTTCATGGGTTGGCAGCGGCAACCGCATGGCCCCAGCGTGCAGCAGGCGATCGAGGACGCTGCCGCACGGATTGTCCAGGAACAGCCGATCCTCTTCGCCGCGGGCCGTACCGATGCCGGGGTCCATGCCCGCGCCATGCGGGCGCATGTCGATATCGCACGTCCAATCACCCCGTTCCGGTTGATGGAGGGGCTGAATGCGCTGCTCCGCCCCGCGCCGGTCGCCATATTGGCGTGTGAGATCGTGCCCGACGACTGGCATGCCCGCTTTTCCTGCCGCGCCCGCCATTATGAATATCGCATCGTCAATCGCCGCGCGCCGCTGACGGTGGAACGCGGACTCGCCTGGCGAGTCCCGAGCGCATTGAATGCTGAGGCGATGCATGAAGGGGCAGCCCGGCTGATCGGCCGGCATGACTTCACCACTTTCCGATCGGCGCATTGCCAGGCCGACAGCCCGCTGCGCACGCTTGACCGGCTCGATGTGGTTCAATCCGGTGACGTCATCAGCGTCTTCGCCTCGGCCCGGTCGTTCCTGCATCATCAGGTCCGCTCGATGGTCGGTTGTCTGGCGCTGGTCGGCGAGGGGAAATGGACCCCGGATGACATGACGGCCGCGCTGGAAGCGCATGATCGCGCCGCACTCGGCTTCAACGCGCCGCCCGATGGCCTGTTCTTCCTGCGCGCCGACTATCCTGACGGGCACGCCGCTATCGGCTGAATTTCGCCGCCAGCTCGATATGCGTAGACCACCGAAACTGGCCCACCGGCTGGATCCAGTCGAGCTGGTAACCGCCCTCACAAATCGTCTTGGCATCGCGCGCAAACGTACTGGGATTACAGGAAACATAAGCCAGCACGGGTGATTTACTCGTGGCCAGCCCATCGGCCTGTTCCTTGGCTCCAGCGCGGGGAGGATCGATCACGATCGCCTCGAACCGATCGAGCTCGGCGGGCGTCAGTGGCCGGCGATAGAGATCGCGGTGATCGGCAAATACCGGAAGCTGCGCGCGCGCACCGGCCGCTTTCAGCGCGAACAGTGAATCGCGCCCGGCTTCGGCAGCATAGATTTTGGCCGCAGGCGTCAGCGCAAAGGTGAAGGTGCCCAGGCCGGCGAACAGATCGGCCACGGTCGCCGCCGGGCCGACCGCCTCGCGCACCGCCGCGACCAGCGCGGCTTCGCCCTCGGGCGTCGCCTGCAGGAAAGCGGCCGTCGGGAACGGCACCGGCACCCCGCCAAGCGTGATCGTCGCGCCCACCGGTTCCCAGCGCGTTTCAGGGCCAAGCCCATGATCGATCGCGACCCGGGCAATGCCCTGCGCGCTGCCAAAAGCGGAAATCGCCTCAGCCGCGTCAAGCCCTTCGGCGGCAACACCGGTGATCAGCATATCAACGCCCTGATCAACCATTGTCAGCTGGATTTCGACGCGGCGCTTGGCCGTCATCAGTCTGGCCAGCAAGGCGCGCAGTGGCTTGAGCAGCGCAAACAGCACGGGATCGAGGATCCAGCAGGCTTTCAGGTCGATCAGATCATGGCTGCCGGCCTGGCTGAAGCCCAAAATTACCTGCCCGCCCTTGCGCTCCGCATGGAAGCTGGCGCGGCGGCGGCTCTGCGGCGATGACAGCAAGGGTGGGCGAATCGTCGTCACAAGGCCCTGCGATGCCAGCGCGCCTTCGATCCGGTCGACGATGAACTGGGTGTAGCTCTCGTCGTCGAGATGCTGGAGCTGGCACCCGCCGCAACGGGGAAAATGCTGGCATGGCGGCGCCTGATGGTGCGGGCCGGGCACCACCTGGCCGTCTGCACCCAGCCAGTCCCCGGGGGCGGCCAGCGCTGCGTGGCGGCCATCGGCGGTTACCCCTTCGCCCCGGCCGGCGACGCGCACGATCAAATCTTGGTCTGTCATCCCCCTCCCCTGACGGCGCTGAGCGCGAAAGCAAGGTCGTCGGCGATAAAAGCACCCGGGCATCGGCGCGCAGCGGCGGCATGAAGCCAGACTCCCGCCGCTGCGGCCGCGAATGCCGGCAGCCCCGAAGCGAGCATCGCGGCGATCGCACCGGCGAGGACATCGCCGGTGCCGGCCGTCGAAAGCCAGCTGTTCGCCTGCTCGGCGACGACCACCCGGCCACCGGGATCGGCGATCACGGTATCGGCGCCCTTGAACACCACAACCGCTTGGCTCCGGCGCGCGGCTGCGCGGGCGCGATCGATCTTGCTGCCAGCGCCGGGGCCGAACAAGGCGGCGAATTCCCCGGCATGCGGGGTTAGTACGGTAGGTGCGGCACGCGCCGCGAGCTGGTCGATCGATGCGAGATGAAGGGCATCGCCATCGACGAGCAGCGTGTGGTCCGTCGCCAGCGCCATCGCCAGCCGGGCGTTCGCGATCTCGTCGCGGCCCAGCCCAGGGCCAATGACGAGCGCGCCGATCCGCGCGTCCGCCAGTGACGCTGCGTCGAACGGCCGGTGGACCAGCGCGAGCGGCCCGCCGCCGTTACCGCCCAATACCGCCACATAGCCCGCCCCACTGCGCAACGCCGCAATCGATGCCAGCAGCCCAGCACCCGGCATCGCGCCACTGACGACGGCGACCATGCCGCGTGCATATTTGTGCGCGTCTGCCGGGGGCGCTCCCAGCATCGGGCGCATCAGCACCCGTGTTTCCCCGGGCAGTTCAAGCCCCAGATCAACCACCTCCAGGGCCCCACAACACGCCGCCGCCGGCTGCAACATATGGCTGGCCTTGAGCGCCCCCAGGGCGAACGTGTGATCAAAGACTGGCACAGGCCCCAGCAGCGCGCCGTCATCAGTGGCGACGCCGCTCGGCAAATCAACCGCCACCGCACTCTCGGCCGCCGCAACAAGCCGGGCCAGGGTTCCGGCAAGCACTGGTTCAAGCGGCCGGGCGAGCCCGGTGCCGAACAGGCAATCGATCAGCACCGGCGCGGGGGCGGCAGCTGCGACATCCTCGACCGGGCCACGCCAGGCGTCGCGCGCGCGAACCGCCGCATCGGTGCGTGGCGGACCGCTCGCGGCGATTCGCACGGCCACGCCGGCCTGCGCCAGCCGGCGCGCCGCCACATAGCCGTCACCCCCATTGTTGCCCGGCCCGCACAGGATCAGTACCCGCCGGTCACCGGCAAGGCGTGCCACCGCCGCGGCGATGCCTGCTCCTGCTTCAGCCATCAACGCATCGATACTGCGCCCGCCCGCAATCGCCCGATCCTCGGCCGCGCGCATCTCGGTGGCGGTGACGATTGGCTGGCCGGCGATCGCGCTCACGGCCGGGGCGGGCTGGTGCTGCGCACCGTCGCCGGCAGACGATAGCGATCACCGCCCAAGGCGACCTCGATTTCGGCACTGCCCCGAACGGATACATGCGCGCGCTCGGCACCGTCGGCGGCGATCACGCCCCGCCCATCGGTCGTCACGCGCAAGCGATGAAAACCACCATCGGGGTGGCGAATGGTCAGCAACAGGCCCTGATTGTCGACCTGCCGCTCAAGCGTACAGAGCGGGGCAAATTGCGCCGCCCCCCGCCGCGCGCAATCAATCCGCATTGCGCCCTGGTCGGCAATCGCCGCCGGCGCCCGCGCGCGAACCTGGGTTGGCGCCGCGATCGGCGTTGTCCCGTCGCATGCGGCCAGCGCCGGCAGGAACAGCAAGAAGGGGCGAAAGCGCATCATCTCCCGATGCCTAGGCCGCGCCATCCTGTTGGGCAATCGCGGATAGAATCGGCGCGATCATCCCAGCCCAATGGCGTACGCCATCAGGATGATCGATCAGGTCATTGCGGATCTCGATCGCAAAGCTCGCAATGCCGTTGGCCTCGCCATGGCGATTGAGCGTCATGTTGAGGTCACGCCCGGAATAGGGCCGGTTATCGCCGGTGACCACGCCGGCGCGCTCGAACGCGGCAATCGCCCGGACGGCGGCCCGCGTATCGCGATTATACAGGATGCCGATTTCCCAGGGGCGTGACCTGCGGTCGGTTTCTAATGCCGGCGTAAAACTGTGGATCGACGCCAGCAGACTTGGCCGGCAGCTGGCGATCAACCCGGCCAGCGCGCGGTGATAGGGCGCGTGATAGGCCGCAATACGTGCCCGGCGGTCTGCCCCGATATTCCCGGGAATCGGATGCCCGTCGCTGATCGGCGGGATCAGCCCGGGGTGGTCGGGCGGCCGGTGGAAATCGATCACCAACCGCGACACGGTCGCCAGGATCGCCGGCGCGCCCAACATCGTCGCCAGCGCGCGGGTGACATCGGCCGCGCCAATATCGATCGCAATATGCTTGTCGAGCAGCGCGGCGGCGACCCCCAGGTCGATGCCCGGTGGCACGATCTTCGACGCATGATCGCAGATCAGCAAAATCGGGCCGCTACCGGGGATGATTTCTGGCGCCATTGCGGTGCAATCAGCCCGGCAATGGGCTGGCGAGGGGCAGCGATGCGATCGCCACCCCTCGACCCTGACGATGCCCGCCGAAACGGGGACCCTCCACGGACGCGACGCTCAGGGCGACGGACCCGCTCGAACGATTACGCAGCAAGAGTTGGGCCAAGCCCTGATTCGCGCCGATCCTATCGGCAGCCGGCGCCGCGCGTCCCGCGATGGGGCGGAAAACTGTCACGCCAGTGCCGATTCGAGACACCACCAGCCGGGTTCTGCCTGCCTGATCGCCTTCGCCGCCGCCGTCCGGGCGGCAACGGACTCGAACAGCGCAAAGCAGGTCGCCCCCGATCCTGACATCCGCGCCAACATTACCCCGGGCTGTGCCTGCAGCATCGCCACCACCGTCCCGATGACGGGCGCGAGCAAGCGCGCCGGCGGTTCCAGGTCGTTGCGGCCATTGATCGCCCGGGCCAGCAAATCGCCGGCACCAATGCCGCCCCGGTCAATGCCGTCCCAGGCACGAAACACCGGTCCGGTCGATACCGCGACGCCGGGATTGACCAGCAATACCGGTGTATCGATCAGCCCGGCGACAGGATCGAGCTGCTCACCCTTGCCGGTGCCCACCGCGCTGCGCCCCAACAGGCAGGCTGGCACATCGGCGCCGAGCGCCTCGGCAATGACGAACAGGCCAGCATCGTCGGTCGCCACCCCGGCCAGCCGCGCCAACGCCCGCAATGTCGCCGCCGCATCTGCCGATCCGCCACCAATCCCCGATGCCACCGGCAAATGCTTGTCGAGGGTGATAGCGAGTGGCCCGGGATCGCCAAATCGATCGGCAAACTGCGCCGCCGCGCGCAACACCAGATTGTCGCCTTCGCCGGCCAACGCAGCGGCAAACGGCCCGGTCACCGCGAAATGCGGCGCGCTAGTGCGGCAGATGCTGATCCGGTCGCCGTCGCGGAGAAAGGCGAACAGGGTCTCCAGCTCATGATAGCTATCCGCCCGTTTGCGGCGAACGTGCAGGGCCAGATTAATCTTGGCGGGGGCGAGTTCAACAATCATGGCAGGTCTCAGCGGGTAGCGGGGCCGTTGGCGATCTTGGCGGCGATTCGATCGGCATCGCCCCCTTCGGCCAGCAGCGCGGCGGCCTGCCATGCATAACGGGCTTCATAACGCCGCCCGGCTTGCCAATAAGCATCACCAAGATGATCGCCGATCGTACTGTTGGCCGGCTCGCCCTTGGCCGCAGCCTCGAGCAGGGGCAACGCGCGGGTCGATTCGCCCTGCAGGAAATAGGCCCAGGCAAGCGAATCGAGGATCGAGAAATCCTGCGGGCGCAGCATGCTGGCATGTTCAAGCAACTGCCGCGCCACGCGCTTGTCACCGCCATGCTCGAGCAGCCCATAGCCCAGATAATTCAGCGCAACCGGTTCGTCCGGTGCCAATGACACCGCCTGTTCAAGCGCCGCCTTGGCCTTTGGCCAGTGGCCGGCCCGGTCCAGCGCGCTGCCGAGTTGCAGGTACAAGACCCAGTCGGCACCCGCCTGATCCCGATCCAGCGCCCGCTGATAAGCGCTGGCTGCGGCTTCCACCTGGCTGTCCTGGAGCAGCAGATCGGCATGACGGCGGATATCGCCGACGGTCGAGTCCGGTCGGTCCGCCAGCGCCGCGGCCGATGCCAGCGCCGCTGCCGTGTTTCCAGCCTTGTCCAGCAAGGCAATTCGCAGCGCCTGGGCGCCCGGATAATAGGGGCTGGTGGGGGCGATGTCGACCAGGCTCACCAGCGCATGTTGCGGATTATCCTCGCGCGCCAGTGCTGCCACCAGCAACAGCCGGGCGCGATCATTGGCGGGATCGACCCGCAAGGCCGCCCGCGCCATCACGATCAGCAGCCGCGATGCCTGCCCGTCGTTCAAATCGCTCGCCAGCCGCGTAAGGACGAACGCCACACCAAGCGCAGTGCTCGCCGCGCGCCCCTGCCCCAGATTGTCGCGGACGGCGGCCATCGTCGGATCGTTGTTCGGCAGCAAGGCGCGCGCCGCTTCCTGCTGGCCGGCATGGGCCAGCAATTGGGCAGCGGTGATCCGCAGATCGACGCTGCTGCGGTCCCCACCCGACAGCACTTGGACCAACGCGGCGCCATCCGCCGGCTTTCCCGTCGCGATCAGCAGCAATGCGCGGGTTTCCTGCGCATATCGCCGGGCAATGGCGTTGCCGCCGGCCATATCGAGCGCTGCCTTGGCTGTCTTGGGATCGTCAAGTGCCGCCCATGCCTGAAAGGACGGTGCCAGAAACCCCAGCGCCCCTGCCTTGACCCGATTAATTGCCAGCTGGGTGGCGGCGGGATCGTTGGCCCGTACCGCCTCTGCCAGCGCCAGCAGCGACGCATCGGCCGGGGCCAGATCGGCCCGCTCCAGCACGCCCCGCGCGTGATTGAGCAGCGCAAAATCGCCGGCTGCAATCGCGACGCGATAGGCCCGGACCGCAATCACTGCATCATTGGGGGCTGCCCGCAACGCCGCGGCATAGCCGTCCGCTGCGGCCGCCACATTACCATCGGCATCGGCGGCACGCGCGCGCAGATAGGCTGACAGGTCGCGTTGACCATTCTCGGCCAGCACCGGGACCGGCGCCGCGATCAGCACCAGCGCGGCAACAAGCTGTTTGGCGATGAGGCGCTTACATGTTGGGATAGGTAGGCCCTCCCCCGCCTTCGGGAACGACCCAGTTGATATTCTGGGTCGGGTCTTTGATGTCGCAGGTCTTGCAGTGCACGCAATTCTGCGCGTTGATCACGAATTGCGGGTCGCCGGTTTCTTCGCCGATCACTTCATATACGCCCGCCGGGCAATAACGCTGCGCCGGCTCGTCATACATCGGCAGATTATACGCAATCGGGACCGATGGGTCCTTGAGCTGAAGGTGGATCGGCTGATCCTCCTCATGGTTGGTGTTCGACAGGAACACCGAAGACAGGCGGTCGAAGGTCAGGACGCCATCGGGCTTGGGATAGGCGATGACATGGGCCTGATCCTTGCGCAGGATATCCTTGTGATTGGGGTGGTGGCCCAACGTGAAGGGCATCTTGATCCCCAGGCTTTCCGCCCACATCGTCGCATTGGCCAAAGCGGCGCCCACCAGCATGCCGAATTTTTCGACCAGCGGCAGCGCATTGCGGACGATCGACAGCTCCTTTTTCACCCAGCTTTGCTCGAACGCTGCCGGATAGGCCGCCAGTTCATCACTGCTGCGCCCCGCGCCGATTGCCGCAAAAGCGGCTTCTGCGGCCATCATGCCGGATTTCATCGCCGTGTGGCTGCCCTTGATCCGGGGCACGTTGAGGAAGCCCGCCGCGCAGCCGATCAGCGCGCCGCCAGGGAACACCAGCTTTGGAATCGCCTGCAAGCCACCGTCGCTGATCGCGCGCGCGCCATAGGAGACACGCTTGCCCCCCTTCAGGATTGCTGCAATCGAGGGATGGGTCTTCCAGCGCTGCATCTCCTCAAAAGGGGAAAGATGCGGGTTCTTGTAGCTCAACCAGGTTACCAGCCCGAGTGCGACCTGCCCATTGGCCTGATGGTAGAGAAAGGCACCGCCATTGGCATTATGGTCGAGCGGCCAGCCCTGGGTGTGGAGCACCCGGCCCTGTACGTGATTTTCGGGCGCAATGTCCCATAATTCCTTGATGCCGATGCCATAGACCTGCGGCTCGCTATCCTTGGCGAGATCGAATTGCCGAATCAGCTGTTTTGACAGATGGCCACGCACGCCTTCTGCAAAAAAAGTATATTTAGCATGGAGTTCAAGCCCAGGCTGATAATCCGGCTTGTGCGTGCCGTCGCGGGCAATTCCCATGTCTCCAGTGGCGACACCCTTCACCGAGCCGTCGTCGTTGAACAGGACTTCGGCAGCGGCAAAGCCGGGAAAAATTTCGACGCCAAGCGCCTCTGCCTGCTCAGCCAGCCAGCGGCACAGGCTGCCAAGGCTGCCCGTGTAGGTGCCGTGATTGTTCAGGAACGCCGGCAGCAGCCAGTGGGGCACCTCGCGGTGGCCCTTCTTGGTCAAAATCCAGTGATGATTCTCGGTGACCGGAGTCTCGGCCATCGGGCAACCGGTGGTGCGCCAGTCGGGCAGCAATTCATCAAGCGAGATCGGATCGACCACCGCGCCCGACAGGATATGCGCGCCGATCTCGGCACCCTTTTCGAGGATGCAAACCGAAAGCTCGTTGCCCTGTTCGCTGGCCAGCTGTTTCAATCGGATCGCCGCCGACAGGCCCGCCGGCCCACCGCCTACAATCACAACATCATACGGCATCGACTCGCGTTCACTCATGATCGTCTCCATCAGGGACATTACCGGGGCTGTCGTCGCGTTCCGGCAACGTCCTGTCCATTGACGCGTGCCCGCGAATTGACCGCGCCGTCAACCGCGACTTTAGATAACAGCCATGGGGGAAGTGCAAAAATTTGATTGGGTGACGAGCACGGCGAGCACGCTCGATTGGTGGCGTGAGGCCGGGGTGGATGTCGCGATTGCCGAAGAGCCGCGCAATTGGCTTGCCCCCGCGCCGGTCGAGGCCAGCCCGCGCGATGTCGCCACGCCCCGGTCCATGCCACAACCGCCGGCTATCGCGCCGCGCGCCTCAGTGCCGATGCCGACGTCCCTCGCAGCGTTCGACGCCTGGCGACGCAGCGACAATGCCCCCGATGCGCACTGGCCCGGCAAACATCTCTTTGCCCAGGGCGCGCCAGCGGCAGGGCTATGTGTCGTGGTTGAAATGCCCGAGCGGGAGGATGGCGATGCCGATATGCTGATGAGCGGTGCCGTCGGCAAATTGTTCGATCGGATGCTGGCGGCGATCGGCCAGGACCGGTCGACCATTTATCTGATTCCCATGTGCACCGCGCGTCCCGGCGCCGGCAGGATTCCCGACGACTCGCTGAACGCGATCGAGGCCGCCCTTCGGCATCATGTCGATCTTGCCAGCCCCCGGCGGGTGTTGATGTTCGGCAATGCGGTGAGCCGTGCGCTCGTCGGGGCAGATATTGCCCAAAGTCGCGGGGCTTTACGGCCAGTTAACCAAAATGCCGGACAACAGGCACCGTCCATCCAGGCCATCGCGAGCTATCATCCGCGGTTCCTGCTCGAACGCCCGGCCGCCAAGGCCGAGGCCTGGAAAGACCTGTTATTACTGATCCAGGGGATCGAATTGTGAACAAGCTTCTGCTGCCAGCCATAGCCTTGCTGATGACATCGGCAGCGATTCCGGTCGTACCGGCGTTGGCCGCTGATCTGTCCACCGCCACCCGCCCCGGCGATGGCATCCCAGCCCAGCTCGATGAAACGCAGCGCGCCGGCTATCGCGGCGTCTTCCAGAGCATCCGCGACGAAAAATGGATCGACGCGCGGCTGCAACTGGCAACGATGAAGCCCGGGCCGCTCCACGCCATTGCCATGGCCGAACTTCTCACCGCCAAGGGATCGCCCAAGGCAAGCCCCGACGATCTGGCGAAACTGCTCGCCGAAGCGCCCGAACTCCCTCAGGCCGAACAGCTCGCCCGCATGGCCAAGGCGCGCGGCGCAACCGAATTGGCACCGCTGCCCTATACGCAGGCACTGAGCTGGACCGGCGGCGCGCCGGTGCGTGCCCGCGCCAAAAGCGCCAAGAGCGACCAGATCGCCGCCGATCTGGCGATCAGGATGCAACCGCTGATCAAGGAAGATCGCGCCGCCGAGGCGCAGGCACTGCTCGAAGCGACGGCCGGCCTGTCACCGGAAGCGCTGACCGAATGGCAGCAAAAAGTCGCCTGGATCTACTATATCGCGGGTGATGACGCCAATGCCCGTGCGATGGCGCAAAAGGCCGGCCAGGGCAGCGGCGACTGGGCGATCCAGGGCCAATGGGCCGAGGGGCTTGCCGCATGGCGCGAGAAGGATTGCACGGGCGCCGGCGAGGCCTTTGCCCGGGTCGCCAGTCGATCGACGGATGTCGAACTGCGCGCAGCTGGCCTGTTCTGGGCATCGCGCGCCGATATGGCCTGCGGCCGTCCCGAACGGATTGAGGCCCGGCTGAAGGGCGCGGCCCAATATGACGAGACATTTTATGGCCTGCTCGCCCGCCAGGTCCTGGGCATCAAGACACCGATCGAGCGCGTGACCGAAGCCCGGATCGCCGGTGATTGGCAGCTGCTCGGCCGGCGGCCCAACATCCGCGTCGCTGCAGCCTTGGCCGAAATCGATGAAAATGATCTCGCCGACGAAGTTTTGAAGCGTCAGGCCCGGATCGGTGACGCCAGCGAGTTCGCCGCGCTGATCCGCCTGGCTGGCGCACTCAACTTGCCCTCCACGCAGATCTGGCTCGCGCATAATGCCCCGGCTGGCGCCACGCCCTCGGTCGAGGCGCGCTATCCCGCCCCCGATTGGACGCCCGATGGCGGCTGGCGCGTCGACAAGGCGCTGGTCTATGCACACACGTTGCAGGAATCGAATTTCCGTACCAATGTCGTCAGCGCAGCAGGCGCCTATGGGCTGATGCAGGTCCGCCCGGGCGCGGCTGGGGACATGGCGCGCCAGCGCGGCGGCCGCGCCGATCGCGCCGCGCTCACCCGCCCCTCAACCAATATCGAAATCGGCCAATCCTATCTCGAATGGCTGCGGGATCAGCCCGCAACCGGCGGCCTGCTGCCCAAGGTGATTGCTGCCTATAATGCCGGCGCGGTGCCGGTTGAGGCGTGGAATTCGATCGTCAAGGATGGCGGCGACCCCCTGCTTTACATCGAATCGATCCCCTATTGGGAGACGCGCGGCTATGTCGTGACCGTGCTGCGCAATTACTGGGTCTATGAACGCGAAGGCGGCAAACCCGCCTCGCCGAGCCGCGCGGCGCTCTCGCAGGGGCTGTGGCCGCGCTTTCCCGGCCTTCCCGGCGCCCCATCGGTCCGCATCACCGCCCGGGTCAAATCGACGATGACCGCCAGTGCCAATTGACGCGACGGCAGCCTTTCTGCCGGTTCATATCGCCGTCCTGACCGTATCCGACACCCGCAGCCTGGCCGATGACCGGTCGGGCGACACCTTGGTCACGCGGCTAACGGCGGCGGGGCATGTTCTGGCCGACAGACAGATCGTCAAGGATGACGTTGCGACCATCGTCGCGACACTGACAACGTGGATCGACGATCCCCGGGTAGATTGCATCATCACCACCGGCGGCACCGGTGTCACTGGCCGCGATGTGACGCCCGAGGCGATCGAACAAGTCCAGGACAAGCCGATCCCGGGCTTTGGCGAGCTGTTCCGTTGGCTCAGTTTCCAGTCGATCGGCACCTCGACTGTCCAGTCGCGCGCCTGCGCCTGTGTCACGCGGGGCACCTATATCTTCGCGCTGCCGGGCTCGACTGGCGCGGTCAAGGACGGCTGGGACGGCATTCTGGCGAGCCAGCTCGACAGCCGCCACACGCCCTGCAATTTCGTCGAGCTGATGCCGCGCCTGACCGAGCGCTGAGGCGGGTCGATGCCGGCAGCGGTCGCTATTTCGCCGGGCGCTTACCATCGATGAACTTCGCCAATTCAGCGTCCATCACCTTGTACCAGTCGACAATATCCGCAAAATTCTGCTGGCTGATCGTGCCGACGGCGGTGAAGTCCATATATTCGTTCAGGTTGCCGTCCTTGTCGATCGCCACCTTCAGGAACCGCTTGGCGACATTCCATTCATTGGCAAAGGCAACGGTGAACAACGGATCCGGCTTGTACCAGCTGGTGAATTGATAGGATCCGCAATCGGATTGCCCCTTGCAGCCATAAAATTCGATCGTGAAGTCGGTGCCGTTGCTGCTGCTCAGAATATACGGTTCATTGCGGCTATTCTGCTTGAGCACCGCTTTGTAGCCGGCCGCCATCAGCGCGCTCGCGACGTTGCTGGGCTTGCTGAGATCGAGCATCTTGTCCTGCGCGCTCGCCGCACCGGCACTGGCCAAGCCGAGCGCGATTGCCAGGCAATGAATGAAGAATCGCATAGTCCCTCCCCCATTTCGGCGCCGTCCCTGCTGAGCCGGCGACCCAACAGACATCGCTTCCGCCGCGCAACTGTCAAGTCTGGGCTGGATTAGACGCCATCACCGCCAGTTCATGCCCGTCCGGGTCGACGAAATGGAATCGCCTGCCGCCGGGAAAGGCGAAGATCGGCATGATGATCGTCGCCCCCGCCGCGACTGTCGCCGCCAGCGCCGCTTCGAGATCATCGACCAGGATTACCGGCAACAGCGCTGCCGTCTTGGCCGTCGCATCCGCCTGAAAGCCGATATCGGTATCGCCGCTGGTCGTCGCGGCATAGGTCGGGCCGAAATCGGTAAAGCCCCAGCCAAAGGCGGCGCCGTAAAACGCCTTTGATTGCTCGGTATTGTCGACCGGCAATTCGAGATACACCAGTTTCGCCATCATCATCTCCCCAAGCGTTCTTGCTATGTTCTACATTATCGGGCATCACTGGGCAATGGCCGATCAATCCCGCCCTGCCCGCGGCGCGACGCACAATCATGTCAGCCGGCGGTTCAACCTGCCGCAAACCGAACAGGATGGCGACTGGCTCGATGCGCGCCATGCCGTCGATGGCGATCCGCCGAAATTGCGGACGACCGTCACCGTCGAAACGCCGCGCACGATCATCACCCGCAACCGCTCGCCCGACGTGCCGTTCGATCGCTCGATCAATCCCTATCGCGGCTGCGAACATGGCTGCATCTATTGCTTCGCGCGGCCAAGCCACGCCTTTCACGATCTGTCGCCGGGCATCGACTTTGAAACCCGGCTGTTCGCCAAGCCCGATGCCGCCGCGCTGCTGAAGGCCGAACTGGCAAAGCCCAGCTATCGCTGCGCGCCGATCGCCTTCGGCACCAATACCGATCCCTATCAGCCGATCGAACGCACCTGGCACATCACCCGTGATTGCCTGGCGGTGCTGGCGCAGGCCAATCACCCGCTGACGATCACCACCAAATCCGATCGGGTCGTCCGCGATATCGATCTGCTCGCCCCAATGGCGGCCAAGGGGTTGGTCGCGGTGGCGCTGTCGATCACCTCGCTTGACGCGAAGGTCTCGATGACGGTCGAGCCGCGCGCGCCAAGCCCGGCCAAGCGATTGGCCGCGATGCGCATGCTGGCCGATACCGGCATTCCCGTCCATGCCTCGAT
The DNA here is from genome assembly GCA_002281535.1 of Sphingomonas sp. 28-63-12. GTDB lineage: Bacteria > Pseudomonadota > Alphaproteobacteria > Sphingomonadales > Sphingomonadaceae > Sphingomonas. The sequence goes on from NCGD01000011.1 coordinate 42,739, forward strand.
CGCGCCGGTGATCCCCGGCATCACCGATCATGAAATCGAGCACATCGTCGAGCGCGTCGCCCTGGCCGGTGCCACCACGGCCACAATACTGCCGGTGCGCTTGCCATGGGAGGTCGCGCCGCTGTTCAAGGCTTGGCTTGGCACGCATTTCCCCGATCGCGCCACTAGGGTGATGGCAGCGATCAACTCGATGCGCGACGGGCGGGAGAATGATCCGGCCTTTTTCTCGCGGATGCGAGGCGCCGGACCTTTGGCAAAATTGCTCCGCACCCGGTTCGACAAAGCCTGCACGAAACACGGGCTGAACCAGCACCGGATCAGCCTGCGCAGCGATCTGTTTCGCCCGCCGGCCGGACCACAAGCCGAATTGTTCGATCTCGGCTGAATCATCTTCAACCGGGGCGGTTTTTCCCGGATTGACGATTTGGCGCGTTTGCCCCAGCTTCGGCAAGCATCGAAGGGGTCACGATGTTTTCCGCCGGTTTTATCCTGCTGCAGCTCGGCTATGCCTGTCTTTTGGGCGTGGCTTTTATGCGCAATGCCCTGTGGCGGCGATCCTTCCTGCTTGCCGCTGCGATGCTGTTCGCGATCAGGGCGATGCGATCGCCGATCGATCCGATTACGCTCGGCTGGATGGCGATCATCATCCTGGCCTGCGCGGCGCTGATCGGCAGACCGTTCATCCGCAATGCCGCTGTGCATTTCACGCCTGAGGACTTGGTGCTGCGCAGCGCGATCTTCGAGGCCCTGCCGGCGCACGAAGCGCGACATTTAATGGATCAGGGCTGGTGGCTGAACGGCGCACCCGGCGAAACGCTTACCCGCCAAGACCAGCCGGTCGAAACATTGGTTTTCATGCAATCCGGCAGCGCACAGGTGCTGGTTGGTGGGCGGCCGGTCGGCAGTTGCGGCGCTGGCGACCTGATTGGCGAAGCCACGGCGCTAACCGGCGCACCGGCGACGGCGACGGTGGTGCTCGATGCGCCGGCGCGGTTGTGGTGCATCAAATCGGCCACGCTGCGTGACTATATCAGCGCCAATCCGGACGTCGGCTCGTCGCTTGAGCGCAGCTTCCGGATCGCGCTCAGGGCGAAATTGATGGCAACCAACATGGCGATCGCCGCTCACCGCGTAACCGGCTGACGGCGATCAATGGCAAAGCGATGATATCCAGGCCTGCGGGGTGCTTGCCTCACAAGGTCGCCAGCTGGTGGTCCTTATATTGAGCCCGCAAGGCGGTCTTGAGGAGTTTGCCCGTGGCGGTGTGCGGCAGCTCATCGACGAACAGTATCTCGTCGGGCAACCACCATTTGGCGACATGGCCAGCCAGATACGCGTTGATCTCTGCCGGGCTGACGGCGCTGCCCGGCTTGCGGACCACCAGCAACAAGGGACGTTCATCCCATTTGGGGTGATGAATCCCGATCGCCGCCGCTTCAGCCACCCCGGGGCAGCCGACCGCTGCATTCTCCAGATCGACCGAGCTGATCCATTCACCGCCCGATTTGATGACGTCTTTGGCGCGATCGGTGATCTGCATCGTACCATCGGCATGGATCACCGCGACATCGCCAGTATCGAACCAGTTGTTGGCATCGACGCAATCGGCCTCTGCCTTGAAATAGCGTTTGATCACCCAGGGACCACGAATTTGTAGCCGGCCCGAACTCGCGCCGTCGCGCGGCTGCTCGACATCATCGTCATCGACCACGCGCAGCTCGACCCCGAACGGGATCTGGCCCTGCTTGCTGACCATATCGAGCTGCTCGCCGAGGCTGAGCGCGTCCCAATGCGGCGGCGGCGCGCCGGCGGTGCCGATCGGCGACGTCTCGGTCATGCCCCATAAATGCGCCACCCGCGCGCCCATCCCCATGATCCTTTCGATCATCGCCCGTGGCGCTGCCGATCCACCGATAGTCACCTGCTGCAAATAGCGTGGCAGTTCGCCGGTCGCGTCGATATGCTGGAACATCGTCAGCCAGACGGTCGGCACCCCGGCCGAATGCGTCACTTTTTCCTGATTCATCAACCGGCACAGCACCGCCGGATCATTGACACAGGCATAGACGAATTTCGCGCCGGAGAGCGCACCCGCGAATGGCAGGCCCCAGGCGGCGGCATGGAACATCGGCACCACCGGCAGGATCACCGCCTGCGACGACAGGTTGAGCAGCCACGGCGACACGCCCGCCATCGCATGGATCATCGTCGATCGATGCTCGTACAGCACGCCCTTGGGGTTGCCCGTCGTCCCGCTGGTATAGCAGAGCATGCACGGATCGCGCTCGGGGCCTTCATACCATTGATAATGGCCATCCTGCGCCGCGATCACACCTTCGAAGCTATCCGCGCCCTCGCCATCGAAACAGATATAGTGCTCGATACTCGTCCAGAGCGGCTTCAGCCGATCAACCAGCGGCTGGAACTGCTTGTCATAGAGCAGCACCCGGTCCTCGGCATGATTGACGATATAGACTAGCTGTTCATCGAACAGCCGCGGGTTGAGGGTGTGGATCACGCCACCCATGCCAATCGCGCCATACCAGGCCACCAGATGCCGGCTATGGTTCATCGCCAGGCTGGCGATCCGGTCGCCCGGCTGCATACCCAATTTTTCAAGCGCCTGTGCCAGCTTCTTCGCATCACGAGCGATGCCGGCCCAGGTTGTCCGGGTTTCAATTCCTTCGGCCCAATAGGTGACGATCTCGCGACGGCCATGTTCGCGCGCGGCGTGGTCAAGCAGGCGCGGCACCCGTAATTCGAAATCCTGCATTCCACCGAGCACACTGCACCTCCCCAAAATCAGCCGACCAGCGCCAGCCGCTTCGTCTCGGCGGTCTTCAGCGCGACATCGCTTACACCCTGCATGGTCTCGATCCGGGTCGCAAGCTCGCCGTCGAGCAGGAAGTCGCGGCCGAGCAGGAGCAAGGCCTCCCCGCCACTCGGCAGCGCGGCGCGAACATAGACCTCGCCCCGCGCGCCGCGCGCCTCGGCGAGCAGCGCCCCCAACTCTCCGATGGCGAAAGGCTCGGCCACGCCGACCTCCATCACCATGCGGGCGGTATTCGCCAGGTCCTCGAACGCCTGCAGGCGCTTGACGTTGACACGGGGGGTTTCTTCGCCGGGCCGGCGATCGAGTTCGACGGTGGCGATCCCGCACCCCCCGCTGCGCGCCGCTTCCTCGAGATCGGCGGCGACATTGTCGTCGAAGCAGGTCGCCGCGAACTGGCCCGATGCATCGGACAAAGTTGTCATCAAATAGCGGCGCCCCTTGGCAGAGGTCCGCCATTTCGCTTCCTCGACCAGCACCGCCATGGTCGCGCCGGCACGCGTGCCATCGTCGGGGATATCGAGCTCGCCCAGGCCGACATAGCTGCGCGCGCCATACATCCTGGCGAGATGGCGATGCCGATCGACCGGGTGGGCCGAGAAATAAAAGCCGAACGCTTCCTTTTCCTGGTCCATCCGCTGCGCCAGCGTCCAGCGCGCCGACAGCGGCAGCTTGATCGACGCCCCGGAAGAGGGCTCGCTCTCGCCGAACAGGCCGCCCTGGCCACTGGTCCGCTGATCATGGAGCCGCGCGGCGACGGCCAGGATCGTCTCGGCGCTGGCGTAAATGCCGGCGCGGTTGGGATCGATGCCGTCAAACGCGCCCGCCGCCGCCAATGTCTCCAGCTGCCGCTTGTTGAGCAGGCGCGGATCGACCCGGATGGCGAGATCGTCGAGCGACGCGAACGGGCCGTTGTCGCGCCGTTCGATCACCAGCCGCTCCATCGCGCCTTCGCCGACCGATTTCAGCGCAGCGAGCGCATAGCGGACGGCGAGCCCGCCGCCCTGGTCGGTCGGCACTTCCTCTACCGTAAACTCGGCATCGCTGGCGTTGATGCACGGCGGCAGGATCTTTACCCCCATTCGCCGCATATCGTCAGCGAAGACGCCCAGCTTGTCGGTGAGCGTCATGTCGAAACACATTGATGCAGCGAAGAAATCTTCGGGGTAATGCGCTTTCAGCCAGGCTGTCTGATAGGCGAGCAGCGCATAGGCAGCGGCGTGCGATTTGTTGAAGCCATAGCCGGCGAATTTGTCGATCAAATCGAACAGTTCATTGGCCTTGGCCGCCGGAATGGCATTTACCCGCGCACATCCTTCAACGAAAGTGGCGCGCTGCGCATCCATCTCCGCCTGGTTCTTCTTGCCCATAGCCCGCCGCAACAAATCGGCACCACCCAACGAGTATCCAGCGAGCACCTGCGCGGCCTGCATCACCTGTTCCTGATAGACGAAAATGCCGTAAGTCTCGGCCAGGATCGTCTCCAGTAGCGGGTGCGGATAATCGATCGTCTCGGTGCCGTTCTTGCGCCGGCCAAAGCTGGGGATGTTGTCCATCGGGCCCGGGCGATAGAGCGAGACCAGCGCGATGATATCCCCGAAATTGGACGGGCGAACGGCGCTCAGCGTTCGCCGCATGCCTTCGGATTCCAGCTGGAAGACGCCGACCGTGTCGCCCTTTTGCAGCAATTTATAAACGCCCTCATCATCCCATTCGAGCGTGTCGAGATCGATGGTGATGCCGCGCTTCGCCAGCATCTGAATCGCCTTTTGCAAGACCGAAAGCGTTTTGAGGCCAAGAAAATCGAACTTCACCAGCCCGGCCGCTTCGACATATTTCATGTCGAACTGGGTAACCGGCATGTCCGAGCGCGGATCGCGGTAGAGGGGGACCAGGGCGGCAAGCGGGCGATCACCAATGACGACGCCGGCAGCATGGGTGGAGGAGTGACGCGGCAGGCCTTCAAGCTTCATCGCCAGATCGAGCAGGTGTTTCACGCCCCTGTCGCTGCGATATTCCGCCGCCATTTCCGAAACGCCGTTGAGCGCACGATCAAGCGTCCAGGGATCGGTCGGATGGTTAGGCACGAGCTTGGCGAGGCGATCGACCTGGCCATAGCTCATCTGCAACACCCGGCCGGTATCCTTGAGCACCGCGCGCGCTTTCAATCTCCCGAAGGTGATGATTTGCGCGACGTGATCCCTGCCATATTTCTGTTGGACATAGCGGATCACCTCTTCGCGCCGGGTTTCGCAGAAATCGATATCGAAATCGGGCATCGACACGCGTTCGGGGTTGAGGAATCGTTCGAACAGCAGCCCCAATTTCATCGGATCGAGATCGGTGATCGTCAGGGCCCATGCCACCACCGAGCCAGCGCCCGATCCACGGCCGGGGCCGACAGGGATGTCATTTTCCTTCGCCCATTTGATGAAATCGGCAACGATCAGGAAATAGCCCGGAAATCCCATTTGGATGATGACGTCGAGCTCGAATTCCAGCCGTTCTCGATAGGGTTTCTGCCAATCGTCACCCTCCCCCTTGATCCGCGCCAACCGCTTCTCCAGCCCCGCGCGCGCGTCTGTCCGCAGCACGACTTCCTCGGCGTCGCGATCACCGGCGAGACTTGGCAGGATCGGCTTGCGCTTGGGTGCCGCAATCGCGCAGCGCTGCGCCACCACCAGCGTATTGGCGATCGCCTCGGGCAAATCGTCAAACAGCAGCCGCATATCCTTGGATGGCTTCATCCAGGCATCGGGCGAGCTTTTCGGGCGATCGTCGCTGGCAATGTAGGTAGAATTGGCGATGCACAACATCGCGTCATGCGCCTCGCTGAAGCTTTGTTCGGCATAGCAGCACGGATTGGTCGCGACGATCGGTAAATCGCGATCATAGGCCAGATCGAGCAACGCCGGTTCCGCCCGACCTTCGATTTCATCAAGGCGACGGGTCAGCTCGATATAGAGGCGGTCCGGAAATAGTTTTTGCAATCGATCGGCATAGGCCAGCGCATGATCGGGCTGGTCCTCGGCGAAAAGCCTGGCCAATCCCCCTTCGCGACCGGCGGTCAGCGCAATCAGGCCGGCGGTATGGCCTTCAAGCGCAGCAAAATCGACATGCGGCGCCAATTCCAGCGGGCGCGCCAGATGCGCCTGCGATACCAGGGCGCAGAGATTTTGATAGCCGTCCTCATCCTGCGCATAGAGCGCCAGCCAATCCAGCGGCGGGGCCACACCTTCTGGCATATCTGGCCGCGACACTCCCAACATCGCGCCGATGATTGGCTGTACCCCCGCCGCGCGCGCGGCATCAGCAAAGGCCATGGCGGCATAAAGCCCGTTGCGATCGGTCAGCGCCGCGGCAGGAAAGCCGAGTTCCTGGGCCCGCTTGGCAATCGCCTTGGGCTCGATCGCGCCATCGAGCATCGTGAAAGACGAAAAAATGCGAAGCGGGACGAAACCGGAATGAGCCATCACCCGACTATGGGCACTTCATCCGATTCGCGAAACTGTCATGTGGTCGCTTTGACCGGAAACCAGCGCGGCAGGACGATCCGGCGGAATATAATCATCAACGCCAGCGCAGGCAGGATTGCGATCGGCGCCTGACCGATTGGCAGCAGTATCGACGGCAGCAGAACCACCGGCATGGTCGCGGCACCAACCACCCGGGCTATGCGATAGCGCATCGGCACCTCTGCCTTCATCAGGCCTGGGCGAAATGCGCCATAAGCCCACATCGTGAAATTGACGACGCCGCAGCATAATTGTGTCAGCGCATAGAATTGAAACGGCACGCCGGTGCCACCGGGTGCGTACACCACGTGGATCGCTGACGGGATGATGGCGATGGTCAGCAACATCAGCAGCGTCATGATCGTCATCGGCATGTCGACTCGATGGAGACGCGCGAACAGGTCGCGATGCTGGACCCAGAACAGCGCAGTGATCGCAAAGCTCAGGGCATAAGCGACCAGCGCCCGCCCGCTGCCGGCGAGCATATCGCTCAACGTATCGGCATGTTCGGGCAGTTTGATCTCGATCGCGGCGAGTGTGGTCGCGATGGCGAACACCCCGTCGGACAACATCAGCAGTCGATCAAAGGCGTGGCGTTTGACGTGCTTGTCCAGCGCCTCTTCCGTCGCGAGCGATTCAAATTCCGCCATTACAGCAGCTTTTCAATGTCCGTTGCGATTGAAGCGGGTGTATCGTTCGGGGCATATCGGCGAACAGTATTGCCTTGGCGATCGACCAGAAACTTGGTGAAATTCCACTTGATCGTGGTGGTGCCCATCAGCCCCGGAGCGTCTTGCCGCAGCCGTGCGAACAAAGGATCGGCGCCCGATCCATTTACCTCCACCTTGGCGAAGACCGGGAAAGTCACATCATAATTCACCGTGCAGAACGTGGCAATCTCCGCCGCGTCGCCCGGCTCCTGCGCGCCGAACTGATTGCAGGGAAAGCCAAGCACCGCAAACCCCTGGTCGCCATAGCGGCGATGGAGGTCCTCAAGGCCCTGATATTGGGGCGTGAACCCGCATTTCGACGCGGTGTTGACGATCAGCAAAACCCTGCCTGCATAGGCCGAGAGATCGACTGGTTTGCCGTCTGCGCCCCTAACCTGAAAATCGGTAATTGCCGTCATTGTCCCCCCTCATGCCGACTGAGCAAATAGCGCAGATTTTGCTTCACGCCCGCCCATTCGCTGGCAATGATCGAATAAACGACGATATCGCGGATTCGTCCAGCCATCACCTGGTGATTGCGGAGCACGCCGTCGCGCTTGGCCCCCAGCCGTTCTATCGCAGCTTGTGAACGCTTGTTGAACAAGTCGGTGCGGATCTGGACGACATTGCAGTCCATCGCCTCGAACGCATGGGTGAGCAGCAACAGCTTGGCCTCGGTATTAATGCCCGTGCGCTGGACCGATTGGGCATAAAAAGTGCCACCGATTTCGAGCCGTTTATGGGCCTGGTTCATCCGCATATATCGCGTGAGACCCACCAGTCCACCGCCAGCCGCGATCACCGCAAAGGGCATCGCGCGACCGAAATCCCGTTCGCGGAAAGTGGCGGCCATGAACGCATCGGGGTCTCGAAGGCCGGAGACGTTGGTGAAGAACAGACCGGTCAGCGCGCCATCGGCCGCCGCGGCGATCAGGGGATCACGATCATCCGGCACAAGCGGGCGGAGCATGACATGGTCGCCGACCAATGTCGGTTGATCGGCCCAGACTGTCATCTTCTACTTGGTCGGCTCCGTCGCCGGACTGTAGATGAAATCGAACGACGGCCCCCAATTTTTGCCACCATCGGTCGAGACTTCACCAAGCTGGCGTACTGCGCCCCCTGGCTGGCTGGTATAGGTCATCCGGACGAGGCCGTCCTGGCCGGGCCCGCTGACGCCGCGCCAGTTGCCGGTGATGACCATTGCGTCGCCGATGGAACCGCCGGTGAAATCAACACGCGTTCCGGTCGAATCGACCCAGGTCTGGCGCCATTGGCCGGTGGCGCTATCGTAATTACTGAGGCTGCCCCCGCCCGCCTTTTTCAACGGCATCCAGTTTTCCCGGATGGCACAGCCATCGTAAAGACTTTCGATCAGCGAATGAGCGACGACGGTCTGCTTGCCATTCGAGCGGACATCCCAATGGCCGACCCAGAAATCAAACTGGTGATATTCAGGCCGGGTGCAAGCGGGGGCGCTGACCGGAACCGCTGGAGGCTCCGCCGGCGCCTGGGCGATAGACGGTGCCGCGATGACAACCGCCGAAACCAATAATCCGATGCCCTTCACGTTCATGTCAGAACTCCCTCTTGCAGCCGAACCACTCGGTCCATCTTTGCTGCAAGCCGTTCGTTGTGCGTAGCGATTAGCGCCGAACAACCTTCCTCGCGCACCAAACGCAATAGTTCAGCCAGCACCAGGTCGGCGGTGTGTTCATCCAGGTTGCCGGTAGGCTCGTCGGCCAGCACCAGCGCCGGCTTATTCGCCAATGCCCGGGCTACGGCCACGCGTTGCTGTTCGCCGCCCGACAACTGACTCGGGCGATGGGTCAGCCGGTGGCCGAGCCCGAGTGCGGTGAGCAGCGACGTCGCGCGCTCCTCCGCCTGAGGCCGGGTCGCGCCATGGATCAGCAAGGGCAGCACGACATTCTCGGTCGCGTTGAAATCGGGCAGCAGATGGTGGAACTGATAGACAAAGCCCAGGAAATCACGGCGCACCAGCGTGCGGCCATGGCTGTCGAGCCGGGCCGCTTCGGTGCCGGCGATGCGGATCGATCCGCCAAACCCGCCCTCGAGCAGCCCCACCGCCTGGAGCAAGGTTGATTTGCCCGAGCCTGATGGACCGAGCAGCCCGACAATCTCGCCCTTGGCCACCGTCAGGTCGACGCCGCGCAGAACCAGGATGGTCTCCTCACCCTGTACGAAGCTGCGCGTCAGGCCGGTCATCTGCAGCACGGGCTCATTCATAACGCAGCACCTGAACCGGATCGGTATTGGCCGCCTTGAACGCCGGATAAAGCGTGGCCAGGAAGCTGAGGATAAGCGCCATCGCAGCAATCACGACAATCTCGACCGGATTTGGCTTTGAGGGCAGTTCGGTCAGAAAACGGATCGAGGGGTCCCACAGATTCTGCCCCGTCACCTTCTGGATGAACCACACCACATCCTGCCGGAAGAAAAGGAAGACAAACCCGAGTGCCAGCCCGGCGACCATGCCGAGCGCACCAATCGTGGTGCCGACGACCATAAAAATCTTGATCAACCCGCCGCGCGTCGCCCCCATCGTCCGCAAGATGGCGATATCGCGCGTCTTGGCGCGGACCAGCATGATCAGCGAGGAGAGAATGTTGAACACCGCGACCAGAATGATGATCGACAGCACGGTGAACATCGCGATCCGCTCCACCTCGAGTGCTTCAAACAATTGCGCGTTCAGCTGCCGCCAATCCGCCACCAGGCCGCGACTGCCGATCTTGGCAGCAAGCGGTGCCATGATCGGCCCGACCTGATCGGCGTTGATGGTGTTGAGTTCGACCAGGCCGACCGAATCGCCCATCAGCAACAGGGTCTGCGCATCTTCCAGCGGCATAATCACATAGGCTTTGTCATAATCGTAGACGCCAATCTCGAAGATCGCGCCAACCGTGTAAGAAACGATCCGCGGCACCGTACCGAAGGGCGTCGTCTGGCCTTGCGGGCTCAATAGCGAAATCTGGCTGCCGACCTGTGCACCCAGCGCCTCGGCCAGCCGGGCGCCGATCCCAACCCGGCCGCTGCCTGGCGTCAAGCTGGTCAGCGATCCGCTCAGCGCCTTGCCCCGGAGCGTCGCGTTGTTGCGGATATCGGCAACCCGCATCCCGCGGATCAGCACGGCCTCAACCCGGCCATTATAGGTCGCCATCAGCGGCTGCTCGATCAGCGGGGTGGCCTCGGTGATGCCCGGCGTCTCGCGCGCCTCGGCGATGATCTCGCGCCAGTCAGGCAGGCGCCCGCCATAGCCCTGAACCACGGCATGGCCGTTCAGCCCGACGATCTTATCGAATAACTCGGCGCGAAAGCCGTTCATCACGCTCATCACGATGACCAAAGCGGCGACGCCAAGCATCACCGCTGCCAGGCTGATACCGGCCACCAGAAAGATGAACCCCTCGCCCTTGCCGGGCAGTAGGTAACGGCGCGCGATCATCCGTTCATAGCGCGAAAGGAGCATAGTTACGGTCCCAGGCCCCCGCCCGGAATTGGGCTAATGATCCTCTAGGGTGACGCTGCGACGCTGGCAACGGGGCACCGGCTGTTGCGCTTTCGCCACAGGCCGAGCCAATAGTGCACGCCATGGGCGATTAGCCGATGACAAGACCCAATGCCGGACCTAGCGTTTCATTGCTGACACACAGGCAATGGCCGTGGTTCGGGGATGCCGAAGCTTTGGAGCGCGAACAGGGGCGCGCGCTCAGGCAGAGGCTACACAAGGGGGCTGACGAGCGATCGTCACGCGGGCGCCCGGGCTGGAAACAGCCCGGGCGTTTCCTTTTTCGGCAAACTGGAAGCGACATAGGCGCTCGGTCAAAAACGCCGGGCGACAGTCACGCCGAATGTCCGTGGATCGCCCGGCTGTCCCACGACCAGCCCGGTATTGCCCGATTGCAGGGCAAGCACCTCAAAATAGTCCTGATCGAAGGCATTGCGCACCCAACCAAAGACGTTCCAGTCTTCCCTGACCTTGTAGCCGATCCGGAAGTTGCTCAGCGCATAGCCGGCGATGTCAGTATAGGCTGATCGCGACGGATTGGACGAGAAATTGGAGCGGTAGCTACCATCAAAGCCGAAATAGAATTGCCCATCGGCAGCCCCGATCCGCACCGGCAGATCATATTCCGCCCCATAGGAAAATGCCCATTTCGATACACCAGGCAGGTATTGACCCGAAATATCGCACTTGGCGGGGCTGAATCCGCCGGGCTGGCCAGCCGGGCTCGCCGGACTGGCGGCTGTGGCTGCTGCCCCACCTGAGAATTCGGGCGGGCATGGGGCGTCGACGAAGCGAACGTACCGCGCGTCGGTAAACGCGGCATTCGCGTACAGGCTGAGCCGGGATGTCGGCCGGAGCGCCCCATCGAGCTCGATCCCGCCCGTCCGCACCTTCCCGGCATTGGCGAGATACCCGCGCAGGACACCGAGCTGACCGTTGGTGACGGTTGCCTGGTAATCCTCGATTTCGGTCCAGAAAGCCGCGACATTCACGGTCGCGCGGCGATCGAGAAAGCGCGTCTTCAGGCCGAGCTCAACATGGTTGACCTGTTCGGGCTTCACCGTCGCCGCGTCGATAATCGGATTATTGGCGGCATCGAGTGGCAAACCCGCCAGATTGATCCCTCCGGACTTGTAGCTGCGGGCGTAAGTGACATAGCCGAAAATATCGGGCGTCGCCTGATAGGATGCGGTGATATCGCCTGAGACGTTCCAGTTATCGAAATGCGGCTGATACGCTTGCGGCGACAGGACACTGCATTGATCGCGAACGACTGTGCTTGCCGCCTGTGCCGCCGCCGAGCAATTGAGCATCGCGCCGCCGCCCGTGGTTACAGCCGACAGATAGGCCCCGTCCTTCCGGTCATAATTGATGCGCAATCCCGGCGCGATCTGCACCTGATCGGTGACACGCCAGGTCAGCTTGCCAAAGACAGCCGCGCTAGTGTTGGTAAAGCCGATCGTGTTGCGCGCCGACAGCCCGTTGAGGACCGCCGGGTTGCCAGCGTTGGCGCTGGTCGGGTTGAGCAGGAAACGGCTCGCGGCCGGCCCCTGAACCTGCAGCCCCTGGGTGTCGATCTTCTGGTGGAAATAAAACGCGCCGATCACATAATCGAGCGGGTTGGTGCCGTTGGAAGCCAGCCGCAGTTCCTGGCTGATCTGGCGTTGCTGCGAGGGATTTGCTGACACGGTGGTGACCGGCAGGCCGATAAAATCCCGATCGTTGGACGGCGTCCAGTGCCAGAACCGATAGGCCGTCACCGCGGTCGCGGTTGCACCGCCCAGATTCCAGTTGGCGAGCACCGATCCGCCGCCCAGTTCCTGCAACGCCTGCAACGGTGAATCGACATCGGTGATCCGGTCAAACGCATTGATTGACGGGACGGCATAGCCCTGTGCCGCTGCCAGCGCTGCATATTGGCGATTGAGCGGGCGCTGAGTCGATCCGGTGCGGGCATAATATTGCACGCAGCAATGAGGATTTTGCCGATTATAATCACCATAAAATGTCAAATCGAGATCGGGTGTCGCGCGCCACAATAATTGGCCACGGACGCTGACATTATCCTGGCTGTTCTCATCACGATCGGTGCGGACATTATAGATCGTGCCGCGTCGCGTCGTCATCGAAGCCGATAGGCGCAGCGCAAGAACATCATTGATCAGCGGGCCAGAAACCGACACCTTGCCTTGGAAGAAATCGAAATTGCCGCCAGTCAATTCGACCCGGGCTTCAGGCAAGAAGCTCGGCGGCCGGGTAATCACGTTGATCGCCCCGGCGGTAGTATTCTTGCCGTACATGGTGCCCTGCGGTCCGCGCAGCACCTCGATCCGGTCGGTGTCGGTGAAATCGAAACTCGCCGAGGCGATCCGGCTGTAATAAACCTGATCGACATAAATGCCGACGCCCTGCTCGATCCCGTCATTGGTCAGTCCGAACGGCGCCCCAAGGCCACGGATATTGGCGGCGGAGTTGCGCGGATTGGTCGAGTAGAATTGCAGCGACGGTTGAAGCTGCGTCAGCCGGCTGACATTATATGCCCCGGTCTCGGCAAGCGCAGAGCCGCCAATGACGGATATGGCAATCGGCACGCGTTGAATGTTTTCGGTGCGCCGGCGCGCGCTGACGACGATGTCGCCGCTGCCCTGCTGTGCCGCCCCCAATCGCCCCGATGCGCGCTCGGCGTCATCCGGCATTGGTGCCTGCCCCTGTTGCTCGAACCCCGTTTCCGGCGTCAGCGATGACGAGGCGGCGACCTGGGAGAGAAGCGACAACGCTAAATAGGTGAGCATAATTTCCCCTTTCAATCGATGCGCAGTGCAGCGCGGCTTCAATATCCTATTATTTTGATAGGATATCACGCGCCGACAAACTTCCTGGGATTAAAGGAGAAGTTTACCCCCATTTTTTTCCTGATCCGGCTCTTGAAGCGCACCAAAAATTTCCCAAATTCTCCATCGCTCGGCGCCTTCGGGGCCGTGCAAATACCGGTGTTGCGTCAATGGCGGGCACCGATTTGGACGTTCAACTTGCTCAATGGAGGATTTGACAATGCGTCAGTTTGATTTGACCCCGTACCGTCGCTCGGCAATCGGCTTTGACCGACTGTTCGATATGCTCGAAGCCAATGCGCGCCAGGCGACCACCGAAAATTATCCGCCCTTCAACCTCGAACGGCTGGCCGATGATCGTTACCGGATCACCCTTGCCGTCGCCGGTTTCTCGCGCGACGAGATCGAGCTGACGGCGCAGCAGAACCTGCTGCTGGTCAAGGGCAAGAAGGATGAACAGGCCACCGGTGTCGGCGCGTTCCTGCATCTTGGCATCGCCAATCGCAGCTTCGAACGCCGGTTCGAACTCGCCGATTTCGTGCGGGTCGACGATGCCCGGTTGAACGACGGCTTGCTGACGGTTGATCTCGTCCGCGAGGTGCCCGAGTCGATGAAGCCCAAGACGATCGCCATCAAGAGCGGGGCGCCGCTCAAGGCGATTGACGACAGCACCAGCAAGGCTGCCTGATCACGGCCGCTCTGGCCAGGCAGATGGCGCCCGGACATCGCTGTCCGGGCGCCTTTTTCAGGTTGGCACGCGCCAATCGCCGATAAGGTTACGGAGCATCGTCGGTGTTGGACATCGCCGGTTTGTCGACGACCCAGGTGTGATCTTCAGCAATCACGGCGGGTATCGGCTTTCCGGCGGCGTCCCGGCGTGGCCTGTAGCGGAAACGCTGGGTAATCAGGCGACAAGTGGTTGCATCCAGCTCGGCATTGCCGCTTGTGCGTACCACCGCGCAGTCGGTCACCCGCCCCTTGATGCCAACGATATAGCGGACATACAGCGTGCCACCGATCCCTGCTTCATAGGGGCCGCGCGGATAATCATTGCCGGTGATCCGACCACCGATCTGGCGCAACGGACTGCCACCGCCTTCACCATCGCCGCTGCCACCGCTGCCGCTGCCATCGCCCTGCCCGCCATTGCCTGTTCCCGGACCGACGATTGGCGCGGCACCGCTATTGCTGACAGCACCGACGTCGGCCTTCAGCGCGACGATAACGGGCGGCGGCGTTGGGTTGGCGATGACGGGGACCGGCGCGACGATGTCAGTCGCCTGCGCTTTGCGATTGGGCGGCGAAGCCGCGCCGGCATGGTGGGGGGCGGCCTCACGCTCGACGGCTATGGTCGGTTCAGGCGGGGGCCGTATCGGCGCGACAGCAAATAATTTCAGCGGATCGGCAACGGGCGCCGCAAACTGCACCGCGAAGCCGAAGATCAACGCGCCACCCACCACCAGCTCGACCAGCACAGCCGCCACAGCAGCCGCAATGCGATCAGAGTCGATGTGGGAAGTACGGGTCGTCATAGCAGCGGAAACCCCATGCCCGGCACACGCGGCCCGGCAAAGGAAAGCTAAACGCTGCCGCGCCACTCAGCGTTCCGTCAGACCAGTCGGCTTTGCTTGACCGCTGCTTCGATGAAGCTCGCGAACAGGGGGTGCGGATCGAACGGCTTGCTCTTCAATTCCGGATGGAACTGCACGCCGACAAACCAGGGATGATCGGGTCGCTCGACGATTTCGGGCAACATGCCATCGGGCGACATCCCCGAAAACACCAGACCGCCCTTTTCGAGCACATCACGATAGCCGGTATTGACCTCATAGCGATGCCGATGACGCTCGGAGATGGCGGTCGCTCCATAGATGGACGAGACGACACTGTTGCCATCCAGCGTGGCCGGATAGGCGCCCAGCCTCATCGTTCCGCCCAGATCGCCGCCGGTTTCCCGCTTCTGCAGCCCGTCCGCACTCATCCATTCGGTGATCATGCCGACCACCGGTTCGGGCGTCGGGCCGAATTCGGTCGAGCTCGCCCCGTCGATACCGGCCAGGTCGCGCGCGCCTTCGACACAAGCCATCTGCATGCCGAAACAGATACCAAAATAGGGAATTTCGCGTTCCCGGGCGAAGCGGACACTGGCGATCTTCCCTTCCGCGCCGCGTTCGCCGAACGCACCGGGCACCAGAATGGCATGCAGCGGCTCGAGCCGGGCCGCGACATCGCTATCGGGCTGTTCGAACAATTCGGCATCGATCCATTCGATATTGACCTTGACGCGATTGGCGATGCCGCCGTGCACCAACGCCTCATTGAGCGACTTATAGGCATCCTGCAGGCCGACATATTTGCCGACGACACCAACGGTGACTTCACCCTCTGGGTTCGTGAGCCGATCGACAATATCGGTCCAGCGCGACAGATCGGGGGCGCTGCCCGGGACGATGTCAAAGGCGCGGAGCACCTCCGAATCGAGCCCCTCGGCGTGATATTGCATCGGCACCGCGTAAATACTGGCCGCGTCGAGCGCGGGAATCACCGCTTCCTTGCGGACGTTGCAGAACAAGGCGATCTTGGCCCGGTCGCTATCGGGCAGATGATGCTCGCACCGACAGACCAGCACATCGGGCTGCACGCCAAGCGCCGCAAGCTCGCGGACGGAATGTTGGGTTGGCTTGGTCTTCAACTCACCCGCAGCCGCGATATAGGGCACCAGGGTCACATGGATGCTGACCGACTGGCCGCGCCCCAAATCGTTACGGAGCTGTCGGATCGCCTCGATAAACGGCAGCGATTCGATATCGCCGACGGTACCGCCAATCTCACACAGCACAAAATCGACATCATCGGTCTGCGCCTGGGCGAACGCCTTGATCGCATCGGTCACGTGCGGAATGACCTGAACCGTCGCCCCCAGATAATCGCCACGCCGTTCGCGCTGGATGATCGTCTGATAGATTCGGCCCGAGGTGATATTATCGGACTGGCGGCTCGGCACGCCGGTGAAGCGCTCATAATGGCCCAGATCCAGATCGGTCTCGGCACCGTCGTCGGTCACATAGACTTCGCCATGCTGATAGGGCGACATTGTGCCGGGATCGACGTTAAGATACGGATCAAACTTGCGAATCCGCACGGTATAGCCGCGCGCCTGCAGCAACGCCGCGAGGCTTGCCGCCATGAGACCCTTGCCAAGCGAGGAGACCACGCCGCCGGTGATGAAAATGAACCGCGCCATGGGAGAAAACGCCTAGCGTTGAATTGCTGTCGCCGACAAGCACGCGACTCAAGATTGGTGCTCAAATAATTTGGACGGGCGCCAAAGCGCGGCCGCTTATTGCTCCAGCGGAATAGCGCTGTTGCCTGCCGGGGCCGCCGTGTTCCCCTTTGCCGCAGCCTCGGCCGCCGCCGCAACGGCCGCTGCTGATGGCGCTTCACCCAGCGTCGGTGGCGGTGCCCCCGGCGCCGTGACCGGCGCACTGGTCGACCGCGCGAGCGAGGTATCGACCGATTGGGCGTGCCGCGATGCCGCAAGGAATGCGAGGACGATGCTCAAGGTGACGAACATCGTCGCCAGGATTGCCGTCGAGCGCGTCAGGAAATCAGCCGCGCCGCGCGCTGACATCAATCCGGCCGGGCTGCCGCCCATGCCAAGCCCGCCACCTTCCGATCGCTGCATCAGAATAACGCCGACAAGGGCTGCTGCCACCAGGGCGTGAACGACAAGGAGAAAGGTGAAAAACATAAGCGGGCTGAATTTTCCAGATAAACACTCAAGCGCGGGACATAGGCGTGGACCGCGATGCGATCAACTGGCGCGATGACGTGCCGGCCGCAAATCGTAACTCTGGTGAAACCACCGGCGCGATCAGGCGTTGATGGCGCAGAGCCCCCATTTTTTATAAATCGATCATAGACCCATGCAGATAACCTCGCTCACCGCCACCGCCAAGCAGCCCGAGATGGCCGATCTCCGCAACTGGATGTCGGCGCTGATCGATTATGTCCGATCTGGCGAGCCGGATCTGACCAACCGCCAGATGGCGCTGCTGCTGGTAGTGTATCTACAATCGGGTCCACATACGGTCCGCGGATTGGCCCGCTGCCTCAATGTTTCGAAGCCTGTGGTGACACGCGCCTTGAATAGGCTTGGAACCCTCGGCTATCTGCGCCGACAGCGCGATGAAAATGACAAGCGTAACATCTACATTACGCGCACGGCTGAAGGGGCAGATTTTCTTGAAGAGTTCGGGCATTTTCTCAGGGCAGAATCGGGCCTTTCCCGACACTAGGGGGCCGCGCAGAAGTTTCTCGCTCGGCGGACCCACGACCAAAATTGATCCACGGACAACCGCGGTGCGTGCAGATTTGGCGGATATCCGCCTCGCCGACCATGTGTTTGCGCCACATTATGCAGCACCATTGCCGATGACCGTGCGGTCCGCCGGGCTGTTGCGTGCCACAGCGGACAAGGATTCCGAACAACTCGCCACGCTGAACCCGGGCACCGTTTTTGAAGCGCTCGACTTTGCAGGCGACTCGGCCTGGGGCATCGCGGTCGACCTGGGGCTGGTTGGTTATGTCGATCGGGCGATGATCGATTTTCCGACCACCGGGTCGTAAGGGGACTGACGTGAGCTTTTCCGTTTTCATCGACGGCGCCGCTGGCACTACCGGCCTTGAGATTGGCGATCGCCTGTCAGGCCGCAGCGATCTCATGATGATCACGCTGGATGACTCGCAGCGTAAGGACGCCGGTGCGCGCCGTCAGGCGCTAAACGATGCCGATTTCGTGATCCTCTGTCTGCCCGACGAGGCGGCGCGGGAGGCGGTAGCGCTGATCGACAATGACCGCACCCGGGTGATCGATGCATCGACGGCTTTTCGGACCGCAGATCGCTGGACCTATGGCTTTCCCGAACTGGAGCCGGGTCAGGCGGCCGCAATTGCCGCGGCGCCAAGGGTCAGCAACCCCGGCTGCTATCCGACCGGCTTCCTGGCCCTGGTCCGCCCGCTGATCCGCGCAGGACTGGTCCCGGCCGATTGGGTGCTGAGCGTCAACGCGGTATCGGGCTATTCAGGCGGCGGCAAGGCGATGATTGCCGAATTTGAGAGCGGCGACGAAACCACGGCATTCCGGGCCTATGGCCTGGGGTTTGCCCACAAACATGTGCCCGAAATGCAGAAACACGCCCGGCTCGCGCACCCGCCACTTTTTCTGCCGGCCGTCGCAAACGCCTATCGCGGGATGGTCGTCGAAGTTCCTTTGCCGCTGCACGCGCTGCCCCGTCGCCCGACCCTCGCCGCCTGCGAAACCGTGCTGCGCGACGCTTATCGTGACAGCCCGGTCATCCGCGTGGCCGATAACGACACAGCACTGGTGCGGATCGAGGATGATGCCGGCACCGATCGCCTGACCCTCAGAATATGCGGCAATGGCGACATGGGACAGGCGCGACTGATCGCCACGCTCGACAATCTCGGCAAGGGAGCTGCCGGCGCCGCCGTCCAGAATTTGAACGTCATGGCCGGAATCGACCCGACAACCGGGCTCATCTTGTGAAGGAAATCGTCGCATGAGTCGTCAGCCCGTGGCCAAATTGCTGCTGTTCGGCGCGACGGGAGATCTGGCGCAGCGCATGTTGCTGCCATCGCTGTTTGGCCTGCATGCTGACGGGTTGCTGCCCGACGGCCTGACGATTACCGGCACCGCGCGATCGACGCATGACGACGAGAGCTACCGCGCCTTTACCGCGATCGCCCTCGACACCTATCTTCCGGATGACCGGAAGGACGCAGCGGTAATTGCCAGCTTCCTCGGCAGGGTCGGCTACCAGACGCTCGACGCCTCGACGATCGAGGGATTTGCCGAACTCGCGACCAAGATCGGTGATACATCAGGCGGGCTGGCGATTTTCCTGTCGACCGCGCCGTCGCTGTTTCGTGCCACGATAAAGGGACTCGATTCGGCCGGACTTGCCGGTGCCAATGTGCGGATCGGGCTAGAAAAGCCCCTCGGTCACGATCTGGTCTCAAGCCGCGAGATCAACGACGCCGTCGCCGAAGTCTTTCGCGAAGAGCAAACTTTTCGGATCGACCATTATCTCGGCAAGGAAACCGTCCAGAACATTCTGGCGCTGCGTTTTGGTAACACGCTGTTCGAGCCCATCTGGAACGCGCGCGGGATCGACAATGTCCAGATCACGATCGCCGAAACGGTCGGGCTGGAAGGCAGGGCCGGATATTATGACGGCTCCGGCGCGATGCGGGACATGGTTCAGAACCATATGCTGCAACTGCTCGCACTCATCGCGATGGAGCCCCCTGCCCGGTTCGACGGCACCTCGATCCGTGATGAAAAGGTCAAGGTTCTGCGCTCGCTCCGCCCGATCAGCGAAGCCGATGCCCCATCACTGACGGTGACCGGCCAATATACCAATGGCGCGGTGAAGGGCGAGATCGTTCGCGGCTATGCCGACGAGCTTGAGCGGCCCTCAACGACCGAAACTTTCGTCGCGATCAAGGCCAATGTCGATAACTGGCGTTGGCAGGGCACGCCCTTTTATTTGCGGACAGGCAAGCGCCTGCCGTCGCGCCAGTCCGAAATAGCCATTCAGTTCAAGCCGGTGCCGCATTCGATGTTTGCCGCACGCGGTGGCAAGCTCCAGCCCAACACGCTGGTCATTCGGTTGCAACCCGACGAATATGTCCGGCTGCTGGTGATGGCGAAGGAGCCCGGGCTCGACCGCGACGGAATCCGGCTGCGCGAAGTGCCGCTTGATCTGTCGCTCGACACCCAATTTGCCGGGTCCCGGCGCCGGATTGCGTATGAACGGCTGCTGCTCGATCTGATCGAGGGCGATCCCACGCTGTTCGTCCGCCGCGACGAGGTCGAAGCGCAGTGGCAATGGATCGACGGGATCCGGGCCGGCTGGATCGCCAATGACGTGAAGCCGAAATCCTATTCTGCCGGCAGCTGGGGTCCCTCCGCTGCCGTGGCGCTGACGGAACGTGATGGCACGACCTGGCATGACGATTGAGCGGCGCTACTAAAAATTCCTTGTTCTTCGGGGGTTGATCCAGAGTCTCTTGCCGCTAACGCTGGGTTGGTGGCCGAAGGGGCCAGGGCGACTCCGGCAGGACGCTTTCAGAGCCAATGGAGCCTATATGACCGAGATCGAATGGTGGGATTATGACAGTGCCGACGAGATGGCCGATGCCGTCGCCGGGGACGCTGCCTTCATCATCGAAAGCGCCATCGATGCGCGCGGTGCCGCTGTGATTGCACTGCCGGGCGGCAAGACGCCGCTCGCCATTTACGAAAAGCTCGCCAAGGCGAAGCTCGACTGGAAGCGAGTCACGATTCTGCCGACCGACGACCGGCTGGTGCCGATGGGCGATGCGCTGTCGAACATTACCGCCATTGCCAAGGTCTTCCTGCCCAAGGGGGTCCGCGTTCTCCCTATCACGAGCGAAGCGGCTGCCGATTACAAGGCAGCAGGCCGCGCAGCGGACGCGCGGCTGCAGGATGCGCATTGGCCGCTCGATCTCTGCGTGCTTGGCGTTGGCGCCGATGGCCATACCGCCTCGATCTTTCCCGGCCCCGATTTTGATGAAGCGGTCAGCGGCCCGAAGGAGCGCCGCGCCGTCGGCGTCATGCCCGGCGAACTGCCCGCCGATGCGCCGGTCGCGCGCGTCACCCTAACCCGCGAGGCAATCATTTCAGCGCGCGCGCTGATGATTGCCGTGACCGGCCAGTCCAAGCGCGATATCATCGAGCGCGCGATCAAGGATGGGCCGATGTCGCCCTATCCGATCGGTCGCGTCCTGGCCGATGTCGAATTGCCCGTGGATATTCACTGGAGCGCCTGAACATGTCTCTCCATCCCGAGATTGCCGCCGTCACCGACCGCATCATCACGCGGTCCCGCGCAACCCGCGATGCCTATCTCGCACTGATCCGGCGCGAGCGCGACAATGGTGTCGATCGGCCGATCCTGGGCTGCGCCAATCTCGCCCACGGCTTTGCGGGGACGGAGGAAGATCGAGAGACGATGAAGGCAGGGCGCGCCATGAACATTGGTATCGTCACAGCTTACAACGACATGCTCTCAGCCCATGCGACCTATTATCGCTACCCGGAGCAGATGAAAATCTGGGCGCGCGAGGCCGGCATCACCGCCCAGGTCGCCGGCGGTGTGCCAGCGATGTGTGATGGCGTGACGCAGGGTTTCCCTGGCATGGAACTGTCGCTGTTCAGTCGCGACACAATCGCGCTTTCCACCGCAATCGCGCTCAGCCACGGCATGTTCGAGGGCGCGGCTTTGCTCGGCATTTGCGACAAGATCGTGCCAGGTTTGCTGATGGGCGCGCTTCGCTTTGGCCATCTGCCGATGATCCTGATCCCCGGCGGACCGATGCGCAGCGGCATCTCCAACAAGGAAAAGGCGCATACCCGCGAGTTATTTGCGGAAGGGAAAGCGAGCCGCGAGGAACTGCTCGATTCCGAGATCGCTGCCTATCATTCCAAGGGCACCTGCACCTTTTACGGCACCGCCAATTCGAACCAGATGATGATGGAGATGATGGGCCTGCACATGCCCGGTGCCGCTTTCGTCAATCCGGGCACCAAATTGCGCCAGGAACTCACCCGCGCCGCCGTTCATCGCCTCGCCCATATCGGCGCAGCCGGCGATGACTATCGCCCGTTGGGCCAATGCGTCGACGAAAAGGCGATCGTCAATGCCGCCATCGGTCTGCTCGCCACTGGTGGGTCGACCAACCACCTCATTCATTTGCCCGCCATTGCGGCCTGTGCCGGCATCGTCATCGACTGGGAAGATTTCGACCGCCTGTCGCGTACCATCCCGCTTATCACGCGCGTCTATCCCAACGGCGCGGCCGACGTGAACGGTTTCGAGGATGCCGGCGGCATGCCCTTCGTGATCCGCGAATTGCTTGGCGCGGGTCTGCTGCATGGCGACATCATGACGGTGGCTGGCGATGATTTGTCGGCCTATGGGATGAAGCCGGTGATCGAAGACGACAAGCTCGCCTGGATCGACCCCGGCCCGAGCAAGGATGAAACCATCGTTCGCCCGGCCAGTAATCCCTTTTCTGCCGAAGGCGGCTTTCGCATCCTCACCGGCAATCTTGGCCGCGCCTGTATCAAGGTTTCCGCCGTCGAACGCGCGCGCTGGACAATCGAGGCACCGTGCCGCGTGTTCGAAGACCAGGCTGCTGTGCAGACCGCATTCAAGGCGGGCGAACTCGACCGCGACGTCGTCGTCGTGGTCCGTTTCCAGGGCCCGCGCGCCAATGGCATGCCCGAACTCCACAAACTCACACCGCCCCTCGGCGTGTTGCAAAATCGCGGCTTCAAGGTTGCGCTTGTCACCGATGGCCGCATGTCGGGCGCCAGCGGCAAGGTGCCGTGCGCGATCCACGCCAGCCCCGAAGCGCTCGGCGATGGGCCGCTGGCCAGGGTGCGTGACGGCGATGTCATCAGGGTCTGCGCCGAAACCGGGCAGCTTGTGGCATTGGTGAACGAAACCGAATGGGCCGCCCGCCAATACGCAGCAGCGCCAGCATGGGCGAGCGGCACCGGCCGCGAATTATTCGCGATGTTCCGCCACGGATCGAACGAGGCGGAGAAGGGTGCGAGCGCGATGCTGGCGGCAATGGGAGCGTAATAGCGCTTTGTCGTTCAGATGAATTTGGGGGGCGTTCATGCCCTCGGCATGGCCCAAATATCTTGGGGTGGTCTTTACCCCGAACTCCGCCGAAGGGGAGAGGGAGTCAGTAATGCAGGTCGTCTCGGTTGATATCGGTGGCACCCATGCCCGCTTTGCCATCGCCCAAGTCGATGGCGGTCGCGTGGTCTCACTCGGCGAGCCCGTCACCCAGAAAACATCGGAACATGCCAGCCTGCAAACCGCCTGGCAGGCCTTTGGCGAACAACATGGAGCCCCACTCCCCCGCGCCGCTGCGATCGCCGTTGCCTCTCCAATTGGCGGCGAGATTATCAAGCTCACCAATAATCCGTGGATTATCCGGCCAGCGCTGGTCAAGGAACGGCTCGACGTTGACGATTTCATCCTGATCAACGATTTCGGCGCCATCGGCCATGCCGTGGCGCAGGTTGGTCCGGCGGATTTCCTCCATCTCTGCGGGCCCGACGAACCCTTGCCGGATCACGGTTCGATCACCGTTTGCGGCCCGGGCACCGGACTCGGCGTCGCGCAAGTGCTGCGCGTGCCCGGCGGCTATCACGTGATCGAAACGGAGGGCGGACATATGGATTTCGCCCCGCTCGACGGGCTTGAGGATTCGATCCTGAAACGCCTTCGCAAGACCTTCACGCGCGTATCGGTCGAGCGGATTTGTTCTGGCCCCGGCATCGTCGGCATTTATGAAACGCTCGCCGAGATTGAGGGGCGCGCGGTGCAGCGGCTCGACGACAAGACGATCTGGGCGATGGCGCTCGACGGCAGCGACAGCCTCGCGCTCGCCGCGCTCGATCGCTTCTGCCTGGCCCTCGGCGCGGTGGCGGGCGATCTTGCGCTGGCGCATGGGCCGCACGGTGTGGTGATTGCAGGCGGGCTCGGCCTCCGCCTCAAGGACAAGCTCGTCAATTCGGGCTTCGAACAGCGCTTTACCGCCAAGGGCCGCTTCCAGACCCTGATGCGGTCGATCCCCGTCAAGCTCATCACTCACCCGCAACCGGGCCTGTTCGGCGCGGCGGCGGCTTTTGCGCAAAGGCATGCCCAATGACCGACCCAATGAGCTACAGGGCGACCATCGACGACATCATGCGCACCAGCGCTGTCATCCCCGTGCTGGTGATCGACGACGCCGCCACCGCAGCGCCGCTGGCCGAGGCGCTCGTCGCCGGCGGGCTGCGGGTCCTTGAGGTGACGATGCGCACCCCTGCCGCGCTCGACGCGATCCGTGCCATGAAGCAGGTTCCCGGTGCAATTGTCGGCGCCGGCACCGTCGTCAATGCCGAACAATTCAAGGCCGTGATGGCCGCAGGCGCCGAGTTTATCGTTTCGCCAGGCCTGACCGAGCGCCTCGCGCGACCGATCATCGACAGCGGCGTCCCCTTCCTGCCCGGCATCGCCAATGCGGCCGACATCATGACCGGCCTCGACCTTGGCCTCACCCATTTCAAATTCTTCCCGGCCGAGGCGAATGGCGGGCTGAAGGCCCTAAAGGCGCTCGCCTCTCCTTTCTACCAGTGCAAATTCTGCCCGACCGGGGGCATCAGCGAAGCAACTGCGCCTGAGTGGCTGGCCTTCGATCCGGTGCTATGCGTCGGCGGCAGCTGGGTGACGCCTAAAGGCGCGGGCATGGCAGAGGTGGCGGAATTGGCCGGTATTGCCAGCGGACTGCGGCGGTAATGCAGATCGGGCTGATCGGGGGCATCGGCCCCGCAGCGACGGATTATTATTACAGGCAGCTCATTGCGACCTATAACGCCGCTGCCATGCCGCTCGACATGACCATCGTGCATGCCGATACGCCCACGCTGCTCGCCAATTTAAGGAGCGACCGCCGCGACGATCAAGCCGCCATTTTTGCAGCTCTCACCAATCGATTGGCGATGGCCGGCGCCGGGTGTGTTGCGATCACATCCATCGCCGGCCATTTCTGTCGAGAGGCCTTCGCGGCCCGGTCATCTCTACCGGTAATCGATATGATCAGCGCCGTCGCCGATGCGGTGGTGACGCAAGGGCATCGCAGGATCGGTATCCTTGGCACCCGCACGGTTATGGAAACCGCCTTTTTTGGTGGTATTCATTCCGCTGAGGTTGTGGCCCCCAGTGAACCGCTGCTCACGGCTGTCGATCAAGCTTATGTCGCGATGGCCGCATCGGGTTCGATCACCACTGACCAGCGACGGATATTCGAAACGGCGGCACGCCGACTAACCGACGATGATCAAACAGATGCGATCATGCTTGGGGGAACCGACCTTGCGCTTGCATTTACCCCGGAACGCACACCGTTTTCGTTGATCGACTGCGCCGCCATCCATGCCAGCGCCATTGCACGCTTCGCCATCGAGGCCCGCTGACCATCAATCGAGTAATGGTTGCGGATTATGCCAAACGCCACCGAAACAGAAAGAGGCGCGCGGACGGGACCCTATCGCTCCCCACGCGCATGGCGAATCGCATACCATTTCTGCACATTGGCATTATGCTGGTCGAGCGTGTCTGCAAACACATGCCCGCCGGTGCCGTCAGCCACGAAATAAAGGGCGCTTGATGGCGCCGGATCAAGAACCGCATCGATGCTCGCGCGGCCCGGGTTGCAGATCGGCCCCGCCGGCAGGCCAACCATCGCATAGGTATTATAGGCGTTCACCGCCTGCACTTCGGAACGCAGGATACGGCGGCCAAGTGGCTTGCCCTTGGTGATCGGATAGATGATCGTCGGATCGGCCTGGAGCATCATCCCGCGCTTTAGCCGGTTCGCATAGACCGCGGCGACCGTGCGGCGCTCGCTCGCCTTGCCGGTTTCCTTCTCCACGATCGAAGCGAGGATCAGCGCCTCGCGCGGGGTGGCTACCGCGATGCCGGGTTTGCGATGTTCCCAGGCGCGGGCAAGATATTTGAGCATCGCGCGCTGCATCCGGTCGAGCACGCTCTGCCGGGTGTCACCGCGCTGGAAGCTGTAGCTGTCAGGCAGGATCGTGCCCTCGATCGGCACCGCGACCTCACCGGTCAGCCCATCCGCCGCCATCAGCTTTTCCTGCACCAGCACCGATGGAAGGCCCTCGGGAATCGTCACGAAGCGCTGCAAAGTGCGGCCGCCCTGCAGCATCTTCAGGATATCGGCCTGGCTGAGATGCGCCGGGATGCGATATTCGCCCGCCTTGATCGGCGTGCCGGCACCGAACACTTTGGCGAGCAGCTTGAAGCGCGCCGCCGACGGGATCGCCCCTGCCGCCTCCAGCCGTTCGGCTGTGCCAGACAGGGTGGCGCCGTCGCGCACTTCGAACGTCATGTTGCGCGGCGTTGGCCCGGCACCGCCCCAGTCCTGCACCAGCAAAAACAGGGCGCCGATCGCGGCCAGCACGAGGATGAGACCAAAACAGCCGAGTTTGCGCACGCGATCTCCTCCCCGTTACACCCCGTCGCGCCGATCTAGACCGCCTTCATCACCAGGCTGGCATTGGTCCCACCAAAGCCAAAGCTGTTGTTGAGCACGGCCTTGACGACACGTTCCTTGGCGACATGCGGCACCAGATCGACACCTTCACAGCCGTCGCTGGGATCGTCGAGGTTGAGCGTCGGCGGGACGATCTGGTCGCGCATCGCCAGGATGCAGAAGATGCTCTCCACGGCGCCGGCGCCACCAAGCAAATGCCCGATCGCCGACTTGGTCGAGCTCATCGACAAGGTGCCGATCGCATTGCCGAACAGGCGGCGGACCGCGCCCAGCTCCAGCTCGTCGCCAAGCGGGGTCGATGTCCCGTGCGCGTTGATGTAATCGATATCGCCGAGCGCCAGCCCTGAACGCTTCATCGCCAGCTGCATCGAACGGAAGGCGCCTGCACCTTCTGGATGAGGGGCGGTGACATGATAAGCATCGCCCGACATACCGTAGCCGACGATCTCGGCATAGATTTTGGCGCCGCGCGCCTTCGCATGCTCATATTCCTCGAGGCAAACGACGCCCGCGCCTTCCCCCATCACAAAACCGTCACGGCCCTTGTCATAGGGGCGGCTGCCCTTTTCCGGGCAATCGTTGAAATTGGTCGACAGCGCCCGCGCTTGGGCAAAGCCAGCGATCCCAATCGGGCAGATCGCGCCCTCGGCGCCGCCTGCCAGCATCACATCGGCATCGTCGAGCATGATCATCCGGGCGGCATCGCCAATTGAATGCGCGCCGGTCGAACAGGCCGTGACGACGGCGTGGTTGGGGCCCATCAGGCCATATTTGATCTGCACCTGGCCAGAGATCAGGTTGATCAGCCGGCCATGCACGAAATGCGGCGAAACGCGGCGCGGCCCTTTTTCATGCAGCACGATCGATTCGCTGGCGATCCCCGGCAGCCCGCCAATCCCCGAACCGATCGAGCAGCCGGCGCGAAGCCGCTGCTCCTCGGTCATGTCCGTCAGTCCGGCGTCTTCAAGCGCCTGTCCGGCGGCATCGATCCCGAAGATGATGAATGGATCGACCTGGCGCTGAACCTTGTGATCGACCCGCTTGCCGGGATCAAAACCATAAGCATGATCGGCTGGCTTCACTTCGCAGGCATAGCGGCAGACATAATCGGTCGCATCAAAGCGCGTGATGATCCCCGCGCCGGACTTTGCGGCCAGAATGTTGGCCCAGGCGGTCTCGACATCCGCGCCCAGCGGGGTGACGAGTCCAAGCCCGGTGACGACAACACGGCGCATGGCAATCTCCGTTCTTGCTTTAAATACCAAAGCGGCCCCCCAACCCCGGAAAATCCCTGGGACGAGGAGCCGCTCAGTCGTTTCGGCCCCACAGGGCCATAAGGCTGTCCGGGCGTGTCGCTCGCGCGAACCTGCCCAGAATGCTCAGCCCTTATGCTCGTCGATATACGTGATCGCGTCCTTGACGGTGCCGATCTTCTCAGCTGCATCGTCAGGGATTTCGACCCCGAACTCTTCTTCAAAAGCCATTACCAGCTCGACGATATCGAGGCTGTCGGCGCCCAGATCATCAATGAAACTCGCATCTTCGGTAACCTTGTCGCTTTCGACGCCGAGATGCTCGACGACGATCTTCTTCACGCGATCGGCAGTCTCGCTCATGCTATCTTCCCTCTCGTAGCGTTGGGTGTTCGTATTCCTGATCGCACCTAGAACGCGATGCGGGCCCTTGCAAGGGGGCAGCCGTTGCTCACGATCAGCAAAGCGATGGGGGCTCTGGCGCTGCCCCGGGTCCAAGCCTTGATCGAAGGCCCGGTCACAGCATCGCCATGCCACCATTGACGTGCAGGGTCTGGCCCGTGACATAGCCGGCTTCGCGGCTCGCCAGATACACCACGGCCGCACCAATATCGGGTCCCTCGCCCATATGGCCAGCCGGAATCCGGCTATTGAGCGCCTCTTTCTGCGCATCGGCCAGGCCATCGGTCATCGCCGAACGAATGAACCCCGGCGCGACACAATTGACGGTAATTCCACGGCTGGCCAGTTCCTGGGCGAGCGCCTTTGACATGGCGGTCAGCCCGCCCTTGGACGCGGCGTAATTGGCCTGGCCCGGATTGCCCGTCGTGCCGACGACGGATGTGATCGAGATGATCCTGCCGAAGCGCGCCTTCATCATCGGCCGCGCCGCAGCGCGCGCCAATCTGAACGCGGCCTCCAAGTTGACGCGGATCACCTGATCCCATTCGTCATCCTTCATCCGCATCACCAGATTGTCGCGCGTCAGCCCGGCATTGTTGACGAGAATATCAAGCTTGCCGCCCAGCGCCTCGACGGCCTGACCGACCAGCGAATCAACCGCTGGACCATCCGACAGATTGCAGGGCAAAGCGACATGATCGCCGCCGAGTCCGGCGCGAAACGCTTCGAGCTTTTCGATATTGGAGCCCGACACCGCCAGCCGCGCGCCCTGCCCGGCCAGCGCCTGCGCAATCGCCGAGCCGATACCCCCCGAAGCGCCGGTGACGAGCGCCGTCATGCCTGTTAAATCGAACATCAATCTCTTCCCTCGATTTGATTCGCACCGCGCCGCCGCGTGATGGTCTTTGACGACAGGTTGCACGCCCTTGTTGCACGTGGCGCATCGCCGCCTTGTGAACCGAAAATCACATTGCCTTTGCCAGTGCCTCGATATCGTCCATCGTCACCACGCTGATCGCCTCGGCATCGGCAACCGTCCGTTTGACCATCGGCGCCAGCACTTTCGCACCGAACTCGACAAAGGTGTCAACGCCGGCAGCGTGCATTGCCAGCATCGTTTCGCGCCAGCGCACCACGTCGGTGACCTGATCGACCAGCCGGGCGCGGATTTCGTCAGGGACGGTAATCGGGGCGGCAAGGACATTGGCGAACAGGGCGACCAGCGGGGTGTCGATCCGCGCAGCCTTCAATGCGTGCAGCATCACATCGGCTGCCGGCTGCATCAGCGCGCAATGGAATGGCGCCGAAACCGCGAGCATCATGCCGCGCTTGGCGCCCATATCCTTGGCCATCGCCACGGCGCGCTCGATCGCGCCAAGATGGCCTGACAAGACAACCTGGCCGGCCGCATTGTCATTGGCAACGGCGCAGATTTCCCCGTCGGCGGCGGCATCGGCAATCGCCTGTGCCTGTTCCAGGGTCGCGCCCAGCAACGCAGCCATGCCACCGACACCAACCGGCACCGCATTCTGCATGGCCCGCCCGCGAATCTTGAGCAGCCGCGCGGTCAGCGACAGGCTGATCGCATCAGCGGCGCACAGCGCGGTATATTCGCCAAGCGAGTGGCCGGCGACAAACTGCGCTTTTTCCGAAATTCTGATGCCGCCCTCGCGCTCAAGCACCCGCAATGTCGCGATCGAATTGGCCATAATGGCGGGCTGCGCATTTTCGGTCAGCATCAACGCCTCGGCTGGACCGTCGGTCATCAGCTTGAGGAGGTTCTGGCCAATCGCCTCGTCAACTTCCTGGAAAACTTCGCGGGCGACGGGGCTGGCTTCGGCGAGCGCACGGCCCATGCCGACGGCCTGGCTACCCTGCCCTGGAAAAAGAAAAGCGCGGATGGTTCTGGCTCCTGTTTGCGACATGGAGCGGCTCCGTTAGGAGCGTGCCGGCGGGCTGGCAAGCATTGCCGCTTCAGCGCGGCGTGCGCACCAGCAGCATCGTCTGGTTCGGCGCGAACATCCGGTGACGCAACGCTGGCGGGACGAACGGACGCCCACCCAACGCTTCGATCAGGCCGCCCAACCGGGTCGGCGGTGAGGGATAATGGGCAAGGACCAGGCCGCGCGGCGCGATCGACTCCGGCGCTACAACCAGCCCGCCGGGGAGCGCCGGGGCGTACCGAAGATTGGCCCGGCCGGCGAAGCGCAGCGGCAGCCGCGCCCGGCGGACCATCACCGGATCGCCGCTTATCATTTCGCGCGGAAAGGCTTGGCTGGCTGCAAGCAACGAGTCCATTTCCCACCGCGGATGGGCATTGCCGACACTGAGCATCAGCAGATTGATCGCCACCAGCCCCGCCAGCAGCGGCCAGCGCCACCACCGCGTTGATCGCGCGAGCCACAAGGCGACAATGACAATCGCCAGGATCGCCGGCAGCATGAAGTAGCGCGGATTGAGCACCAATTTGTGGGTGAGTACCGCGACCAGGGCAAAATCGGCGGCAGCCATCGTGGCCAGCACGATCAGCGCCCCGCTGCGTGCCTTTGGCAGCAAATGTCGGCCACGCACCAGCGCAGCAAGGCTTGCGACCCAGAAGAGCAGGCCGAAATCATCGTTGATGAACAGCACGAGCACTGGGTCGATTGCCGGGTGAATCAGGAAATTACCCTCCAGATTGGCGGCGCGATCGATGTGCGAATCATGATGAAAGGCAATGTCGTAGCGGCGGAGCGGCTCCCCCATGAGCAACCATTGAAACAGCGCCTCACCGCCCAGAATTACCATCAGCCCCACGCCTGCGGCGATCAGCGCCCCCCTTGATACCGGTCGACCGATCAGAAAAAGCGGGGCCAGCGCGACCAGCGACAGCAGCGACGTCTCCCGGCAGAGAATGGCCAGACCGAAACAGGCGCCGGCAGTTGCGCCCCGGGCCAGCGCCACCCGCCCGCTGCCCCCTTCGCCGAGCAACCAGGCACCGCCCAGCAATAATGACGTTTCGAGCAAGTCGACACTTACCGTAGTGGCGTTGCTGATGACGACGGGCAGCGTTGCCGCCAAAAGTGCCGCGATCCATCCAGCGCGCGCGCCGCCCATCCGCGTGGCGAACAGGCCCACCAGCGCGACCAGCACGCCATACCAGAGCAGCGCCGTGGCAGCGAAAGCCGCATAGCCGCGCCCGAACAGCAGCAGCATCACCGCAAAGCTCCACAACAGCGGAAACCGAGTCGACCAGTGATTGTCGCCGGCAAAGGGCGGATCGGTCAGCCAATGGTCGGCGCCAACAAAATATAGCGAATCGTCAGAAGCGATAAAACCGGTCCAGCCGATCATGATCGCCGCCAGCATGGCCAGCGCGAGCAGCATCGCTGCCCCGATCTGCGGCCATCGCCCCCATGATTTGCCCTGATCCACGCCGCCGCTCTAGCGGAAAAGGGTGGATCGTTGCTTAACCGCGCCGATGCTGCAAAACTGGTGACGTCATGCTGTCAATTGCTCGCCAATCAGCACCGGCCCTGTTATGCTCGGTGGGCAACAAGAGGAAATCGGCCATGTTCCGGATGGGCTTGAGTGCGACTTTGCTGTTTTCCGCCTTCTCGCTGCTGCCGGGCGCGGCAAATGCGCAGCAATCATCGTATAAATCAGCACCCGGCGCCGACGGCCTGCCCGACGACTTTCACGGCAAGGTCAGCTATTTCGGCAACCATAGTGGTGAAGTGATTATCGAGCGAAGCGGTGAGGCGCGCAAGGGAGCGGGCGATTGCCAACGCCCCGATCATCGCTGCCCAACGCGAATCGGCGGCAGCCTGCAGGTCGATCTCGAATATGACGGATTGGTGGTGCGCGGCAGTTTTCGCGGATCGGGCGGGCTGCATGACAGTGGGCTGATTGGCCGCCGCCAGGGCGCGCAATGCCGTCTGTTTGATCTGACCGACGGGTCGGTCTGGTCGGGTCATTGCGACCGCGACGGCTTTGTCGGCACCGTTAAGAGCGTGCCCGGCGCCGCCACCCAGATATCGCTGAGCGTCGAAGTCGTCGGGACCAAGGTCAACGACTATGCGGAGCGCGATCGCCGTCGTCGCGACGCCCTGTTGACCCAGCGGCGAATCGAATTTCTGCGCTCGGTCATCGCCAGCAATGCACGGATCGACGACCGTCTCCTCGCCGCGGTGGAGCTCGATGCCTATAGCTGGACTTATGACAAGCTGCGGCCAGAGACGCTAACGATTGTGCGCCACGGCAAAGCGCGCAGCGGGCGCTATCAGATCGATGTCGAATTCGACCTCGTCGCTGGTGGCCGCGGTTGGGCCCATGCCCAGATCGATCGCGATTCGGTGGCTTGTATCGAATTCTGGGATGTTCCGGGGCAATGCCGCGCGATCAATCAGCCGCCCGCGCTTATTGATCCCGATCCCTATGTCGACGACACGCCTCTGTCGTCCTTCACCATGCCGAAATGGCTGCCGATCCCGCGCGAAGGCCATGGTGCCTGAGCGTCAATCACTGCTTGCGACGAATTGCGACCAATTAAGCCGATCACTGGCACGAGTCTGCGACAGCCACCGCCCAGATTGATTGTCGACGCCGATGATGTGGCGCCGCCATTCTGGGAGTTGAGTATCATGAAAAAGACCATTTTGAGCACGATCGCCCTGTCGATGATTGCCACCCCCGTGCTCGCCGCCGACCGGCGCGATGACCGCCGCGACACCGATCAGCGCACGGTCATCGTGCAGAAGCAACCGTCGCAGCGGACCGTTATTGTGCAGAAGCAAACCTATCAGGCGCCCCGTTATCAGGCGCCCCGCTATCAGGCGCAGCAGAATCGCAACTGGCGCCGGGGCGAACGCTTTGATTATCGCCAGGCACGCAACTATCGCGTGATCAACGATTATCGGGCGCGCCATCTGAAGGCACCGCCGCGTGGCTATCGCTATGTCCAGTCTGGCAATGATGCCGTCCTGGTCGGCATCACCACCGGCCTGATTGCCGCCATCATCACCGGCGCCATCCACTAATCACTCGACCCGGGCGGGAGGCTTGCCTTCCGCCCGGATTTCGCTATGGCAGCGACATCGCCGGGGTAAAGCGCGCGTCGCTTTGCCCCTGCTTTGCTTTTACAACGAAGCGTACGACGACAGCCGGAGGGGCCCCCGCATGGTGCGGTGCGGTCAGCAATCGGCCAAGATGAAGGACAAGACATGGCTCTTTATGAGCACGTGTTCCTTGTTATGTGATGCTCGAAATCGACGCGCCTGCCGGTGTCGTCGCCGAGCTCGAGCGCCAGACCCAGATCAACGAAGACATCATCCGCTATATGACCGTCAAGATTGATGCGGTCGAAGCCGGCCCGTCGGCAATGATGCGCAAGGGCGATCGTGATCGTGACAGCCGCCGTGGCGGTGATCGCGGCGACCGTCCCGATCGTGGCGACCGCGGTGATCGCGGCGACCGCGGCGACCGCCCGCGTCGTGACTTCGACGGCGAATAAGGAGCATATAGACAATGGCACGCCCATTTTTCCGCCGCCGCAAGAGCTGCCCCTTCTCCGCGAAGGACGCCCCCCGGATTGATTACAAGGACGTACGCCTGCTGCAGGGCTTTGTGTCCGAACGCGGCAAGATCGTCCCGTCACGCATCACCTCGGTGAGCGCGAAGAAGCAGCGCGAACTCGCCCAGGCGATCAAGCGCGCCCGCCATCTGGGCCTGCTGCCCTATATCGTTAAGTAAGGAAGGACTGACATGGAAGTCATCCTGCTCGAACGCGTCGAGAAACTCGGTGCCATCGGCGACGTCGTCACAGTGAAGGACGGGTTCGCCCGGAATTTTCTGCTCCCCAACAAGAAGGCACTGCGGTCGAACGCTGCCAACCGCAAGGTGTTCGAGACCAACCGTGAACGGATCGTGGCGGAAAACGCTGCGCGTCGTTCGGTTGCGCAGGAAGAGGCCAAGTCGGTCGACGGCGTTACCGTCACGATGATCCGCCAGTCGTCCAACACCGGCCAGCTTTACGGCTCGGTTGCTGTCCGCGATCTGGTCGAGGCTTTGGATGCCGAGGGTCACAAGGTACCGAAGAACGCAATCGTGCTGAACAAGCCGATCAAGGCGATCGGTATCTATGACGTGAAGGTCTCGCTCCACGCCGAAGTGTCGGTGATGATCAAGGTCAACATCGCCCGCTCGCCGGAAGAAGCCGAAATGCAAGCCAAGGGTGTCAACGTGATGGAGGCGATGTTCGAAAAGGACGAAGCCGGCTTCACCGAGGATTATGATCCCAACGCCGAACCCGGTGACATCGCCAGCGATGCGCCAGCGGTGGAAGCAGCAGCCGACGACACCGTCGAAGGTTAACGCTTCACGCCAAAATGCAAAAGGCCGTCCGGAGCGATCCGGGCGGCCTTTTTTGTCGGCATTCAAGGGATCGGGCCAGCGCGCGCCGGCTTCCCATTAGCTGGCTGTGCCAAGAAGACCCACGATTTGCGGGCGCAGGGTCATTGACGCCCCCGGTGCGTCAACAACTTTTCACACCGGTCAGAAATCCGATAACTTAAGGCTCGTATTTGGCGAAGGCCGATGAAGCATCGCATTGACGGCCTTTTCATTTTCATCGCCGAATTCCTGCCACTCGGCCTTGGTCAGGCAGATGCGCTTGGGCATCATCGACCCCGTCGGCACCAAGGTGCGGCAGATCTTTTTTTCGGGGGCTACCGGCGCAGGCTGACCTTGAGCGGCCTGCCCGGCCGTATCCTGAGCGAGTGCTGGCGTAACGAAGAGCATCATTATCATGGCTGTCGCGGCTGTTCGGATACGCATTATTTTCCCCAAATTTAGCTGGTGCAAATCACGCAGCAACATATTGCAATGCAGCACTATATCCGAGACAAACTGATGTGCAATATATACCATCGCGATCAGTCGATACGGATAATGGATCCGGCACGAGCTTCTACTTACCTCGCCGCCAACGCTTTCCTGCAAGCCCGTTCTGGCAATGGAAAAGGGCCGACCGGCATTAGCCAGGCGGCCCTTTCCTGTACAATATTGACGTCAGCAGGCTCAAAACACCGGGCCCGCGCGCCGACAGTTCAGGGAACAGCGACGCAGGCGCCAAGTACCGCCGCGAGGGGGATAAGCGCGAGGATGATGGAAACGGCGTGCTTCATGGGGAAATCGTTTCTCGCCTGAACCGGACCTGACACCAATAATCGGCAGCAGGCGAAAAGGTTGCCGGGGATTGGCATTCCTTTGCCTGATACAGTCAGCAATTCGGGCGTCCGTCGACTATGGTTACATCCGCAGCGCCGCGCTCGATTGATGATTTCAGTCGGGATTGCGCAGCGACACGACGACGGCGTTACTCAGCAGGCGGATCTTACCCTCTGGCGACCGAACCAGGGCGTGCACCACCAAAGGGCGCTCCGGCCGATTAATCGGCACCATGTAATCGCCCGAATCATTGAGGACCCTGCTCGCGATCACGTCCTCGCCGGCAAGAATGTCCAGCGTGCATCCCGTCGGCGCCCGCACTGATACCCGGACGACCAGCGCCTCGCCAGGTTTGGCATTCAGCTGCCCGCCCATCGTCGCTGTCGATCGATCGCTGGTCACAGCAAGATCAAGCATCGAACCGGCTGTTCCGGCAAGGTCAACAAACACCCGTCCCGCCCGGATTCCGGCGAGAATAGCCTGTTGGTTGAGGCCATCTGCCCAGACCACGGTCGTTGGACGACCGATCGTCCCCGCCAGGTCGGCGGCTTGGGCACCGTCATGATTGTCACTGCCCCCGATCGCCGCGATCGGGTGCCCGTCGCTAAGCGCATTGAGCCACATCTGCATGCCGGACAGCACACCAACCACCCCACCAGGCAACCGAGCCGCGCCGCCATTGACGACTTCGATCGCGTCGACGCGCCGAAGATCAGCGGCCGGCATCGCCCAGCCGCAGCCCATGCACGGCTCCCCGGACGGCAAGGCAGGATGATTGATCGACACCAAGCCGCCCAAGGCGTGGACGCGATCAGCGATCGCGTTGAACGTGACCGGGCCACCGGGAGTCACCCGATAATCAATCGCTGTGCTCACCCCGAATATGTTGAAATGGCCAAAAAACGTTGTGATTTCCCGCCCCGGAATCAGCAACAGCCGATCAAAATAGGGCTCTGCCTCCCGCATCGCCGCCTGGGCGCTGGAGCTATTGTGATCGGTGATCGCCACGAAATCGAGCCCGCGCGCCGCCGCCATTTCTAATGTCTTGAACACCGGACATGGGACGCTGCGCCCCTGCTGGCTGGTGCAGACACCATCGCTGTGCGCCGTGTGGAGGTGGAGGTCGCCGTGATACCAGCCTGGACCGGGATCGATCACCGGTGACGCCAGCGTGCCCGCCTCTGCCCCGCGCAAGAACCACAATCTCGCAGTCCAACGCGCGGAAATGCCGGGGCGGATATTGGGCACCGCCAACACGAGCTGCCACTGGCCAGGAGCGATCCGGCCAGACAGATAGCTTGGCGTCGCGTCGCTCTCACCAATCGTGAAATTGGCCTTGTTCCCCCCGCTCGACCCGCGCAGACCGTGCTGATCCTCGACTGCCAAATCGATCACGGTCTTCTGCTCGCGCGTGTCGTAATCAAACGCCACCATCAGCCGCACCGTGCCGCGCGGGACGATGAAGGGCACCCTCCGGTAGCGCTGATGATCGGCACGGGTGATTACCGCTGTGATGACCCGATCGGGTCGGCGTGCTGGCACTGCCGACGGTGCGGCCACTGCCGATCCAGACACCAGCACCGCCAGAATGAACCCGAGCCAGCGCATCATCGTCACTTCCGGCCGAACAGCTTTTCGATGTCGCCATGCGCCAGCTTCACCCAGGTCGGGCGGCCATGGTTGCATTGGCCGGAATGCGGCGTGACCTCCATTTCGCGCAGCAGGGCGTTCATTTCGGCAACCGACAACACACGCCCTGCCCTGACCGATCCGTGGCAGGCCATGGTCGCCGCGACATGATCCAGGCGTTCCTTGAGCGACAGCGCATCGTCATAGGCGGCAAGTTCATCGGCGAGATCGGTGACAAGTCCGATGACATCCCCCTGCCCGAGCATCGCCGGCACGCTCCGCACCAGCATCGCCCGTGGGCCGAACCGTTCGAGATCGAGCCCGAATTCGGCCAGTTCCGCGATGCGCGCGTCGAGGCGGTCGCAGGCGGTTTCGTCGAGCTCGACCACTTCGGGTAGCAGAAGCGCCTGCGCGGCAATACCGCCGCCCGCCATGCCGCGCCGCATACGTTCGAGCACCAGCCGTTCATGGGCGGCATGCTGGTCGACGATCACCAGCCCATCCTCGGCTTCCGCGACGATGTAGGTTTTGGCCACCTGCCCGCGCGCAACGCCCAGCGGAAAGGTGATGGTCTCTGGCGGTGGCGCATAAGCCGGTTCGGCACGGCCTTGCGGCGGCGGCGTGGTGAAGCTGGGGCGACGATCATAGACCGCCGAATGACTGGCCGCGCCGTGCCCCCAAATCTCCGGCTGTAGCGATGCCGCGCCCATCGGTTCACTGGTCCAGGCGGCCAGCGCGGCGTCGTCAGGCCGCTGCATACTGCGATGGCCCGCTTCTCCCAAAGCGCGCTTCAATCCGCTGACAATCAGCCCGCGCACCAGCGCCGGATCGCGGAAGCGCACTTCGGTTTTCGCCGGGTGGACATTCACATCGACCATGTCAGTTGGCACGTCGAGGAACAGCGCAACGACGGCATGCCGGTCGCGCGCCAGCACATCGGCATAGGCACCGCGCACCGCGCCAACCAGCAACCGGTCTTTGACCGGGCGACCGTTGACGAACAGATATTGATGATCGGCAATGCCCCGGTTGAAGGTCGGCAGACCGGCCACCCCGCCAAGCGTAATACCGTCGCGCTCCAGATCGACCGCCACGCTGTTCTCGATCAGCGCGCGGTCAGTCAGCGCGGCGACGCGGTGTGGCCGATCGGCGGCCGGCGCGACATTCAGGGCACTGCGCCCGTCATGCTCCAGCGCGAAACCGATTTCGGGCCGCGCCATTGCCAGCCGCCGGACCACGTCCATACAGGCGGCATATTCGGCGCGCGCACTGCGCAGGAACTTGCGGCGCGCCGGTACGCGCCCGAACAACGCCTCGACCCGAACGCGCGTCCCCGGTGGCAGCCCGGCCGGGCCCTCGCTGATCAACAGGCCATTGTCGACGATCCGCTGCCAGCCCTCGCTGCCGCGTACCCGGCTTTCGAGCGTCATCCGTGCAACACTGGCGATTGACGGGAGCGCCTCGCCGCGAAAACCAAGTGTCGTCACGGCCTCAATCAGCTCGTCGGGCAGTTTGGAAGTGGCATGTCGTTCCAGAGCTAGCGCCATGTCGCCAGGTGCCATGCCGATTCCGTCGTCGATCACTTCGACCAGATCGATGCCGCCCCCTGCCAGCCTGACAGAAATCCGCGTCGCGCCCGCATCGAGCGCGTTTTCAACGAGTTCCTTCAACGCGCTGGCGGGGCGTTCCACCACTTCACCGGCAGCGATGCGATTGACGAGATGTTCTGGTAAGCGGCGTATTGACATGGGGGGCGGTCTA
This sequence comes from Sphingomonas sp. 28-63-12, assembly GCA_002281535.1. Classification (GTDB taxonomy): domain Bacteria; phylum Pseudomonadota; class Alphaproteobacteria; order Sphingomonadales; family Sphingomonadaceae; genus Sphingomonas. Next base: position 81,590 of record NCGD01000011.1, read on the forward strand.
GCCCAATCGGCGGCATTCCGCGACCCGCATCAACAACCAACCAGAGCGTGGATTTTCCAAGCTTTGCCGGTTTCGACTAGGCTTATCAGGTTGGCGTCGGAAGCGGAATGAAAGTGCGAACTGCTGTCGTCGGGACGGACGCGGCCATTGACGGGAATGTAGATGATTTTCTCGCGGTTTTTCAATCTGATGTCGCATGATATGGCGATTGATCTCGGCACGGCGAACACCGTGGTCTATCTGCGCGGTCGCGGCATCGTTCTCAACGAACCGTCAGTGGTGGCGGTGGAAACCATCAATGGCGTCAAGCGCGTCAAGGCCGTGGGTGACGACGCCAAGCTGATGATGGGCAAGACGCCCGACAGCATCCAGGCGATCCGGCCGCTGCGCGACGGCGTGATCGCCGACATCGATGTCGCTGAGCAGATGATCAAGCACTTCATCCACAAGGTCCACGGTCAGCGGCGCTTCATGCGCTGGCCGCAGATCGTGATCTGCGTGCCGTCGGGCTCGACCTCCGTTGAGCGCCGCGCCATCCGCGACGCCGGCTCGAATGCCGGCGCCAGCCAGGTGTGGCTGATCGAAGAACCAATGGCGGCAGCGATCGGCGCTGGTATGCCGGTGACCGAGCCGATCGGATCGATGGTGGTCGATATCGGCGGCGGCACGACGGAAGTCGCGGTGCTGTCGCTGCGCGGCCTTGCCTATACCACGTCGGTCCGCGTCGGCGGCGACAAGATGGACGAAGCCATCGTCTCCTATGTTCGCCGCAATCATAATCTGCTGATCGGCGAAGCCACGGCGGAGCGGATCAAGCAGGAAGTCGGCGTCGCCAAGGCACCCGCCGACGGCATCGGCCAGACGATCCACATCAAGGGCCGCGATCTCGTCAACGGCGTGCCGAAGGAAATCACGATCAACCAGGGCCAGATCGCCGAGGCACTCAGCGAGCCCGTGGGCACAATCGTTGAAGGCGTCCGTATCGCCCTGGAAAACACCGCACCCGAACTCGCGGCTGATATTGTCGATCAGGGTATCGTCCTGACCGGCGGCGGCGCGCTGCTCAAGGGGATTGACGAGGTGCTGCGCGATGAGACCGGCCTGCCGGTAACGATCGCCGATGATCCGCTGACCTGCGTGGCCATGGGCACCGGGCGCGCGCTGGAAGACCCCGTCTTCCGCGGCGTTCTCCTGACGGCGTAGGCGGGGCGATAGCGTAGATGGCACTGGCGTCGTCTCGTCCCCGGCGCCCCGGCTTCTCCCGACGGGCACAATATGGCCTGTTCATGAGTTATGTCGTGGCTGTCGCCGGCTCGCTGGTGGCGGCGGCGTTGCTTGCCTTGTCGACTTTCGATCCGTCGACCTTCGCCGCATTGCGTCTGGCGGTTGCCGAGCTGACGACGCCGGTGTCGGCTGGGGTTGGCGCGATTGGCCGCGGCATAATTTCGGTGCCAGCCGCAATCGGCGATTATTTCGCCGTCAAGCAACGCAACGAAGCGCTGCGCAAGCAGATTGCCGATTCGCATGCGGTACTGATGCGCGCCCGGGCGCTGTCCTATGACAACCGCCGGCTCAAGCGGCTGCTGCAGCTGCGTGAACGAACCAGTGATCCGGTGGCAACGGCCCGGCTGGTCAGCTCCAGCGCGTCAAGCACCCGGCGCTTTGCGATGCTCAACGCTGGCTTCCGGCAGGGCGTAGCGGCAGGGCAGCCAGTGCGCGGTCCCGAAGGCCTGATCGGGCGCATCCTCGAAGCCGGGCCGAATACCGCCCGGGTACTGCTGCTGACCGATCCTGAGAGTATTGTCCCGGTGCGCCGGACGCGCGACGGCCTGCCCGCGATCGCCGCCGGCCGGGGTGACGGCTGGATCGAGATCCGCTCGGTCAACCTGATCAACGCGACCTTTCTGCCGGGGGACGTGCTGATCACCTCGGGCACGGGCGGGATCTACGCACCCAACATCCCTGTTGCGCGCGTCGTTCGCAAGGGCAATGACGTCGCGCTAGCGCGGACCTTTACCCAGCCCGACACGCTTGATTTCGCGCTGGTCCAAAAGACCTTCATGGCAATGCCGCCTGCCGAGGTGCAGGGCCCCAAGCCGTGAGTGACCCGGTCCTCGGCCCGTATGATGCCAACGCGCCGCGGCAGTCCGCCTGGACCATCCCGGCGCTATCGGTGATGGCTGGCTCGGCGTTGACGCTGTTGCCGATGATCTTTACCTTCCCGATCCTCCCGCCATTCGGCCTGATGATGCTGCTCGGCTGGCGATTGGCGCGGCCCGATTCCTTGCCGATCTGGGCACCGCTGTTGCTTGGCCTGTTCGATGATCTGATCAGCGGCCAGCCCTTTGGCAGCTCGATGCTGTTATGGATGATCAGTTTTCTTGTCATTGATCTGCTCGATCAACGGCTGGTGTGGCGCGATTTCTGGCAGGATTGGTTGCTCGCCGCCGGCGGCATTGCAGCCACGCTCATCGCAGGACGATTGATAGCGTCCCCGATCGGGGCGCATGTCGATACTGTGCTGTTGCTCCAGGTGATCGTCTCGATTGGTGCTGGCGGCGCGGATGGGCTGGCTGGCGATCGCCGAAAACGAACATTATCAGATGATGGCGGAAAGCAACCGCGTCAACATGACGCTGATGCCGCCGCGTCGCGGCTGGATCGTCGATCGCCACGGCGTGCCGATCGCCAACAACCGCACTGATTTCCGGGTCGATATCATTCCCGATCGCCTGCAGGACAAGGATCGCGTCTTTGCCCTGCTGCGGGAAATTCTGGGCCTTGATCCCGAAGACATCGAACGGATCAAGCTCGATCTGAAGGGGGCGGCGGGTTTCCAGCCGGTGCAGGTTGCCCAAAATCTTGATTGGGAGCGCTTCGCTGCCGTTAGCGTGCGCCTCCCCGAACTGCCAGGCATTGCCCCGACGCGGGGCTTTGCGCGCAACTATCCCGGTGGTGCCGCTGTCGCGCATCTAACCGGCTATGTCGGCTCGGCATCGGCCGAGCAATATCGCAAGACGCGTGATCCCCTGCTCGTCACGCCTGGCTTCAAACTGGGCAAGGATGGGCTCGAAAAAGCGCTGGAACGCGACCTGCGCGGCGTTCCTGGCGCCAAGCGCATTGAAGTGACCGCGCGTGGCCGGCTGGTGCGCGAACTGGCTTCCCGCCGTGACCAGCCCGGCAAGACCGCGCGGCTCACCATCGATATCGGCCTGCAGGAATATGCAGCGCGGCGGCTTGGCACCAATTCCGGATCGGCGGTCGTGATCGATTGCCATAGCGGCGAGATGCTCGCGATGGTGTCGATGCCGGCTTATGACCCGAACAGCTTTTCGGACGGTATCAGCCATCTTGAATGGCAGATGTTGTCCGACGATGATCACGTGCCGCTGATGAACAAGACACTGCAGGGGCTTTATCCCCCCGGCTCTACGGTCAAGCCGATGAACGCGCTGGCGCTCCTCGCGGCCGGCGTCGCGCCCAGCGATCGGGTCACCTGCTCTGGTGCACTGCGCGTCGGCAATGGTGTGTTCCACTGCCACAAGCGCGGTGGCCATGGCGCGCTCGACATGAAAAATGCGGTCATGCAGAGCTGCGATATCTATTTTTACGAAATGGCGCGGCGGCTTGGCTATGATCGGATCGCGCCGATCGCGCGACTGGTCGGCCTGGGGCAGAAATTCGATCTCCCCTTCGCCTCGCAACGCTTCGGCACGATGCCAGACCCGGCCTGGAAGCTTGCCAAATACAAAGAGCAATGGACGGTCGCAGATTCGCTCAATGCGTCGATCGGCCAGGGCTATGTGCTTGCCAATCCACTCCAGCTGGCGGTGATGGCCTCGCGCATAGCCTCGGGCCGGCAGTTGCAGCCGACCATCCTCGCCGAACAGGTGCAGCGCTCGGCACCACCGCTCGGCATCGATCCCGAGCATCTCGCCCGGGTCCGCGATGCGATGTACGGCGTCGTCAACGAAGGCGGCACCGGTGGCGCGGCCAAGTTGCTGGTTCCAGGGGTGGCGCTGGCCGCCAAGACCGGCACCGCCCAGGTGCGCCGCATCACGCAGTCCGAACGCGCATCGGGCGTGCTCAAAAACGGTCAGCTCCCCTTCAAGCTGCGCGATCACGCCCTGTTCGTCTGCTTCGCACCGGCTGATAATCCGCGCTATGCAGCCGCGATCGTGCTCGAACATAACGGCCATACCGTCCGCAACCTCGACACGCCGATGATCGGCCGAGACATCATGACCTATTTGTTCGATCGTGATCGGGCGATCGCGTCGCTGGCCGAGATCGAGCCGAGCTGGGGCGGCGATATCCGCACGCGCATGGCCGCCAATGCCGAGGAATATCGCCTGGCAACCAATGCGGCGCCGGCAGCGGCCGCTGCAGCGGCGGCGACAGAGGCCGATGCGACCGCTGCTACCGAGGCGCCCGCGGTGACCGCAGCCGCAGCAGCAAGCAACACAACAGCAGCGATTGTCGGCAACACCAGCGAAGGCGGGATTGCCGCTGAGGGCTCGACAGAGTCGCCCGAGCCATGAGTTCGAAATATGAATTTGTGCCGGCCCCGCTGGCCCAGCTGCCTTGGCGGATCATCCTGCTGGTGCTCGGCATCGGCTGTTTCGGCCTGGTTATCCTCTATTCGGCAGCCAGCGGATCGCTGCGCCCCTGGGCACTCCCACAAGGCATCAGGCTGTTTGCCTTTCTGGCCGGTGCCGTCGTGCTGTCGCGCGTGCGCGAGAACATCTGGGGCTCGATCGCCCTGCCCGGCTATGGCCTGCTTGTCTTCCTGCTGCTGCTCGTCGAACTGATCGGCGCCGTGCGCGGCGGTGGCCAGCGCTGGCTCGATATTGGCCTTGGCATCCGGCTGCAACCTTCCGAGCTGATGAAGCCCTGGATCGTGCTCGCCGTCGCCAAATTCTATGATCTTCTGCCCCCCAATGAAACCCGGCGCTTCGGTGCGATCTGGCCGGCGGCGGTGTTGATCGGCATCCCGGCCCTGCTGGTGATGAAGCAACCCGATCTCGGCACCGCGTTGATGATCGTCGGCGGCGGCGTGACGGTGATGTTTCTCGCCGGCGTCCCGCTGCGCCTGTTCATTGGCGGCGCGCTTGCGCTGGCGGCGGCGATTCCACTGGCGGTAAATTTCCTGCTGCACGGCTATCAGCGCAACCGGATTCTCGTTTTCCTCAATCCGGAAAGCGATCCGCTTGGCACCGGCTATCATATCAGCCAGTCCAAGATCGCGATCGGCTCGGGCGGCATTTTCGGCAAGGGCTTCCTCAACGGCACCCAGAGCCACCTCGATTATCTGCCCGAAGGCCATACCGATTTCATCTTCGCTACTATGGCGGAGGAATGGGGCCTGTTTGGCGGCCTGCTGCTGATCCTCGCCTTTTTCCTCGTGATCAATTGGGGAATCAGCGTGGCGATGCGCGCCCAGACCCGCTTTGCCCGGCTGGCGGCAGCGGGTCTGGCCAGCACGATCTTCTTCTATGTGGCGATTAATCTGTTGATGGTCATGGGCTTGGCCCCCGTGGTTGGCATCCCGCTGCCACTGGTGAGCTATGGCGGCTCGGCCCAGATGACGGTGCTGATCTGCCTCGGCATTTTGATGTCGATTGACCGCCAGAACCGGCAAGTTGTCCGCTGGTAGAAAAAGCGGCGCAAAGGGGTTTGCAATCCCCGCAAGCCGGTGCTAACCGCCCACCTCCGATCGCGAGCGCGCCCGCCATGGCGCCCAACCCTCGCTCCGGAGATGGACGCATAGCTCAGTTGGTAGAGCAGCTGACTCTTAATCAGCGGGTCCTTGGTTCGAGCCCAAGTGCGTCCACCATAAAATCAATGATTTAGCTCGTGTCGGCAGCAATTCGCAGGTCGGCGAGTGCAGCTCAGCAATCAGATAGCAATCAGCCGGAGCAAATTCGTCTGAGCGGTGCTATACCAAACTTCTCAGATGATTTGGGCGATGCGGGAAGCGGCAATGATCAAGCGGCTGGTGGAGGATTGCCTAACCCTTGACCTGGCCTGGCTCATGCGCTTGGGGCCGATCGCCGCTGGTCAGGTAGGCAGTGGTGAAATCCATTGGGCCGATAGTGGAGCGCCTGTCCGATCGGCGCGATTTCGACTAGATTTGCGGACTGCGCATGGCGCAAACCTAACCGTCAGCAGCGGAGCAATAAATCAATCGATCGCTCTTGTCGCGGTAGCTCAGCATTTTGGCGGGCATCGGTGGTGGTTTCGTTGCCCGGTGACGAACGAGCGGGCTCGCATATTGCTTCTGCCGCCGGAGGGCTCGCGGTTTGCCAGCCGGAAGGCTTTAAAGCTGGCCTACCGCGTTGAACGGCTTGCGCGTTTCGATCGGTCGTTCGAGAAGATGTTTCGGATGCAGCGAAAATTGAACGGCGCACAGGGGCTGGGTGCAGGACTGGCCCGACCGAAAGGTATGTGGAAAAAAACCTTTGCCCGCCATACGCAACGCTTCGAAATTTTTGATATAGCTTGTGCCGAGAAGATAGCCGCAATGATTGTAAACGCCTGACGGGGCCCCGGTAGCATTTTTGCGGACCACCGGGGGGCAGCCTTCTTTTTCGGTCGCAACGGACTTGACCGATCAGGCTCGCGCAATGGATTCTATTTTTTCTGGTCGAAGGATGACGAAGGGCTCAAAAATATAGTCTTACGAGCGCCAAAATGCCGACCACGGCGATTATTGATGATGCAATCAAATTAAGACGCAATAGCTTAG
>NCGD01000049.1 GCA_002281535.1 Sphingomonas sp. 28-63-12
GGCGCGACTGTCGCGGTCGATGCCGCCTGGGCGATGGAACATGCCCCCACGGTCGATTTCGTCGCGCGCAATGAATTTGATTTCACCATTCTCGATGTCGCCAAGGAAATCCCCTTCGCCGACATCAAGGGCATCAGCTATCGTAATGATGATGGCCTCGTGATCCATAATGAGGACCGCGAAGTCCTGATGGACATGGATTCGCTGCCCTTTGTCTCGCCGATCTACAAGCGCGATCTGAAGATGGAGAATTACTTCATCGGCTATCTGAAGCACCCCTATGTCAGCTTCTACACCGGGCGCGGATGCAAGAGCCGCTGCACCTTCTGCCTGTGGCCGCAGACGGTTGGCGGGCATAATTATCGCGTCCGCTCGATCGCGCACGTCATCGAGGAAGTGAAATATGTCCTGAAGGAGTTCCCGCAGATGCAGGAACTCTTCTTCGATGACGATACGCTGACCGACAATCTGCCCCGCGTGGAAGAACTCGCGCGCGAACTCGGCAAGCTCGGCGTCACCTGGTCGTGCAATGCCAAGGCCAACGTGCCCTATGACACGCTGAAGATCCTGCGCGACAATGGCCTGCGCCTGCTGCTCGTCGGTTATGAAAGCGGCAACCAGCAGATCCTGCACAACATCAAGAAGGGCCTCCGCATCGAAGTCGCCAAGCAGTTCGCCAAGGATTGCCGCAAGCTGGGCATCAAGATCCACGGCACCTTCATCATGGGCCTGCCGGGCGAAACCAAGGAGACGATCCAGGAAACGATCGCCTATGCCAAGGAAGTGAACCCGCACACCATCCAGGTGTCGCTGGCGGCGCCTTATCCCGGCACCTTCCTCTACAAGCAGGCGATCGAGAATAACTGGTTCGACGGCACTGATCATCTGGTGGCGGATGGCGGCGGGCAGATCGCGCAGCTGACCTATCCGCATCTGGCGAGCGACGAGATTTTTGAATCGGTCGCCGAATTCTACAAGAGATTCTATTTCCGTCCGTCAAAGGTCGGCGCGATCGTCGCCGAAATGGCAACCAGTCCGACGATGATGAAGCGGCGCCTGCGCGAGGGCGTGGAGTTTTTCGACTTCCTGAAGAACCGCAATACCGAGGCGGCGTAGGGCGCGCTGAGCATTTTTCGCGGTCTGTTCCCCCGCGCATGCGGGGGGCCGGAGCCCCAAGCAATGTCCTTTGATACTCTGGACCCCTGCTTTCGCTGGGGAACGGATCGCTCCAGGGCGCTGTTATGCTGAAATATCTCGCCCTCCTCCTCACCGTCATCGGTCTGGCCGCTGCCGTCTGGCTGATCGGGCAGACCGGCTTCGCGCAGGTCATCGCAGGTGTGTCGCGGATCGGACTGTTCGGCTTTGTGCTTTTCATGGGCTGGTCCGGCCTGTGCCTGACGGTGCTGGGTGCAGCCTGGCTGGCGGTCGCGCCGGGAATATCGCGGGCGCAGCTTGGCACTTTCGCCTGGGCACGGACAGCGCGCGAAGGCGCGACCGATGTCCTGCCCTTTTCGCAATTTGGTGGCCTTGTCATCGGCGCGCGGACGGCGATTGCTGGCGATATTCGCTCAAGCCTCGTCTATGCTTCGCTGATTGCCGACCAAACCACCGAGCTGGCCGCGCAGCTGGCCTTCACCCTGTTCGGCGTGGCGATGCTGGCGACGGCACTGTCGAGCAACGGGCATGGCCCTGATGTACTGCCGATGGTGTTTGGAGGCACTGCCGTGCTCGCGGCGATCATGGCCGGCTTTGCCTTTGCCCAGCGCCCGGTGCTCAAGATGGCGCAGGGGCTGGCCGGGCGCCTGTTGCCCGGATCGGTGGCGACGATGACGGCGCTGACGGCTGAGCTCGACGCGATTTACCGGTTGCGGGGCAGGGTGATCCTGGCCTTTCTGCTCCACCTCGTCGCCTGGATTTTCGCGGCGTTCGGTGCCTGGGTCGCGTTGTGGCTGATGGGGTTCCAGATGCGGATCAGTGCGTTGCTCGCGCTGGAGGCGTTGATCTTCACGCTACGCACGGTCGCCTTCGCGATTCCCGGCGGGATCGGTGTGCAGGAGGCGGCTTATGTCCTGCTCGGGCCGATCTTCGGCCTGCCGCCCAGCGCAGGCCTTGCTTTGTCTTTGGTCAAGCGCGCCCGCGACGTCTCGATCGGCATTCCAGCGATGCTGGTCTGGCAGGCGCAGGAAGTCCGCGCATTGCGGCGGCGGACGGTGTCGGGCGATCAGGGCTGAATCCGGGCCTCGGCAATAAAGATATCGATGGACTCCGGGCCTCAGGCGTCGCGCAGCTTTTCATGGTGGCGGATCACCTCGTCGATGATGAAGCGCAGGAATTTCTCTGAAAATTCGGGATCGAGCTGTGCATCATTGGCCAGCGCCCGGAGCCGGGCGATTTGCGCGGTTTCGCGGCCCGGATCGGCGGGTGGCAGGCCGTGGGTGGCCTTATGGCGGCCCACCGCCTGGGTCACCTTGAAGCGTTCGGCGAGCAGGAAAACCAGCGCGGCATCGATATTGTCGATGCTCTGGCGATAACTGCTGAGCGTTTCGTCCGGCAAGATGCGCTTCCTTTTTGCGGTCTGGTGCCCTTTTTGGGCGGGGAGGCACCGCCGTGCAAGCGGCATCCTCTTGCCTTTGCCATGCCAAGCCGCCACATCGCGAGACTATGACCGCGACCATCCACCGCATCGATCCACGGCCGCAGCCGTCCCTCGATCCGATGGTATCTCTGGTGGCGATGGACATGAACCTCGTCAACGCGGTCATCCTTGATCGCATGCAGTCGCAAATTCCGTTGATTCCAGAGCTGGCCGGGCATTTGATCGCAGGCGGCGGCAAGCGGATGCGGCCGATGCTGACGCTCGCGAGCGCGGCGTTGCTCGGCTATACCGGCACGCGCCATCACCGGCTGGCGGCGGCGGTCGAATTCATTCACACCGCCACGTTGCTGCACGACGATGTCGTCGACGGCTCCGATCTGCGGCGCGGGCGGCGGACTGCCAATAATATCTGGGGTAATCCGGCAACGGTGCTGGTTGGCGATTTCCTGTTCAGCCGCGCCTTTGAACTGATGGTCGAGGATGGCAGCCAGAAAGTGCTCAAGATTTTGAGCCAGGCCAGCGCGGTGATCGCGGAAGGCGAGGTCAACCAGCTGACCGCGACGCGCCTGATCGAACTGGGCGAGGAACGCTATCTCGACATTATCGGCGCCAAGACGGCGGCGCTGTTCGCGGCAGCCTGCCGGGTGTCGGCCGTCGTCGCCGAGCGCCCTGATTCGGAAGAAATCGCGCTCGATACCTATGGGCGCAATCTGGGTATCGCCTTCCAGCTGGTCGACGATGCAATCGACTATGTCTCCGACGCCGGCACGATGGGCAAGGATGCGGGTGATGATTTCCGCGAGGGCAAGGTGACGCTGCCCGTGATTCTCGCCTATGCGCGCGGCAACCCCGAAGAACGCGCCTTCTGGAAGGACGCGATCGAGGGCCGGCGGGCAACTGATGCCGATCTTGCCCATGCTGTGGCGCTGATCCAGTCGTCACGCGGGGTCGATGACACGCTTGCCCGTGCGCGCCATTATGGCCAGCGCGCTATCGATTCGCTGGGCTGCTTCGCCAATGGCAAGGCCAAGGCGGCGATGGTCGAAGCGGTCGAATTCGCGATCGCGCGCGCTTATTGAAGCGCTATGGCGCTGCCGGGTGTAGCGTGCAGAAACAGGCGCGGTCGCGTTCGATCTGCAAGGTCGCATGGGCGATTCCGAACCTGTCGTGCAGCATCGCCTGTGCGCTGGCGAGAAAAACGTCACCGGGATGGTCGCCGGGGATCAGCAGATGCGCGGTCAGCACGGTTTCGGTTGTGCTCATCGGCCAGATGTGGAGATCATGCGTATCGGCTACACCCTCCAGCGACGACAGCGCGGCTTCGATCCGGTCATAATCGAGCGCGCGCGGCACGGCTGATAGCGACCTCTCGATCGATTCGCGCAGCAGGCCCCAAGTCTGCCAAAAGATCAGTGCGGCAATCACCAGGCTGACGGCCGGATCGATCCAGGTCGCGCCGGTCTGCCAGATTACCAGCCCGGCGACGACGACCCCGGCTGACACCGCCGCATCCGCCGCCATATGGAGATAGGCGCCGCGAATATTGATGTCACCGTGCCGGCCGCGCGCGAACAACAAGGCCGTGGCCAGGTTGATGATAATGCCGACGCCCGCCACCGCCGAAACCGTGGTGCCGGCGACCGGCGCGGGATCCCCGAAACGGTGAATTGATTCGAGGATGATCGCGCCAAGCGCAACCAGCAGCAGCAGCGCGTTGAGCAACGCCGCCAGGATCGACGAGCCACGCAGACCATAAGTAAATCGCTTGGATGGTGCCGCGCGGGCCAGCGATATTCCACCCCACGCAATGGCAAGGCCGAGCACGTCGGACAAGTTATGGCCGGCATCGGCCAGCAACGCCACCGAATCGGCGGCAAAGCCAAAGCTCGCCTCGACCACCACAAAGCCAATGTTGAGCGCGATGCCGATCGCAAAGGCGCGGTCATGGGTGGCTGGTAGATGGGCATGCCCATGCCCATGTCCATGTCCATGTCCATGTCCATGCCGATGTCCAAGCCCGGAATGATGTTCATGGCCGTGATCGGCGTGCTCTGCCATGGGCGTTCCTGTCGATGATCGATCCGCCCCCTATCATCGCCCCCCTATGAGATACTAGGACGCGGAGGGCCGGCTGCGAGATATTCTCGACGGGCGGTTTTATCCCGATGAGGCCGATGACCAACGCGCTCCCCATTCATGCGGTTTTGCCCGATTTGCTCGCTGTCTTGCGCGTTCAGCCAAACGCTGTGCTGGTCGCCCCGCCGGGCGCGGGCAAGACCACCGCGGTCGCCCCCGCGCTGCTTGGCGAGCCGTGGTGCAGCGGTGAAATACTGTTGTTGTCGCCACGCCGGCTGGCGGCGCGCGCAGCAGCGGAGCGGATGGCGGATCAGGCCGGCGAAAATGTCGGCGGCACTTATGGCTATGCCACCCGCATGGACAGCAAGCGTTCGGCGCGCACGCGGGTGACCGTGATGACGGAGGGGATTTTCGTCAACCGCATCCAGGCCGATCCCGAGCTTAGCGGCGTGTCGGCGGTGCTGTTCGATGAAGTGCATGAACGCAGCCTCGACAGCGATTTCGGGTTGGCGCTGGCGCTCGATGCGCAGGCCGGCTTCCGGCCCGATCTGCGGCTGCTCGCGATGTCGGCCACGCTTGATGGCGCGCGCTTTGCTGCGCTGATGGGCGCCGGGGCCCAGGACGGCGCGCCCGTTGTCGAAAGCGAAGGGCGCAGCCACCCGCTCACGCTGCGCTATATCGGGCGGGCGGGCGAAGCGCGGATCGAGGATCAGATGGCCGCGGCGATCCGTCAAGCATTGCGCGACGGAGAGGGCGGGGTGCTGGCCTTCCTGCCCGGCGTCGCCGAGATCGAACGCGTCGCCGAGCGGCTCGCCGGCCTGCCCGACGATATCGTCCTCCACCGCCTGCATGGCAGCCTCGATCCTGCCGCGCAGCGCGCCGCGATTGCGCCAGGCCGCCAGGGTGCGCGCAAATTGGTGCTCGCCACTTCGATCGCCGAAACCAGCCTGACGCTCGATGGTATTCGCATCGTCGTCGATTCCGGGCTGGCGCGCCGCCCGCGCTATGATCGCGCGGCGGGCATGACCCGGCTGGTGACTGAACGCGCCAGCCAGGCCTCGGTCACGCAACGCGCCGGCCGCGCCGCACGGCAGGGGCCAGGGGTCGCCTATCGCATGTGGGAAGAGGCGGCGACGGCGGGCCTGCCGCGCTTCGATCCGCCCGAAATCCTCGAAGCCGATCTATCGGCGCTGACGCTTGATTGCGCGCGCTGGGGGGTGCCTGATCCGCGTGGACTCGCCTGGATCGATCCGCCCCCCGAAGCTGCGGTTGCAGAGGCGCGCGCGCGGCTGACCGCGCTGGGCGCGATCGACGATGATGGCCGGCCGACCCCGCATGGCGAGGCGATCGCCGCGCTGCCACTCTCGCCCCGGCTCGGCCATATGCTGATCGAGGCTGGCAAATTGGGGCTGGCATCGGTTGCCGCTCAACTCGCGGTGCTGCTGGGCGAGCGCGGGCTGGGCGGTCCGGAGGCCGATCTGGAGAGCCGCCTGCGCCGCTGGCGAACCGAGCGCGGCCCCCGCGCCGACAATGCACGGCGGCTCGCCCGGCGCTGGGCGGGGTTGGTGAACGCAGCGCCGCTTGCCGGCATGGCAGATGATGCCGCCACCTGTATCGCGCTCGCCTTTCCCGATCGCGTCGCACGCAGGCGGGAATCGTCGGGCGAGACTTGGGCCTCGGTCGGTGGACGAGGCTTCAAGCTCGACCCGATCACCGCTCTTGCCCGTAACGAATGGCTGGCTGTTGCCGAGACGCAGGGGATGGCGGCGGGCGCGCGCATCCTTTCTGCTGCGGCGATCGATCCGGCGCAGGTTGAGGCGCTATTCGGCGACCGGATCGAGATCCGCCGCATTGTCCGCTTCGATCCAGCGACAGGGGGCGTTCAGACCAGCCGCGAACGCCGGCTGGGTGCGATCAAGCTGAACAGCGGCCCCGATTCGGGGGCTGACCCCGCCATGATCGCAGCCGCCTTGCTCGAAGGGCTGCGTGCCCATGGCCTCGCGCTGCTGCCCTGGTCAAACACCGCTGCCGCGCTGCGCATGCGTGCGCAATTCGCCGCCGCGCACGGGGCTCCCCAGGTAGCGCTTGACGACGCCGCCCTGCTCGCCCGGGCGGAAGAATGGCTGGTGCCGGTGTTGGAGGGCAAGCGGCGCCTCGACCAGATCGAAGCCGGCGTGCTTAGCGCGGCGTTTCAAAATATGATCGGATGGGAGGCGATACGTGCGATCGATCGGCTTGCCCCGCCGCGCTTCGAATCGCCTGCAGGGAGCAGCCACGAGATTGACTATGGCGCCGAGGCTGGCCCCACTGTCGAGCTTCGCCCGCAGGCGCTGTTCGGGCTGGCGCAGCACCCGATGATCGCCGATGGCCGCGTGCCGCTGGTGCTCAGCCTGACATCGCCGGCCGGCCGGCCGATCCAGACGACGAGGGACCTGCCCGGTTTCTGGGCGGGCAGCTGGGGCGATGTCGCGCGCGAGATGCGCGGCCGCTATCCGCGCCACCCTTGGCCCGATGATCCGGCCAACGCCAATGCAACGCTCAGGACCAAAAATGCTGATGCGCGCCGGTGTCAACCGCGATAAGGGATGCGTCATGACCACTGCCCGCATCTATCAGCGCCCCAAAAATGCCATGCAGTCCGGCCGCGCCCGGACCAACTTGTGGGTGCTCGAATTCGAGCCGACCGAGGCCAAGCAGCCCGATCCGCTGACCGGTTGGGCCGGTTCGGGCGATACCCGCGATCAGCTGCGGATGACCTTCCCGACGCTGGCGGCAGCGCAGGATTATGCAGCGCGCGAGGGGATCAGCTTTCACGTCGTGCCCGCGCCCGAACGCAGCCTCAAGCTCCAGGCCTATGCCGATAATTTCCGTTGACGCCGCGTGCGGTGGTCAAGGCCTGGGTCGGGGCGTTTAACGCACGCGATCTCGATCGGCTGGCAGCACTGTATCACGAAGAGGCGATCAATCATCAGGTGGTTACCGATCCGGTGATTGGCCGAGCGGCAATCATCGCGATGCTCACCCGCGAATTCGCGACCGCGACGATGCACTGCGTCCCCGAAAATCTGTTCGAGGATGGCGAATGGGCGATTCTCGAATGGCATGACCCGACCGGCTTGCGCGGTTGCGGCTTTTTCCATGTCATTGACGGGTTGATCGAATTTCAGCGCGGCTATTGGGATCGACTGAGTTTCGAACAGGGTCAGGCACAGGCGAGCAAGGTCTGACCGAGCAGCAATAGCAGCTTGACGTCCATCGCCAGCCCCTCGGCGCGTTTGGCCGCGATAAAATCGGGCAGGGTGCTCAGCGCGACACGGTGAACCGTGATCTCCTCCCCGGCATCCCCGCCGCCCGCGCCGACCTGAGTAAGCCCAAGGGCGCGCACGAGGGTGAACCCCTCGGAGACCATACCGGGCGAGGAATGGAAAAAGCCGATCGGCTCGATCCGGTCGGCACGATAGCCGGTCTCCTCCTCAAGCTCGCGACTGGCGGCAATCTCGACCGCTTCGCCGGCCATCTCATCGCCGACCAGCCCGGCGGGGAGTTCCAGACAGCGCCGCCCCAACGGCACGCGATATTGCTCGACCAGGATGACATGGCCTTCATCGATCGCCAGGATCACCGCCGCCTGTATGCCCCGCGCGCGCGACACATATTCCCAGGTGCCATCCAGCTTGACGGCCAGAAACTTGCCCTGCCACACCGTGGTGGCTGTCACAGCTCGATCAGCCGATCGGGCAATTCGTTCACATCGTCATCGGCGCGCGGCAGATGCTGGGCAAGCAACGTGCCGACCCGGCTAACCGCGGCGATCATGCCGTCGGCAGTTCGGCCCTCACGGACCTCAACGATCATTGCTGCCATTGCCGCGCCCCATTCGTCATCGGCAACCACGGCGTGAATCGCTTCATCGGCGACAATTTCGGCCATGCGCTCGCCGAGCGACAGATAGATCAGGATGCCGGTGCGCCCGGCGGTCCGCGCTTCGGTGCCGACCTTGAACAGGTCGATCGCGCGCCGCCGCACCCGCCGCCGTCGCGTCGCCTTGGGTGTCAACCACAGCCGCAGCGGCATATAGGCCAGGCCATAGCGGACGCCGAGGAAGGCCAATGTCATGGTCACAAAGGCGATTAGCATCAGGTCGCGCGCCCCAGTGCCGCCCCATCCGCCCGAAACGCGATCGACAAGGCTGATCAGCAATCCGGGCCAGGCGGCAAAGAAAAGCGGCATCAGCAGCGCCGCGAGCACCGCATAATGCAGCCCGACATCATGATAGGCATCGGAGCGCTCGGCGATGATGGTGACGATTTCGCCTGATGTTCCAGCCTCGGCTGCGTGGACAGCCTCACCGACCTTGCGGCGCTCGTCAGAGGTGGGTTTGCGCATCACCAGCTCCCCGACGATCCGCCGCCGCCGAACGACCCGCCGCCGCCGCCGCCCCAATCGGACCCGCCGCCGCCCGACCCGCCGCCCCAGCCCGATCCGCCGCCGCGGTCAGACAGGCTGTTGAGCGCAGACCACAGGATAACGTTGCCGACCGTGCCGGCCACGTCACCGCCATGATAGCGCCGCCCGCCTGCCCGCCCGAACAGCATTGGCAGCACGACGAAGAAGATGATGAGCATGACGATGATCGCCACCACCCAGTCGCCGGGGCTGTCCTTCGATCGGGCCGCTTTGGGGTTTTGCTTGGCCAGTGCCGCCGCCCGCGCCTCGCCAGCTTCAAGCGGCAGCTTCATTTGCGTGGCGATCTCGCTTGCCCCCGCGATAATCCCGCCGGGCAAGTCGCCGACCTTGAACCTGGGCAGAATCGTGTTGCGGATAATCTGACTCGACAGCGCATCCGTCATGATCGGCTCAAGCCCGTACCCAACCTCGATCCGCACCTTGCGGTCATTGGGCGCGATGATCAGGATGATGCCGTTATTGGCGTCCTTCTGCCCGATCTTCCATGCGCGGCCGAGGCGATAGCCATAATCCTCGATCGGATAGCCCTGCAGATCGGGGATCGTTGCGACGATGAACTGCCGCGTCGTTGTCTTCTCGATCTCCGCTGACTGGGCGGTCAGCGCGGCGATTTGCGCCGGATTCAGGATATGCGCGGCATCCACCACCTGCCCGGTCAGCGGCGGGAAAGTTTGTGCCGTCGCCGCGCCGCCCGAAAGGAACAGCGCGGCGATAAAGGCGAACATGCGGATCAGTTGAAGTTGACCTTTGGCGCGGTGTCCGCCCCCGGGGTGGTGGCGGCGAAGGGCACCAGCGGCTTGGCACCATAGATCAGCGATGCGCCGATCGCGTCGGGGAAGGTGCGGATGCGGGTATTATAGGCCTGCACCGCGCCGTTATAATCGCGCCGGGCGATGGTGATGCGGTTCTCGGTGCCCTCCAGCTGCGATTGCAGTGTCTTATAGCCCTCCTGCGATTGCAGCTCAGGATAAGCTTCCTGCAGCCGCTGGAGCGACAGGCCGAGCGCGGCCTGGGTGCGTTCGAACTGCTGCACCTTGTTTGGATCGTTTAGGTCGCTCGCCGAGACGTTGACCTTGTTCGCGGCGGCCCGCGCCTGGGTCACCTCGACCAGGATGCTCTTTTCCTGCGCGCCGGCGGCCTTCACCGTCGCGACAAGGTTGGGCACCAGGTCGGCGCGGCGCTGATATTCATTCTGGACATCGGCCCAGCGCGCCTTGGCGGCTTCCTCGGCAGTGGGGACGCTGTTAAGCCCGCAGGCGGACAGCATGGCGGCACCGGCAAGTGCCAGTATCAGGCGAAACTTCATGGTGATGATCCCTCCAGACCCTTAATCCCAAAACCTTAATCCTTGACCTTTTAGCCGAGCCGCCGTCACTTGCCCAAGGCAAATCGGCATTAGGCGTTCTAGTCGCGCAACACACATCGTATCGGAGAGTGGGATGTTCAAGGCATTTCGGGAATTTATCGCCCGAGGCAATGTGCTCGATCTCGCGGTTGGGGTCATCATCGGCGGGGCATTCGCAACGATCACCAAATCGCTGACCGAAGATGTCATCCTGCCGATTGTCAGCGCGCTGTTCGGCGGGTTCGATTTTACCCGCTATTTTCTCCGGCTTGGCGCCGTGCCCGCCACGTATAAGGGGTCTCTCGGCGATTACGCTGCGCTCAAGGCAGCGGGCGTGCCGCTGCTTGGCTATGGCGCGTTCGTGACGGTGCTGATCAATTTCCTGATCCTCGCCTTCATCATCTTCCTGATCGTGCGTGCGGCGAACCGGCTCACGCCCAAGCCCGAAGCGGCGCCCGCCGAGCCGGTCGCAGAACCCGCCGACATCACCTTGTTGCGCGAAATCAGGGACGAATTGAAGAAAAGCGGCACGGCCTAAGCCGCCGCCAGATCCTCGGCGATTGCATCGGCCAGGCTGGTGCCGTCGAGAATCCGCGCGGTCTCGTCGCGCACGCGCATCATCGCGTGGCGAATCGCGCAATCGGCCTCGCTCTTGCAATCGGCGCAGGCGCGATAGGCGGTGCGGCTCACACAGGGGACCAGCGCGAGCGGCCCCTCGATCACCCGGATAATTTCACCCAGCGAGATCAAATGGGTCGGGCGTGACAGGCAGTATCCGCCCATTTTGCCGCGATGGCTGTGCAGAAAGCCCGCCTCGCGCAGGTCGGCGAGGATCAGCTCCAGGAATTTGCGCGGCACATTGGCTGCCGCGGCAATGCGGTTCATCGGGATTGGCGGCGAGCCCTTGGGGGCCTCTGCCAGGAAAAGCATCGCGCGGAGCGCGTAGCGGGAACGCTGCGTCAACATAATTGGACACTTATGAACCGAGTTTGTGGCGAGTGAAAGGCGGCCTTTTCATTTATTGCATAGTGCCTATATCGGGATTGCCGGGTTCGCCCGGCTATGGCGATAAAATGCAGTGTGAAATAGACGCAGCGGACCCGGGGGCAGTACCCGGCGGCTCCACCACAACCGGCTCCGACCAAGATCGGGAAGGGCGGGTTATGACGGGGCCGAACCAGGATCGACGTGTGTTGAAAGGCGCTGCTTTTGCCCGGGCTGAGTAACCTGTAAAAGGCTCAAAACCACAAGTGCTAACGATAACGAAGCACTCGCAATTGCGGCCTAACCCAAGACTTAACGGTCTGGGGGCCGGGCAACAGAACCCCCCACCTTCCTCTTAAGCCTATTGCGGTAGCCCATATTCCCAGTGCCATGGCGCGCCGGTCTCGCCCAGCGCCGCACGGACCAGGGCCGGGAAGGCCTTTTCCGCCCGGACGTCGTTCGACAGAATGATCACGCATCGCTCGCTCGCCTTCAGGCAGACCCAGGTGTTGGCGGTCGAATCATTATGGCCGCCCTTGTAGAAACCGGGCCCCTGCGGGCCATCGAAGGTCACCACGCCAAGGCCCGCCGATAAACCTTTGCTGCGTTCAGCCAGCGGCAATTCGGGCAGCAGGGTCGGGAATTGCTGTCGGGTCGTGATCGGCAACTGCCCGCGCAGCATTTCGGCCCGACCGGCCTTGCTGATGCCGTCGCCGCGCATAAAGCCGCTGGCGAACTTCGCCATGTCCTCGATCGTCGTGTCCATCGATCCGGCAGCGCGCACGCGGCTGCGTTCGTCATGCGGCTCGATGCTGCCATTGTTTTTCCAGCCATCGGCCAGATTGCGCGCGAAATCTGCCCGCCATTTCAGGCTGGTATTGGCCATCCCGAATCGGTCGAACACCCGCCGTTGCATTTCGGCGCCGACGTCCAGGCCCAGCCCGCGCTCGATGGCGAACTGCAGCAGCATCATGCCCTCGCCGGAATAGGCATAGCGGGTGCCGGGGGCGAAATGGATGCGCAGCTTGCCGTCTGATTCCAAAAACGCAAAATTGGCAAAGCCGGTGCTGTGGGTCAGGATATGGCGCGCGGTAATGGTCCGCCAGCGATCGTCTCCGGCCAGATCACCCCAATTGCCATAGGCATCGAGATTGCCATAGGCCGGCAGGGGCTTGGCGAGATAATCGGCAAGCGGGCGATCCAGATCGATCCGCCCCTCATCCACTAGCTGCATCACCATATAGGCGAAAACCGCCTTGGTGATCGACGCGCCATACATAATTGTATCAGCGTTAAGCGGTGCACCGGCGGCATTGCGCGTGCCATAGCTGCGAACGAATACTGGCTTGCCGCGACCAATCAGCGCCACCGCGATGCCACGGGCACCAGTTTTCGTCATCGCGGCACGCACCGCCAGATCAAGGGCAACCGGCGCCGACGGCGCCGGCGCCGCCCCCGCCAGCATCAGGCATGCCGCCGCTCCAATTACCAGAGGCCATCGCCGCATCCGCGCGCCTTTCCTGCTATCTAATTGCGCTGCCCAAGAGGATAAGGCGAGCGCTGGCTTAACGCTAGCCGCGAAGGGTTTGCTCATCTGGCCGCGTTAGGCTCGAAACCGCCGGAGATTGGATTGATATGGCAGGCAGGGGGCAGCGATGACCGACATGGTTCATCTCAAGATCGGCGGCGACGATCATGGCGATGCTGGGCCGAGCATTGCTCCATCGCCGGCCCGACCGCCGGCAGCATCGTTGGCCCTGACAACGGCGCTGGTCCCCATGGTCGCGCTGGCCGCGTGCAGCGGCGGCGGATCGACAACGCCCGGGACAACGCCGACGCCGACCCCGACGCCAACGGCGACATCGGCGTCGATCAGCGCGGTGCAGGCGAGCCGCTTTCTGGCCCAGGCGAGTTTCGGCGCGACCAAGGCAGATATTGCGCTGGTCCAGTCGATGGGGTTCGATGGCTGGATCACCGAGCAGATCACCCGGCCTCGCACGCAGCATTGGGACTGGCTGGTCAGCAACGGCTATAGCGCCGCCAGCTTCATCAACAGCCAGAGCGGCTATGACAACAGCATCTGGCGGCAGATCATCAGCGAGCCCGGCCAGTTGCGCCAGCGGGTCGGGATGGCGCTGGCCGAGCTGATGGTCGTCGGCATTGACGGCATCCAGCTGCAATGGAAGGCCTTTGCTGGCGCCGCCTATCTCGATGTGTTGCTCGACAATGCGTTCGGCAATTTCCGCACGCTGCTCGACAAGGTCACCACCAATGCGGGGATGGCGTCTTACCTCACCTTTCTCAACAATCGCCGCGCCAATACGACAACAGGCGCGTTGCCCGATGAAAATTACGCCCGCGAACTGATGCAGCTGTTCACGATCGGGCTGTACCGGCTCAATATGGACGGGACGCTGCAAATGTCGGGCGGTCAGCCGATCGAAACCTATACCCAGAATGACGTGTCACAGCTCGCGCGTGTCTTCACCGGGCTGGTGCTCGATTCGAGCGATAATAGCACGCCCGATCGGTTGCGCCGGCCGTTGGTCGTCAATGCGGGCATACACGAGACCGGCGCGTCAAGCTTTCTCGGTGCTTCGGTGCCGGCCGGTACCACGGGGATCGCGGCGGTCGGGATCGCGCTCGATACGATCTTTGCCCATCCCAATGTCCCGCCCTTTGTGTCGAAACAGCTTATCCAGCGTCTCGTCACCAGCAATCCGTCTGCTGCCTATGTCGGCCGGGTCGCCGCCGTCTTTGCCGATAACGGATCGGGGACGCGCGGCGATTTGCGCGCCGTGATCCGCGCGATCCTGCTCGATAGCGAAGCACGCAGCGACGCGACGCTGACCCCCGCCAGCAGCGGGAAGTTGCGCGAGCCCGTCATCCGCTTCACCAATTGGGCGCGCGCAACCGGCGCCACCTCAACCGGCGGACTCTGGCCAATCGGCGACACCAGCAGTTCGAGCACGCGACTCGCCGAATCGTTCGGCCGCAGCAGCTCGGTCTTCAATTTCTTCCGCCCCGGCTATGCGCCGCCCAACACGCCGATCGCGACCGCCGGGCTGGTCGGGCCGGAATTCCAGATCACCAACGAATTGAGCGTGGTCGCCTATGTCAATTATATGCAGGGCGCGATCCAGAATGGGGTGGGCGATGTTCGCGCGGACTATACCGATCTGCTGGCGCTCGCGTCCGACAGCGCTGCCCTGGTGAACGAGGTCAATCTGGTGCTCGCCGCCGGGCAGCTGAGCGCAGCAACGGTGGCGGCGATCCGCTCGGCGGTTGACAGTATCGCGACCACCGCGACCAGTGGCGCCGCCAATCGTGTCTATACCGCCATCCTGCTGACGCTCGCGTCGCCCGATTATATCACGCAGAAATAGAGGCACGGCCATGACCAGTGATCAATCGCGCCGGGCCTTTATCAAGCGCTCTGCCGCCCTCGGCCTCGCTGGCGCCGCCACCCCCTTCGTCACCAGCCTAGCTGCGATCGGCGAGGCGGCTGCAGCCACGGCTGCCGATTACAAGGCGCTGGTTTGCGTGTTCATGTATGGCGGCAATGATTACGCCAACACCTTGCCGCCCTATGATCAGGCAAGCTACGACCTTTACGCGGCCGCACGATCGGGGCTGGCGCATAGCCGCGCATCACTGGCGGGCACCGTGCTCAATCCCACCACCATGCTCCCTGGCGGCCGGCAATATGCGATGGCGCCGACAATGGCGCCTTTGCTGCCGATCTTCGATGCGGGCAAGATGGCGGTCGTGCTCAATGTGGGCACGCTCGTCCAGCCGACGACCAAGACGCAATATACCAATAATTCGGTGCGGCTGCCGCCCAAATTATTCAGCCATAATGACCAGCAAAGCTATTGGCAGGCCTCCAATCCCGAAGGCGCGACGTCGGGCTGGGGCGGGCGGATCGGCGATCTGTTCCAGAGCGGCAACGGCTCCGCAACGCTCACCTGCATCAATGCCAGCGGGAATGCGGTATTCCTCAGCGGACGGACGGCGATTCAATATTCGGTCAGCACCAGCGGGCCGATCGCGTTGCTCAACAATAACAGCACATTGTTCGGCTCGACGACCGCAGCCAGCACGCTGCGATCACTGATGACCGGCACCAACACCAATCTGCTGTCCAGCGAACACGCTACCGTCAGCAAGCGCGCGCTCGATACCTATGCCCAGGTCAACGCCGCGCTGGGCGGCGCGCCGGTCAGCAATTTCCCGCTCTTTCCCAGCGGCAATAGCCTCGCCGATCAGCTCCGGATCGTCGCGCGGCTGATCTCGGTCTCGCAGGAGCTGGGCGCGCGGCGGCAGGTATTCTTCGTGTCGCTCGGCGGGTTTGACATGCATGACGGCCTGGTCGCGCAGCACCCCACCCAGATCGGCCTCGTCGCCAGTGCGATCCGGGCCTTTTACGACACCACGGTCTCGCTGGGCATATCGGAGCGGGTGACGACGTTCACCGCCTCCGATTTCGGCCGCACGCTGCAATCCAACGACGACGGCTCCGATCATGGCTGGGGTAGTATGCACTTCGTGGCGGGCGGCGCCGTCAACGGCAAACGCTTCTATGGCACCCCGCCGGCGATCGGCAACAACACCGCCGATGATGTCGGGCAGGGGCGGCTGCTGCCGGCGATCGCGGTCGATCAATATGCGTCGACCTTGGCCGGCTGGTTCGGCGTTGGTGCGAGCGATATGGCGACGGTGCTGCCCAATATCGGCAACTACGCGCCCTCAAGCTGGAACCAGGGCTTTGTCTGATCGCCCGGCGAGGCGGGCCTTTTGCCGCATTGTCCCTGCCCCGGTGCACGCTGTAGCGCGGCGCAAGGTTCTGGAGTCTTGGACAAGACAACCTGGAGCACTTGATCGCTCATTCATTGCTGATGATCAGCTCGCGCGCCGGGGTGGCGGGGCCGCTTAGCCGGTAATTTACGCCGACCTCCTCCGTCGTGAATCTACCGAAGATATCGCGCACCTCGGGCGTGTCGTTGATCGACAGGATGAAGCGGCCATCAATGCCTTCTAAGAGGGTGCTCAGCCGCTCGAAATCGCCTTCTGAGAAGACGTTCCGGCCATAGTCATCGGTGCACCCCCAATAGGGCGGATCGAGATAGAACAGGCTGTGCGGCCGGTCATATTTCTCGATCAGGCGATCATAGTTCAGCCGCTCGATCACAACGGGTGACAGCCGCTCGTGAACGTCCTCCAGCGCGGGCACCAGCTTGGTCAGGTCGAACCGCGCGCTGCATGTCGTGCTGACGCCAAAATTGCGCCCAGCCACCTTGCCGCCGAACGACAGCCGCTGGAGATAGATGAACCGCGCCGCCCGCTCCAGGTCAGTCAGCGTGTCGGGGTCGACCTGGACGAGACGTTCGAACTCGGCCCGGCTCGTGATCTGCCACTTCATCACGTCGAGCAGCTGCTGATAGTGGCGCTGCAGGATGCGGAACACATTGGTGACGTCGGCCGAGATATCGTTGATCACTTCCAGCGTCGGCCGTCGATCACGGCGGAAGAACACGCCGCCCATGCCAACGAATGGTTCAATATAGGCCCGGTGCTCGATCGCGCCGATCCGGACGACAAGGCGGGTGGCAAGGTTGCGCTTGCCGCCGATATAGGCGGCGATCGGCTTGATGGGTGCCACGGGCACCAGCGTTTGCGAATTGGTCATCTCTGCATCCTATCTGCCCACACCGCCGGGGTGCCCGGTGGCGGGGATCGACGGCGGCCAGCTGGCGCCTGAGGTGCAGGGTTCCTCCTGCGTGAAGGGCGTTGCCGCGCCCTTTGCCCCCGCCTTTTCGACGGGAAAATCATTGGATCACGTTGCGGCCGTCACACCCATTCCTCAAAAGTGAACTGCCACTTCGTCTGCGCCGGGTTCGAACGCTCAAAGGCTTTCAGGGCAACAAACAGACCGTAATGGATGCGCGCGCGTTGCCCGGTGGTGGCATCGGGGTCCTCCACCACAAGCAGCGGAATCGTCTCCCCGTGATCGCCCAACAGGTCATCAAGCGCGTCGGTTTCATCGCGCGAGAGGTCGCCCAGGCTCCAGTTGAATTCCCGCTTGCGCACACCCTCGATCGTGCCAAAGCCACCATCGGGCAACGCCGCAACTGTGCCGGTATCGATGATGCGCCGACCAGCGCCAAATTCCATGTTGAACATCGGCCGCCACGCTCGGCCGACCATCGCGATACCGGCCCGCAGGGGCGCGCTGCCGGCCGGCTGTGTGATGGAAAGCCGAATATAGCGCACATTCACCGCCCCACCTGTCCAGAACGCGTGCGTTCGGGCGGGCGCGCGCGTCGCCGTATCGATCGCCCGCAGCGGCCCCGAAGCCTTGATCACGCTTTCGGTATAGCCCCCCGTTCCGCCCGTGATCGTCCAGGTGGCGGCAGCCGCCGCTGGCGACACATAGCCGAGATACACCGTGTCGATCGACGTTACCGACCCAAGATCGATGTCGATCGATGCCGCCGAGCCAACAGCATTGTCCGCCCAAACTTCCTTGGGTGATCGCGTGAGCAGATTGGCCACCCCGCTACCCCGCGACGCGGCAA
Organism: Sphingomonas sp. 28-63-12; assembly: GCA_002281535.1. GTDB lineage: Bacteria > Pseudomonadota > Alphaproteobacteria > Sphingomonadales > Sphingomonadaceae > Sphingomonas. The sequence goes on from NCGD01000049.1 coordinate 18,047, forward strand.
TCGCTGCGATCGGCGATGGGGACAGGATCAGGACGTTGCTCATGTCAATCTCCGCACGACGGTGACTGTCGACGTGCCCGAGCTGGCTTCGTCAGCTGCGCCGATGACAAAGACGTTCAAGCCAGAATCATAGCCAAGCCGGTCGATCGACAACGCGATCACGCGGCCAAGATAGGGTGCCCATTCACCCAACAGCGAATGCTCCTCAATCACCAACGGGCCGCTGCCGCCCAGGAACGCAATCTGGCGCGCCGCCTCTGTCACGGCGTCTGCCCGCTCGGCGATCGTCGTCAGGCGCTCTGTGGTTTGTGCTTTATCGCCCCACCGTGCCCTAAGCGTGGCATCGTTCGACACCTGGCGATATCCGTCGTCCATCAACCATTGGGCGAATAGTGGATCGACGGCAGTCATTACCGTGCCTCGCTTTCAGCTGAGCGATTCATCGGCTTTTGAGTCATTGGCATCGGATCAATCATTGGCCGCGGCCTCAAGCGCTGCAATCCTCGCTGCTTGCCGGTCGCTCTCACGCTTCAGCGCAGCCATCATCAACCGGTCAAGCTGATCAGGGCGGAAACCAAAACGGTTGCCCGCGACCCGCGTCTGCTGAACGACTGGGGTCTCCAGCACGGTTTCGCCGATCTCATGCATCGTCTCAAACTCATCGTCCCATGAGTCGAAACAAAGCGCTGCATAGGGAGTCGCGCCGGGTTGTCCATTAACGATAGGATCAACAAGCCCGTGTTGAGCGAAGATGCTCCAAACCCGCTGCGCGCGTGGGCCGAAGTGAAAACGAGCCGCATCACCCTTTTCGGCGACCTGATCATTCCACTGGTAGAAACCAAGTTCCTCAAAACACTCCCACGCGGCGTCAAGCTCAGCCTCAGTTGGTGCGCTACGCCAGGCCTTTTCCCTCTCATCAGAGGTGTTGATCGTGCCCGTTCCGGCAAAGACTACAGACCAGCGATTTGAACCACCGCCATTGGCTTGTGCGTTGTCGGCTGCGGGAAACAGGTGTCCAGTACCTTCCTGAATGCGCAGTCGTTCGGTATCGTTGTTGCCGAAAATCAGGGGCGTAGCTGTGATGGCCCAACCAACCCGGTATTGGTTTGTGGTCATGGCGCCAGCATATCCGTTGGCACCCGAGGTAGCGTTGCGGGACTGATATCTAGACTCGGCGCTGTCTACGTAAACTCGCGCGATGGTGGGGCTGGTCGTCGTCGCGATTAGCAGATTGCCGTTCGCATCGAGTCGTACACGCTCTGTCCCGTTGATTGAAGCTGCCAAAGTGTTGGCTGCTGGACGAAACCAGCCCGTCGATTGCTCTGCCGCAAAGCTGACCCCCGGCGCACCGGCCGTGCCATCACCGAACTTCCCCGCAAGCGCAGTGGTGACATAGCTGCCGAACTGCGTCAGGAACGTTGCCAGGGCACTCGCCGCCGACTGCGCAAAGCCCTGATTAGGCTGGATCGAATAGGACTGACCGCTCGCCGTGCTGCCGAGATAGGGCGAGCCCAGCGTGATCACGGTATTGGAACCAACAGCCAACACCTCATAGGCGCGGCCATCTGGCAGGTTGATCGCGTGACCTTCCTGCGCGTTGGCGACAAATGCTGTGCCGGTGCCGGTGACGGTGGCGCTGCCATTCGTCACCGCGATTGTTCCTGTCCGATACCATGCCATAATTATTTCCTTCAGGTTTGCAGTTTCAGCGGGTGGTTAGAAGCCGGTGAGTTTGTGGCCGTCCTCAGTAATCCTTGACGTCCAGGATCAACTGTCGGCTCGTGGCGGTGCCAATCGCGTTGTTCCCGGCTTGGATGACGCCAAAGTGCTTCAGATATTTGTAGTACAGGGTGTTGCCGCTCCAACGCGACGCCAGCACCGTGGAGTAATTGACGCCGCTCATCCGCAGCAACGGGCCCCATGCAGGCGCGGTGCCTGCCGTCCCCGAACCAACCAGCTCGACCGTGAAAGTCAGCACGCACCGCAGCTCGGCCGCCACAGTCGGGTCCGCCGCGAAATAGCCGCGTTCAACATTCCGCGCGACGTCGCTTCCTTCCATCGGTGACCAGGTGACGTCGCTGGCCAGGATGGCATTGGCGGCACCAGTCGGCGTCGGATCGGTGCCATAGGTGGTTTCCATCTTCGCCAGGATGGTCTTCGATTTCCAGAACTTCGACATTTATGCCTCCTCGGTCGGTGCGCCTGGGGGCGTGCCCGGCGTGACAGGATCAGTGGGCGGGATTTCATCCCCTTCCGCTGCCCCTTCTTGATCATCTGCGCCATCATCATCGTCAGCGACGAGCTTGGTCTGTTCGACCACTTCCAGCTTGCCATCCGGCTGGCGCACAAAGCTGCCGCCATGCTGGGGCTGCTGTTCCTCAGGCTGCTGATCCTCGGGCGAAGGCGTGGAAGCGCCTGATTTGCGGCGTGTCATGCGGTTTTCCTCAGTTGATCAGAAAGGGTAAAGTCGAGCTGGAAGATCAGGGCATTTCCCTGCGATCCGACCAGCTCGCCCTTGACGAGCGAAAAGACACCGGGGAACCGTGCCCGCGCGACAGGGGCGCAGCGTTGATTGGAAAGGATTTGCCCGGCCTGGACGTTGCTCAGCGCAGCCGCCAGATCGACCAGGGCGCGCAGGCGTGGCGGGCAGGGGGCCGTGGCCATCAGCGGGCCTCCGCCATGACCAACCGGCCATAGCGCCCACGAAACGGCACGGTGGACAGCGGCCTGCCCGCATGATGGGGCAGCGTTGGCTGGCGCACCACCTGGATCGCCCGCTCCCGGCCGCGCAAGCGGCGAATCGACCCCTCATTCTCCAGGCCGATCAGCAGCCGGGGAACCTGGCTTCTGCAGGCGCCAATCGCCTTTGCGCCTTCCGTGATGGAAGGCGAGACGCCCCCATGCGCGACCTGATAGCCCCAGATATAGCGCAGCAGCGCCGCGCGCTGATCGGCGGGCGTCATGCCAACACCTCGATCGGCTGATGAAGGTCGGGCCGGTCGAGCGGGGGCAGCCAGATGGTGCGCGTTTCGTGGCGCGGCGTCGGGCGCGTGACGTCCCAGACGAACCAGGCATAATCGCCGCCGTTGAAAGCGCGGTTGCCCATCGCGGCGATCATGTCGCCGGGCGGCATTGATGGCCGCTGGCTCAGGATCATCACGGCTTGCGGCGGATGATCGGTGAACAGGTGAAACCGGGCCTGGCTGGTCAGCCACTTCACCGGCAGCACCGCGCACACCCGGCGCGACGACAGCGTAAGCGCGTGCCGCACAAACGCTTCTGAGATGCCTTTGATGTAGCTGTAAGGCGGGTTGCAGACGATGCTGCAGCGCGCGGGCGCGGCCGTTGTTTCGAGGAAATCGGCCGAGAAGAACTGGGGCAGCGGCGCGGCAGTTGCGCTGAACAGGCTGTAATCGATCCGCTCGACAATGTCGGACGCGAAAGTGACGTGGCCGTTGTTCTGGAAATGCTCGATTGTGTTGCCAAGGCCCGCCGACGGGTCCCAGATGGCCTCTCCAGCAGCCTTTTCAGCCGCAAACCCGCCAAGCGCGCGGTACAATTGCATCGCGACCCAGCATTCGTCGACATACCAGTCATAGGGATGGCTGTGGCGCTTGCGGCCGGTGGACAGGTCACCCCGCATCGCGCAGCTCCTCGTCAAGGCGGTCGCGCAACTCGCGCTTCTGGCCTGGGGTGAGTAGCGGCACGAAATGCTCGCGCAGGAACATGCTGCGCTCGCGCTGGCCGAGCCGGTCCCAGCCACTGGTGATCGCGTTGAAATGCTTTTGATGCGCGACAGGAGTCGCCGCCGTGCCGCCATGCCCGATGCCGCATGACGCCAGCGCCATGTCAGCGCTCAGCTCGGCGTCGTCGATCAGCGCCTCGATTACGCGACGGCGTGTCGCCTCGTCCTTCACCTGGGCGATATCGCGCAACTGCTTCCCATTCTCGCCAACCACCGGATGCTTGGACAGCGCCTCGGCAAGGGTTGGAAATGGCTCGATGATCAGGCGGTAAAGCTGCAGGTCGTTGTGGATTGACCGGCGCGACATGCCGAGCGCTTCGCCGGTCGATTCCGCCCAGCCATATACGTGTGCAATCTTTGCACACGTATCGCCAACCTCCTCTGTCAGCGCGGATTCGGCCCGGCTTTCGCCATGCTTAACCCTGTCCCAACGGGCCTTCACCGCCAGCTTTTGCTGCTTGATATCGCCATGTTCCCGCGCGATCCGCTCCTGCGCAGCGTGCACCAAAGCGGCGGTGAACTTGGCGCGCTCGATCGGCGCCAGCGGGCGGCGGTGCAGGTTCTCGGACGCCTCCAGATCGGCCAGCTCTTCACGCGTGCCGCTGACTTCGATCGCCCACACAGGGATGCACTCGATCCGCGCACCGATCAGCCGGTGCATGCCCGTCACCAGCCGCCAGGGCTTGGCCGGGTTCTTCTTGTTGGCAACGACCTTGATCGGATCGCGCTGGCCATCAACGGCCATCAACCGACCAAGCGCCGCCGCCTTGTCCTCATGCAGGAAACCGATCCGGTCGGCCTCATCGACAAGCGTCGGCGCGAGCTCGAACAGGGTGGCCCCCGAAAGCAGCGAAGCGCGAGCGTTCATTTCGCGGCCTCACATAGACGGTGCGCTGATCACCAACAGATGACTTGGAGGAACCATGACGCTCACGCTCGAACAGCGGATGGCGATGATCGAAAATCGCCAGCGCCAGATCACCGTCAATCATCAGATCGGCCGCACGCTGCTGTTCGCAATGATTAGGCTGCTTGAGCGACTGACCCCAGGCGCGACGGATCAACTGATGGACATAGCCGAAAGCATGCGACAGCTTGCCGAAAGCGAAAACCGGTTGTCGGACGTTGGGGCGATCGACACGCTTGTCTATCAGCTCGATCAGGAGCTGCGCACGCCGGCGAACGATTAGCCCATGCTGCTCGCCCGTTTCCTCGGCGGCCGCCTCACGAATGCTTCGCTTGGCCACAGTCCAGGCCGCGTCGCGCGCAGCTTCGGCGTCAGCCCAGCCGGTATCTTGCAGCAGCTGCGCATTGCAAAGCTGCGCGCCCCTCGGCGACAGCAGCGCAATCTCCTCATACGGCGATGGCGATACGATCGCCTTCACGATGCGGCCAGGCAGCTTGGCGCTCGCTTCAGACCAATAAAGGCGTTCGAAAATTTTGATCGTACCGTCGTCGTCAATGCGGACTGGCGACACGCAGACCTGATCGTGCGGATGCGTCATTGGGCACCTGCACTTTTGCGGTGCGCCCCGGCCTTCTTGCCGCTATCGTCCAACTTGATGGACTCTCGTTGCTCCCGCACGACCGCCTCAACGGCATCACGAACCCGCTTGCTTGTGCGGCCCCGGAAAAGGTCGCTCACGCCCGTCTTCGGCAATCCATTTTGCTCAACGAACTGCCCGACAGTGCCAAAGCGTTTTCTGATGGCCGCTTTGATGTCTTCGGGGTGCATCTGGTCCACGACCATCGGTCACATATCCAATCTTCTGTCCCTAATAATTGGATCATGCCCTAATTTATTCATACAGACAACCTGGATTTTTAGGTCGACCTCGCGATGACGGAGACTGCGGCACAGCGGCTACGCGGAGAACGCGAACGTGTCGGTAAAAGCCAGCGGGCGCTTGCCGACCTCGCGAAAATCAATAAGAATACTCAGCTCGCCTATGAAAATGGCACATCGCCGATCACGTTGGATTATCTGGCAAAGGTCGCCGTTTTCGGCATTGATGCCGACTATGTTGCGTCAGGCCATCGGGGCGTCAGCGACCGACGCACGCCCTATGGCGCGCCACCGGTAGAACAGGGTGACACTGTCGAGGTGGCAATGTCGGATGTCAGCTATGGCATGGGCGGTGCCTATGTGGACGATGACACCAGCCAGACCTCGATCGAGCGCTTTCCGCGATCCTTCATCCGCCAGTTTACGAAGGGGCCGTTCGCCCAGCTTTATTTCGCCACAGGCATTGGCGATTCGATGCAGCCGACGATCCATCACAACGACCTGGTGCTGATCGACCGGAGCCAGCAGGCGTTGCGCCTTAGCGATCAACTCTGGGCGGTCCATGCCTCTTCGATCGGCATGATCAAGCGCGTCCGGGTATTACCAGGCGGATCGGTGCTGCTCGTTTCCGATAACCCGGACGTGAGCGATTACCCTGTCGGCCAAGACGAGCTGCACCTGATCGGTCGCGTCGTTGCCGTAGTGAAGCGGCTATGAGTGCCGCACGGCGCTCGATACTGTTGCAGATCGAAGCGGTTGGTTTGGCGCTGTTAATTGTGCTTCAGGTTGCCCATGCAGTCAGGTTCATCGCATCATCGATTTTTGAAGGGGTATTATGAAACGAGCGCTGATCATTGCCGCCGCCCTGCTGGTACCAGCCACTGCATCGGCAGAGCCAATCTATCTCAGCTGCACTCTTCCGACTAAGGACCAGCCTAAGCTCGACGTCACTATTGACGAGGCGACAACAAATGTGTCGGTCGTGAACGTCGTGACCTATGAAGTCCAACTCTTCAGAGGCGCCTTCACCAGGGACCTGGTCATCTTTCAGGATGCCAATACCAAATATGTGATCAGCCGAACAAAACAGCTGTTCATTCGGTCGACGCCTTTGCTCGATGGCGTGGTGACGGGCCAGTGCGCCTTGCATCCTCCGCTCGCTCGTTCGTTCTAACGACCGCTAAAAAAACGCGCCCACTTCCGGCATCGATCGACCGCTCAGGATCATCACCAACATCCGCCCAGCGGCCCGGATTTCCGCCATTTAGGTCGATGATCGCCGCGATCGGCGAACTGGGCGCGCAATTACCCCACTTCCGCCCGGTTCGGCGCGCGCTCAGCGGCCTCTCATGCGCCCTTCAGAGCCGCTTTAGTGGCTGATATCTGCGCCTGAGAGCATCCTAAGAGGGTGCAGGCCTAAATGGGCCTGACTCCAGCCGGTCCCGTCAGGCCATCGTCTAAATGGCACCCCACTCTAGACACAGCATCGACGCCTTTTTGCAGCTCTCGCGGCCCACTGGATGCCGGAAATCCGCCAATTATACCGGATGATCCCGCATCTCCCCGGATATCCCCGCCACTCCAGCCTGTCCTGTCAACCTACACACGCCTAGCTAGGCCTGATGACGGGCCCTTTGCGGCCTTGGTTGCCAAGGGAGAAGCGCGTGGTCGATGACGTATTCGAGGGCAAAAGCCGCGTCATTCCGAGCGGTCGGCTGTCCCGGCTCGGCGTTTTCGGGAAGCTCGCCGGCGGGGTCGCAGGCGGGGTGGTGGCCGAAGGCGCCCGGCGGCTGGCGAGCGGCGAGCGACCGCAGCTGAGCGAGTTGCTGCTCACCCCCGGCAACATCACCCGCGTGACCGAGCAGCTTTCTCAATTGCGCGGCGCAGCGATGAAGCTGGGGCAGATGATTTCGATGGATGCCGGCGACATGCTCCCGCCCGAGCTCGCCGCGATTCTCGGGCGCCTGCGCGATCGCGCGCATCATATGCCGCCGGCGCAATTGCAGCAGGTGCTGGCCAGCCACTGGGGCAAGGACTGGCGCCTCCGCTTTGCGCGCTTCGGCGCCACGCCGATCGCGGCCGCATCGATCGGCCAGGTCCATAAGGCAGTCACGCATGACGGACGGACGCTTGCCATCAAGGTGCAATATCCCGGCGTGCGCGCCAGCATCGATTCCGATGTCGACAATGTCGCGACCCTGTTGCGGATGACGGGAATGATGCCGAGGGAAATCGACATCGCGCCGTTGCTGGCAGAGGCCAAGCGCCAGCTGCACGAAGAGGCCGATTATGTCCGTGAAGGCGCGCAGATGCAGCGCTTCGCCGCGCTTCTCGCCGACGATCCCGGCTTCGTCGTGCCCGCGCTCGACCAAGAATTCACCAGTGGCGAGGTGCTGGCGATGAGCTTTGTCGAAGGGACGGCGATTGAAAACCTGGTCGATGCCCCGCAGGACGAGCGCAACCGGGTGATGACCGCACTGATCCGGCTGGTGCTGCGCGAATTGTTCGAATTCGGGCTGATGCAGACCGACCCCAATTTCGCGAATTTCCGCTATCAGCGCGACACCGGCAAGCTGGTGCTGCTCGATTTCGGCGCGACGCGCGCGGTGACGCCGGCAACTGCCGCCGGCTATCGCGGGTTGCTTTGTGCCGGGCTTGATGGCGACCGGGGCGCCGTCGCCGCAGCCGCCGTCGCCGCCGGGTTTCTCGGCGAGCAGGCGCTGACGCGCCATCCTGCATTGATCGGCCAGATGATCGATATCATCATCGCGGAAATGAACCGGCCGGGTGCGTTCGATTTCGGCGACCGCGCCTTTGTCGGCGCGCTGCGCGATCAGGGCATGGCGATCGGACAGGATCGTGCCGCCTGGCATATGCCGCCGATCGAGATGCTGTTTGCCCAACGCAAGATCAGCGGCACCGCGTTGCTGGCCGCGCGCCTAAAGGCAAAGGTCGATGTGCGCGCGATGATCGAGCCGCTAAGAATTGGATGATTGTACCCGCACTCGTTCGTTTCGAGCACAAATCATCGAAGAGCCGCTTTCGCATCGACCGAGTTGTTTTCTCGCGAACGTGGAAGGCCGGGCCCGCCAAGCGCCGTGCGCCGCAGCCCTGGACCCCGGCGTTCGCTGATGGGCGGCGCTGGCTAAACTGATCTGAAATTGACTCTAGCGACGCTTCCGTCCGACTCCGTGGCGCTGCGCCTCGGTGATTGGCAGGTCGCGCTGCGTCAGATAGCCGTGATTGTCGGTATCGAGCAGGGCGAAGCGGCGGCGCGCGGCGGCGGTCATTTCAGCCGCAGTGATCCGGCCGTCGAGGTTGATGTCCATCGACGTGATCGGCTCGGGGATGTTGAGCAGACCGAAGCGCCCCGCGCCCTCGATCGGGTCCACCAGTCGCAGCGGGGCGGGCGGAACGATTCCGGCGCTGCCATCGTCCTGAGCGGCACCCTGCGTGTCGCCGGCAAAGCTGGAGCCACCGCCATGACCGCCGCCATAGCTGCCGACGTCGCCGCCCGGCCCGCCACGATGGCCACCCCTGCCGGGCCCCCGGCCGGGACCACGCCCGCCACCCGGTCGTCCGCCACCCGGTCGTCCGCCACCGAAGAAATCGATCGCATGAATTTCGGGCACAAGCTCGGTTTCATAGCGCTTGATCTCGGCCGCATCGATCACCTGATCGTGATTGATGTCGAGCAGCGTGAAGAAGTGATCGAAATCGGCGCGAAACTCGGCCGGGTCGAGCTTGCCGTCATGATTGGTGTCGACCTGCGCGAACCAGGTGGCGACCGGATAGGGATCGCCGGGAGGGGCGCGAAAGGGTTCGCCGGCTGGCGAGACGAACAGCTGGCCAAGGGGCCGCACGCGCTCCGGATCGGCCGGGCTCTGCTCTGGCTCGGGCAGGCCGGGGAAATGATAAAGCTGCTTTTCAGCCGGCGGAGCGGGGGAGTTCTGGGCGACAAGCGGGGAGGCGAGCAGCACGAGCGGCAGCAAGGCAAAACGCATGCAAGATATCCTTCATTCAACGGGCCGCTGACGCGACTCTGATCGTTCACCCCTGGCGTCCCGACAGCCTTGCCCCAGGTCATCCGGCCGCCCATGCGACTCACCCCTGTTGCTGGCTGATTTCCCACATTGCGCGGCGAAAGCGTAACAAAAAAAGGGCCCGGTTGCCCGAGCCCTTTTTCGTCAGCTTGTGATCGTAAAGATCAGTCGCGATCGCCCGTCAGGAAGGCAGGCGCGAATTCCGGCGCAGGGCCGTCATCCTTTTCCACCGAACGCTCGGGGCGCGGGCCGCGATCGGGGCGATCACCGCCACGACCACCGCCGCCGTCACGGCGCGGACCGCGATCGCCGCGACCTTCGCCGCCACGGCCACCGCCACCTTCGCCGCGCGGACCACGGCCGCCATCGCCATCACGACGCGGACCACGGTCACCACGCGGACGATCGCCACCCTCACGCGCTTCACGCGGCGGGCGGGTGTCTTCGAGCTCGGCGCCGGTTTCCTGATCGACGACGCGCATCGACAGGCGCACCTTGCCGCGCGGATCGATCTCGAGGACCTTGACCTTGACCAGCTGGCCTTCGCTCAGCACGTCGCTGACCTTCTCGGTGCGCTCGTTGCGGATTTCGCTGACGTGGACGAGGCCGTCCTTGCCGCCCATGAAATTCACGAACGCGCCGAAATCGACGAGGTTGACGACCTTGCCGTCATAGACCTTGCCGACTTCAGCCTCCTCGACGATGCCCTTGATCCAGGCGATTGCTGCCTCGATCTGCGCGGGATCGGACGACGATACCTTGATGACGCCTTCGTCATCGATGTCGACCTTGGCACCCGTCGTTGCGACGATCTCGCGGATCACCTTGCCACCGGTGCCGATCACGTCACGGATCTTGGTCTTGTCGATCGTGATCGTCTCGATGCGCGGGGCGTGGGCCGACAGTTCCTCACGGGTATGGTCGAGCGCCTTGGCCATTTCGCCCAGGATGTGCGCCCGGCCTTCCTTGGCCTGCTCGAGCGCCTTGCGCATGATTTCTTCGGTGATGCCGGCGATCTTGATGTCCATCTGCATCGTGGTGATGCCCTCGGACGTGCCCGCCACCTTGAAATCCATGTCACCCAGGTGATCTTCGTCGCCCAGAATGTCGGAAAGAACGGCGAAGTCCTTGCCTTCGAGGATCAGGCCCATCGCGATGCCCGAGACCGGGCGCTTCAATGGCACGCCGGCATCCATCATCGACAGCGAACCGCCGCACACCGTCGCCATCGACGACGAGCCGTTCGACTCGGTGATGTCTGACAGGACGCGGATCGTGTACGGAAACTCTTCCATCGACGGCAGGATCGGGTGGAGCGCGCGCCAGGCGAGCTTGCCGTGCCCGACTTCACGACGACCCGGCGCGCCGAAGCGGCCGACTTCACCGACCGAATAGGGCGGGAAGTTATAGTGCAGCAGGAAGCGCTCGTACGACAGGCCGGTCAGTCCGTCGATCATCTGCTCGGCTTCCTTGGTGCCGAGCGTGGTCGTGCAGATCGACTGCGTCTCACCACGCGTGAACAGGGCGGAGCCATGCGCGCGGGGCAGGAAGTGCACCAT
>NCGD01000012.1 GCA_002281535.1 Sphingomonas sp. 28-63-12
TCGTATATGATAACAATGAAGCCGGCACTAGCGGACCTGGCGTAAATCCGGCGCTGCCGCTATCGAGTCAGCGACCATCGATACCAAGCGACGCGCCAGCATTCGTCCGCCATTATCTTTTTCGGATACCAAGTGAACTCAACCCCCGCTGGTTTCCACATAATACAAATCGCCAAGATATTTGGGCTGCCCTTCTTTTTCGGATAAATCGCTGTATTCGAGAGTACCAATCTTATTTTGGTACCAAAAGAACGATGCGGTTCTGGACAAAATTGGTGTCTCCTGAACCGGCTGATGATGAATTATTTGCAAGTGAGAGTGCAACATTTTCTCTAACACCCGAACATCATAGCGATTTTCGCGCCAGGCTGCGCGTCGGCGTTTATCTTGAGACATTTTCGTTCAGCCTGATCGTCGATCGCATTGACCCCGATTCCGATCTGGGGAAATGCATCTCGAGCAACGTTGAAGCCCAATCACCGGAAGCTATTGCGGCCCTATATGGCAATTTGCCCGGCATCGACCCGCCAGATATTTCCAAATTGCTCGCTGATCCAATTCCTTATGGTTCGGATGAAATCCGGGAAGCCTTTCCCGGCATCGGCGATCTGGAGATCAAGAATTTCAAAGACAAGACGAGTGATTTTGGCGGCGCAAAGCCAGCGCTTGGTCGAGCCTATGCCATCTTTCATGGCCTTGTGCTGCCGGCAGCCCCCGATCGCCGGTTCTGCAGCCCTGGCGACGAACCCATTTCGCAGGATATGGCCCCTGCGCAGGGGCTAACCGACACGCTTGTTTCTTTCACGAAATCCCATGAGCGTTTCATTCAGACCTTTGTAAAGGCGCAATGGACCACCATTGATCGGCCGCACCAAAGTCGGCGTCTGGACCCATCGATCTTCGGTGCCGAAGCCGTCTTGTGCGGGATGCTGGATGGACGCGCGCTTTACGCTTCGGCACTGGCAACAACCGCTGCACACCGCAATCGCGTGAATTATCTCGCCGTTTATGACGGTTCTTCAGAAGCCCAGCTCGGCAGATTCCTTCATCGCCTTCACGTCATGGGTGAACTCCGGCTGTCCGCGCTGATGGATTTCGATGTCAGGGGAGATCAGATCGACGATGGACCACGCTTTCCGCCGGAAGGCCCCGTGCCGGTGCGAAACCTCGTTCAAGCGGGTCAGGAAATACGTAGAATAGGTGAAGAACTAGCGAAGTACGAGGTAAAATTTTCGAAACGTGAATTTTCCGCTGACATAGAAAATACGGAAATGGAAAATATCGTTTCGCTATTCTATAATTTGAATCGCTGCGCCAATGGCGGCCTAATGTTCAGAATTGGTCGGTCACGCTATTATGCAGAGGCATTCCGAAGCCGCCTCGATGACCTCAGAATTCGACGTCTTGAAGGTTGGCAGCCCTATGATGAATTTGCCCGCCGTTATCTGTTCCAGCTTTATGACATGATTTCTGGGGTAGGGACCCGCTATGAGACATTGGGTCGTCGCCTTGATCGCTTACAATCGATGCGGATCGGCCGCGCCATCTTGCAGCAATCTGAACGTACTGCCGAGCAAACGGCGGCCATCGTCACTCAATCCGAACGCGCCGCCGAACAGACAGCTGCCATTTTCACTCAAACCGCACGCACAGCTCAGCAAACAACAGCGATCGTTACACAGACATCAACTGCGTCAAAACTGCAGCGCCGCGCCGAAGATATCGCGATCATGGCCGGCATATATTATGGGTACGGCATCCTTAAACTTGTCGAAGCGCCGCTGGAAATCATGCACAAATACGGCGGATGGGTCGCCATAGCGATCGCTGCCCTCGTCATATGCGATATCATCTTCCTTCGCCGCCGCGCGCGCCATTGGCTGATTCACTGGAGCAAGCGGATAGGCGCGCGCTGCTTGAAAATTCTACCATTACCCGTGTCGCCTGACGAACAGGACGACCATCCGCCTGATCCGATGATTACAGCGGACAAACCAACGCGACCACCAACCGATGATCCGCAAGACAGTTCTACACCAGCCGGGTCTTGATCACCGGGTGCGATTCGAGCGTGCGGTGGACGGGGCATTTGTCAGCGATCACCAGCAGCCGCGCTCGCTGCGCCTCGCTCAGATCGCCGCTGAGCATGATCGCGCGTTCGATCACCTCGATCTTCGGCTTGCCCGCGCCGGTGGCGAGGCAGTCCTCGGAATGGCAGCGGCTATGGCTCAGCGCCACCGATACCCCGGTGAGCGGGATTTGCTCGCGATCGGCGACCAGCTTGATCGTCATCGCGGTGCACGTCCCGAGACCGGACAGTAACAGGTCATAGGGCGTCGGCCCAAGATCCATGCCGCCCACCTTGATCGGCTCGTCGGCAAGGAAGCTGTGGCCCGAGGAATCGACGATTGACGTGAACTTCGCCTCGGTGGACGTCACCCGGACATGCCCTTCATCGGGCGCGTCGCGGGCTTCCGCCGGCAGCAGGAACGGTTCGACCCAGGTAGCGATCATCGCCGCGGCATAGGCGGCAGGCGCGGGCTGGGTGAGCAGATGATCGGCACCGTCGAGCGCGACAAAGCTTTTGGGATGCTTGGCGGCGGAAAAGATCGCGCCGGCATTGTCGATCCCCACGGTGGCATCGGTGGGCGCATGCATCACCAGCAACGCGCGCTTCAATCGCGCCAGCCGCCCGGCCTGATCATGCCCCTCGACCGCGTCGAGAAAGGCGCTCGACACCTCGAACGGCCGCCCGCCGATCGTCACCTCGGCCTGCCCCTCGGCGCGGACCCGGGCGACCTGATCGCCCAGCTGGTGGAGGACATGCGCTGGATCGAACGGCGCACCGATCGTGACGACCGCGGTGGATTCGGGGATAAGGTCGGCCGCCGCAATCACGGCTGCACCGCCCAGCGAATGGCCAATCAGGATCGCCGGCGCGCCGACAGTGTCGCGCAGATAGGCTGCTGCTGCGACGAGATCGCCGACATTGGCCGCGAAATGGCTGTCGGCAAAGCGGCCCTCGCTCTTGCCAAGGCCGGTAAAATCAAACGCCAGCGTGGCGATGCCATGCGCCGCCAGCGCCACGCTGATCCGGCGCGCGCCATGGCTGTTGGCTGTGCAGGTGAAGCAATGCGCGAACAGCGCGACAGCGCGGACCCGGCCCGGTGGCATTTCCAGCCTGCCGGCCAGCCGGGTGCCGGCGGCATTGGTGAATTCCACATCGCGCCGCATCCTGCTTCTCCCTGTCCGGCTATCCTGCCACTATAGCATTTGAGCATCGGAAGCGGAGCGGCAAGATGGCGGACATGGCATTGGTGACGGGCGCTTCGGCCGGGCTTGGCGCGCATTTTGCGCTCGCTTTGGCCGCGCAAGGCCATGATGTGATCCTGACGGCGCGGCGCAGCGACCGGCTCGAAGCGCTCGCCGCGAAAATCCGCGACACCTTCGGGACGGCAGCGCACGTCATCCCGGCCGATCTCGCCCAGCCGGATGCCGTTGCCGGCCTGATGGCCGATATCGCGGCACTGGGGCTGGCGGTAAATCTGCTGATCAACAATGCCGGATTCGGCGCACGCGGCGATGTCGCGTCGCTCGATGGCGCGATGCAGGCCGAGATGGTCGATGTGAATTGCCGCGCCCTGGTCGAACTATGCCATGCGGTGCTGCCCGGGATGATCCAGATGCGGCGCGGCGCGATCCTGAATGTCGCCTCGACCGCCGCCTTCCAGCCCGGGCCGTGGATGGCGGTCTATTATGCGTCAAAGGCGTTTGTGCTGAGCTTTTCGGAAGCGCTGCATGAAGAGGTCAGGCGCCAGGGCGTGCATGTCACGGCCCTGTGTCCGGGGCCGACCCGGACCGAATTTTTTGAGGCCGCGGCGATGGAAGACGTCTTCTTCCGCCGCTTCGCCGCCGCGCCGGAGCCTGTGGTGCGCGACGGGCTGGCAGCGCTAGGGATCAATCGCGCGGTCAAGGTCTCGGGTCTGTTCAACGCGCTCCTCGCAGCGGCGACGCGCATCACGCCGCGCTGGGTAACGCGCCGGGCGGCAGGGGCGGTGCAGCGGGCGCGCGGGCGCTGAAGCCCCTAGCCGCCGATCCGCAACCATAGCGCCGAGGCATCGTCCGATGTCTTGAAGCGGGGAAAACGCGAACAATCGGCATCGGCCGCCTCGATCGCGCGCAGCTGTGCCGCCAGCGGGGCAAGGCCACTGGCCGCCACCGCTGCCATCAACGCAGCCTCGTCCATTGCCGCATAGCCATCGATCAGCGCCGCAAAGCCATCGGTCATCAGCAGCAGCTCGTCCCCGACGGCGGCGGGCACGACGGCCAGGTTGACCATGGCCGCGCCCTCGGGCTCGACGCCGAGCACGTGGCGGCCGGGGCGCTCGCGCGACAGGCGCAGGCTGTCGATGATCGAGGCCGGGCGCGGCTTTTGGGCAAGGCCATGACCGGCGAGCCCGGCCGCGCGCGCCGATTCATGTTCGCGCTCTGCCGGCGGGCCGATCCGTTCGACCAGCGCGCCGCGCCGGATCAGCGCGGAGCAATCGCCCAGCCAGCCAAGCTCAAGTCCCTCTGCCGACAGCCGCGCAACCAGAAAGGCAGCGCTCGGCAGTTCCCAGCGCGATGCCGGCGCGCGCGTGCAGACCGAATCGAAGCGCCGTGACAGCCGCGCAAACACGCCCTTGCAGATCGCCATAACGGGGGCGTCGCCGGCGGCGGCGAATGCCGCACTGGCTTCCATCGCAATCCAGGCCGCGCCACCGCGAGAGCCGAGCAAGCCCGGATCGCCCAGATCGGTCGCGCCATCGATCACCCAGGCAAGCGCATCGCCGGTGCCGACACGATCGTCGTTCGGGACATCGGTGTCGCCGGCAAGGCTGATCGACTGAACAAGATCGAAATGCATCAAGCCCTTATAGCACGGGGATGTGACGAAATTCAGTCCGCAAACAGCAGCACCGGCGTTTCGAGATATTTCTTCAGCAACTGGACAAAACTGGCTGCATCCCAGCCATCGACAACCCGGTGGTCGCAGCTGATCGACAGGTTCATCAGCTTGGCGCGCACGATCTCGTCGCCGACAAAGACGGGGCGTTCGACAATCTTGTTGGGGCCGATGATCGCGACTTCGGGGCGATTGATGACGGGGGTCGTTGCAATCCCGCCGAGCGGCCCCAGCGAAGTGATGGTCAGCGTCGATCCTGACAATTCCTCAACCTTCGCCTTGCCGGTGCGCGCAGCCTCGGCCAGGCGGCCGATCTCGGTTGCCAGCTGCCAGACATTGCGGTCCTGCGCATCGCGGATCACCGGCACCATCAGGCCAGCGGGGGTCTGCGTCGCCATGCCGAGATGAACCGCACCGTGGCGCGTCACCACGCCGCCCTCATCATCATAGCGCGCGTTGATCATCGGAAAATCGGGGATCGCCTTGCAGATCGCGGCGATCAGCAGCGGCAGCATGGTGAGCTTCGGGCGAGCACCGCGATGGTCGTTCAGATCGGCGCGCATCGCCTCCAGCGCGGTCACGTCGATTTCATCGACATAGGTGAAGTGCGGGATATGGCGCTTGGCCGCCTGCATATTCTCGGCGATCTTGCGCCGCATGCCGATCACCTTGATCGCGTCGTCAGCACGGGCCCGGCTGGCATGCGGGGCGTGATATCCCTCGCCCGATCCATAGCGAAGATAGGCGTCGAGATCGGCGTGGCGGACGCGATCGCTGTCCGACTTTACGTCGGCGAGGTCGATGCCGAGATCAGCCGCGCGGGCACGAACGGCGGGCGAAGCAAGCACCGGCGCTGCATGCTGTGTGGGCGATGGCGCAACAGCGGGCGCGGGATCAGCCACGACCGGCGCAGGCTTGGCCGGCGCCGGATGGGGTGACTCTGCAACAATTTGTGCCGCGACCTTTGCTTGTGCAGGCGTAACCGGCACCGCTTCTAGGTCAGTCGTCACCGGCGCCAGTGCAGGCGCTTGCTCGGCGGAAAAGTCGCTATCGGTCTCGATCACCACCAAGGCCGCGCCGATCGACACCTGATCGCCAACCGCACCCGCCAGTTCGATCACGGTGCCAGACACCGGCGATTCCATCTCGACGGTAGCCTTGTCGGTCATCATGTCGGCGATCTGCTGATCTTCCTCGATCCGGTCGCCGACGGCGACATGCCAGGCGACGATTTCGGCTTCCGAAATGCCTTCGCCGATATCGGGGAGCTTGAACGTGAACCGCGCCATTATGCTTGCCTCATGATCTTCTTGAGCGCCTCGCCGATGCGGACGGGACCCGGGAAATAGGCCCATTCCAGGCTGTGCGGATAGGGCGTGTCGAAACCGGTGACGCGCTCGATCGGGGCTTCGAGATGGTAGAAGCAGCGCTCCTGCACCAATGCCGAGAGCTCCGCACCAAACCCCGATGTCCGCGTCGCCTCGTGAATGATCATGCAGCGGCCGGTCTTTTTCACCGATGCTTCAATCGTCTCGATATCGAGCGGCACCAGCGTGCGCAGATCGATCACCTCCGCATCAATCCCGGCTTCGTCGATCGCCGCCAGCGCGACATGGACCATCGTGCCATAGGCGAGCACCGTCAGCGCCTCACCGGCCCGCACGATCTTCGCCTTGCCGAGCTCGATCTTGTAATAGCCCGACGGTACGTCGCCGGCTGGGTGCTGCGACCAGTTCTGCGTCGGCTTGTCCCAATGCCCGTCGAACGGCCCGTTATAGATGCGCTTGGGTTCGAAGAAGATCGTCGGATCATTATCCTCGATCGCCGCGATCAGCAGCCCCTTGGCGTCATAGGGGGTGGAGGGGATGACCGTCTTGATGCCGGAGACATGGGTGAAAATGCCTTCCGGGCTCTGGCTGTGCGTCTGGCCGCCGAAAATGCCGCCGCCAAAGGGCGACCGCACCGTAATCGGCGCGGTAAATTCACCCGCCGATCGATAGCGCAGCCGCGCCGCCTCGCTCACCAACTGGTCGAGCGCAGGATAGATGTAATCGGCGAACTGGATTTCGGGGACCGGGCGCAGGCCATAAGCCCCCATCCCCACCGCAACGCCGATGATGCCGCATTCGGTGATCGGCGTATCGAACACGCGGGTCTTGCCATATTTCGCCTGCAAGCCAGCCGTCGCGCGAAACACGCCGCCGAAAAAGCCGACATCCTCTCCCATCACGACGATGTCCGGGTCGCGGTCCATCATCACGTCCATCGCTGAGTTGATCGCCTGGATCATGTTCATGCGCGTGGTGTCGGTCATTGTTCCTCTCCCATCGGGAGAGGAAGGGAGGAGCGAAGCGACGGAAAGGTGAGGGTGATACCGCAGGCGCGCTCGCCCTTACCCTTCCCACTCGACTGCGTCGAGCGGGGCCCTTCCCTCTCCCGATGGGAGAGGGAGATATCGAAAACGTCGCTCATGATTTCCTTGCCCATGGCCGGCCGCTGGCGGTCTCCTCAGCGATCATCTGCGATTGCTGCTCGCGCAAATGCCAGGGCATTTCCTCGAACACGCCGTCGAACAGCCCTTCGAGCGGCTGGTGCAGGCCGTGGCCAAGGATGCCGTTCTTCTCGGCTTCCTTCTGCGCGGCCTTCACCATTTCGGCGAGCTCCAGATCCTGCGCCGCGTGCCGCTCTTCGTCCCATTCGCCGATCGCCATCAGATGATCCTTGAGCCGCTTGACCGGGTCACCCAGCGGCCAGGCGGTCGGCTCGCCGGCTGATCGATATTGGCCGGGGTCATCGGAGGTCGAATGGCCTTCGGCGCGATAGGTGAAATGCTCGATCAGCGTTGGGCCCTGGTTGGTCCGCGCGCGCTCGGCAGCCCAGGCGGTGGCGGCATAGACGGCAAGCGCATCATTGCCGTCGACCCGAAGCCCGGCAATGCCATAGCCAACCGCGCGGGCGGCAAAAGTGGTCGATTCAGCGCCAGCAAAGCCCGAAAAGCTGCTGATCGCCCATTGATTGTTGACGACGTTGAAGATCACCGGCGCGCGGTAAACGCTGGCAAAGGTGCAGGCCGAATGAAAATCGCCCTCGGCGGTCGATCCTTCGCCGCACCAGGTCGCAGCGATGCGGGTATCGCCCTTGGCGGCGCTCGCCATCGCCCAGCCCACGGCCTGCGGATATTGTGTGGTCAGGTTGCCCGAAATCGAAAAGAAGCCCGCTTCCTTGACCGAATACATGATCGGCAGCTGCTTGCCCTGCAGCCGGTCGCCCCGGTTCGAATAAATCTGGTTCATCATGTCGACCAGCGACCAGCCCCGCGCGATCAGCAGGCCCTGCTGGCGATAGGAAGGAAAGCACATATCCTCGTAATCAAGCGCATGGGCGGCGGCGACGGCGATCGCCTCCTCGCCGGTGCATTTCATATAGAAGCTGGTCTTGCCCTGCCGCTGCGCGCGGAACATGCGTTCGTCAAAGGCGCGGACCAGCGCCATGCTGCGCAGCATCCGCCGCAACATGTCGGGCGAAAGCCTTGGATTCCAGGGGCCGACCGCTTGGCCCGCATCATCCAGAACCCGGATCAGTGTATAGGCAAGATCGGTAAAGTTGTCAGGCCGGGCAGCAGTATCGGGACGCAGCGCACTGCCGGCCGGCGGTACGTCGATATCGGCAAAATCGACCGCATCGCCCGGCCGGAACTTTGGCTCCGGTACGTGCAGCGACAGCGGTTGCAGATTGGCGCGCGGCGGATCGCCAGCCATGGTCTCTCCAATGCGGGTTCCCGGCCAACCCGGGACTCGCTTATTGGCACCTTGTTATAAAATTTCAACAGCGATGACGAGGGGTCAGTGGCCACCAAAGGCGGCAATCGCCGCACGGGCAATCGGTTCACCCCATTCCTGGACGAAATGCCCCCCGTCCTCGACGATCATCGGCTCGGGGCAGCCCCTGATTTGCTTACGCAGCGCCTGCATCGGGCCGGTGCCCAGCACCGGATCAGCCGCCCCGATCGCCATGAAGCTCTGCCCGGTCCAGCGTTGCGACCAGAATTCAGCCGCTGCCCGGCCGGTCGCCGCGCCCGGCATGTCGGGCTCAATCGGCACCAGCGCCGGGAAAATCTGCGCGCCCGCCTTGTAGCTGGCATCGGGATAGGGCGCGTCATAAGCAGCGATCTCGGCTGCGGTCAGATGCGGCGTGCCGCGCGCGATCAGCGCGCCGATCGGCAGATCGGGCGTCGACATCGCATAGGCCTTCCACATCATGAAGCCCGGGCCGGGCGTAGCGCCGGTGCCAATCCCGGTGTTCATGACGATCAGCCGTTCGATCCGTTCGGCCATGCCGGGCGCAACCGGCAGGGTCAG
Source organism: Sphingomonas sp. 28-63-12 (assembly GCA_002281535.1). Classification (GTDB taxonomy): domain Bacteria; phylum Pseudomonadota; class Alphaproteobacteria; order Sphingomonadales; family Sphingomonadaceae; genus Sphingomonas. The sequence goes on from NCGD01000012.1 coordinate 9,304, forward strand.
CCCAATCAACCCGCCCCAATCCTGCACCACCAGCGTGACATGCGTGAGGTCGAGCCGCTCGATCAGGGCGATCAGCCAGTTGCGATGGAAATCGAAGCTGTAATCCCCCTGCCGCACCGGCTTGTCAGACCGGCCAAAGCCGAGGAAGTCGGGGCAGATCACCCGCGCACCGGTCTCCAGAAACACCGGAATCATCCGCCGGTAGAGAAAGCTCCAGCTTGGCTCGCCATGCTGGCAGAGGAAAACGCGATCGGCATCGGCCGGGCCGGCATCGACAAAGGCGCTACGCAGCCCCTCATATCCCGGCAGATCATCGACATAGCGCACGGGAAAATCGAAATCCGGCAGGCCGATGAAACGCTCATCCGGGGTACGCTTGGCTTCGATCATGACCGGCTCCAGAATATTGGCATCTTGCCTGCCAATTTATCATCAATCGCCCGGCATGCAAGCCTTGCTGCCGGTCATTCGTGACGTCAGGGATCATTAACCTGCGTCGTGCATTATGGTGGGCAAGACAGGAGACGCTTGATGTACCAGCAGCCTATCGTCCGTGCCAAGGCCCGCCCATTCCGCGTGCCCGCGATCGACGCCCTTATCGGCATGATGCTGCTGTCGATGGCCGCGCTGCTGCTGCTGCCCTCACTCGCGCTCTATGCGGTCTATGTCGCTGCGGCGCTGGTCGCCCGCACCTTCTGGAAAAACCCGCGCGCCGGGCGCTAGACGCCCCTCAAACCGCCTCTACCCGCTGCTCGATCACCCCGAAAATGGGATGATGCCGATCATCTTCGGCCCAGATCCGCACCGTATCGCCGGCTTTTAGAAACGGCGTGACCGCCGCGCCGCTCAGGATGGTCTCAACCGTGCGCACCTCGGCCAAACAAGCATAGCCGACACCACCGTCGGCGATCGGCTTGCCCGCCCCCCCATCGGCGCCGCGATTGGACACCGTGCCTGAACCGACAATCGTGCCGGCACCAAGCGCACGTGTTTTGGCGGCATGGGCAATCAGCGTGCCGAAATCGAAGGTCATGTCCTCGCCAGCCTCGACCCTGCCGAGCGGCTTGCCATTCAGGTCGATCATCAGCTTGCGGTGCAGCTTGCCGTCGCGCCACCAGTCGCCGAGCGAATCGGGCGTGACAAAAACGGGCGAAAAGGCACTGGCCGGTTTCGACTGGAAAAAGCCAAACCCCTTGGCGAGCTCGCCCGGGATCAGGTTGCGCAAGGAAACATCGTTGGTCAGGCCAACCAGCCGCACCGCGGCCAGCGCCGCGTCCCGGCTCGCCCCCATCGGCACATCGCCCGTTACCACCACGACTTCGGCTTCGAGATCGCAGCCCCAGGCCTCGTCCTTCAGCGGAATGGCGTCGCGCGGCCCCAAAAACCCGTCGGACCCGCCCTGATACATCAGCGGATCATGCCAGAAGCTGTCGGGCATCTCCGCCCCGCGCGCCTGCCGAACCAGCGCGACATGGTTCACATAGGCCGATCCATCCGCCCATTGATAAGCGCGCGGTAGGGGCGCCGCCGCGCCATGTTCGTGGAACCGCCGCATCGGGATCGCCTCATGCTCCAGATCGGTCGCCAGATTTTGGAGATCGGGCAGCAGCCGGTCCCAATCGTCGAGCGCGGCCTGCAGGGTTGGCGCGATATGCGTCGCATCGGCATACCAGGCGAGATCGGGCGACACGACGATCAGCTTGCCGTCGCGTCCGTGCTTGAGGCTGGCCAGTTTCACGTGTCGCTCTCCTGATAGTTACAAATGATACCATGCCGGTTTTAGCCGGTTAGGTCACGAAGTCGAGGTCTCACTGCTTGACCGCCACGTCAATGCCGCGCAGTTTGCGCGAAAGGTTTCAAGAGAGGACTGACATGCTCGACACGCTTCCCGGCCGCTTCGCTTACGGCGAAGATCATGAGGCTTTCCGCCAGACCGTCCGCAGCTTTTTGCAGAAGGAAGGCGTGCCGCATGTCAACGAATGGGAAGCCAATCGGCTGGTGCCCAAGCAGTTCTGGCGCGACGCCGGCGAGATCGGCATGCTCTGCCCGACCGTGCCCGAAGCCTATGGCGGGCTCGGGCTCGATTTCGGCTATAACAGCATCGTCAACGAGGAACTGAGCTATCAGGGCGTGCCCGCCGGCTTCTCGCTCCAGTCGGACATCGTGTGCGATTACATCGTCCAATATGGCTCCGAAGAACAGAAGAAGCATTGGCTGCCGAAGCTTGTCTCAGGCGAAACGATCACGGCGATCGCGATGACCGAACCCGGCACCGGTTCGGACCTGCAGGCGATCCGCACTTCGGCCAAGAAAGACGGCAATCATTATGTGATCAACGGGTCCAAAACCTATATCACCAATGGCCAGAATGCCGATCTGATCCTGGTCGTCGCCAAGACCGATCCCGATGCCAAGCCCGCCTATAAGGGCATGTCGATCATCCTGGTCGAAAGCGACCGCGAGGGCTTCAAGCGCGGCCGCAAGCTCGACAAGATCGGCCAGGACGCGGCTGACACCAGCGAATTGTTCTTCGAAGACGTGCGCGTGCCGATGACCAATTGCCTGGGAGAGGAAGGCAAGGGCTTCATCTATCTGATGAGCCAGTTGCCACAGGAGCGGCTGTCGATCGCGGTGGGCGTGCAGGCGAGTGCACAAAAGGCGTTCGACGAGACGGTCGAATTCACCAAGACGCGCAAGGCCTTCGCCGGGATGGTGTTCGATTTCCAGAACACCCGCTTCGTCCTCGCCGATCTGAAATCCAAGCTGCAGGTCGGCTGGGCGCATCTTGATTGGGCGATCAAGCGGCATCTCGCCAAGGAACTGACGCCGACCGAGGGCGCCGCCGCCAAATTGTGGCACACCGAACTGCAATGGGAAGTGATGGACAAGTGCCTCCAGCTGCACGGCGGGGCCGGCTATATGAACGAATATCCGATCGCCCGGATGTGGCGCGCGGCGCGCGTCACGCGGATCTACGGCGGCACCAATGAAATCATGAAGGAGCTGATCGGGCGCTCGCTGTAGCCGCTGCTACTCATTCTGGGCAGTGCCGGCGCGCGCGTTAGGCGGTGATTAGGGTGCCGGCGTCATCGTCGGCACCACCCCAAGATCGGGGCCGGAGCCGAGCGCGCATGCATAACATTGTTGTCGATCATCAACGGGATTTGGTCTTTGCGCGGGTTTCCGGCTTTCTCGATGCGGCGATGATTGCGGCGTTGATCGCCGAGGTGCGTGTGGTTGGCCAAAGGCTGCGCCACGGCGCCAACGGCTATGATCTGCTGTGTGATCTCAGCGAAACCAAGGTTGCTGCGACCGTAGCCGCTGACTCGTTCAGCGGCTTGCTGAACGATCGGTCCACGCAGCACCTCTGGGCAGATCGCGTCGCCTATTTCACGCCGTCTACATTGCTGCGGCTACAGATAGAGCGCGCCGCCGTCAGCCGGGCTGATATTGCCGTCTTCGCCGAGCGACGATCCGCCATCTCCTGGCTGCAGGAAGAGCGGCGCAAAAAAGCGGCTTAACGCCAGCCCTGGGCCTTGGCCTTCGCCTCCGCCACCGCATCAAGCGGCTCGCCTGCCATCATCGCCTGCGCATCAGCCATCAGCGCGGCATCGGCCGACCCCGCCTGGCGATAGTCGGTGGTTGGTCCGGCGGTGCCGCCACGGGTTTCGCGCAATTGCCAGCGATTGTCGGCGCGGCAGGCAATCCCGCTGAGCGTCGGCGCCGAAAAGCTTCGGCACAAGGTTCCCTGCGCATCCCGAAAGCTGATCAGCGATTTCAACGGCGCCGCATCGCCTGCAGCCGATGCAAGTTGCGTGTCCAGCGCCCGGGCAAGACCGCCCGAGGCAACCAGCACCCCGTCCCGCGTCTCGACCGGTCCGCGATTGATCATCTGGCCGGTCATCAGCCCAACCACCAGGCACGCCGCCATCATGCTGCCAGCAACCCAGCGATTCCACAGCGGCGTCGGCGTGATCATGCGCCGTGTCGCACGCGCAGCGGCAAGATCGGCCACGGCGGGGTCAGGCATCATCGCGCGCAGAAAATCGGGCAGCGGCGCTTCGGCTATCGGCGCAAAATGCTGCGCCAGCGTTGCGCGCAGCCGGCGATGCTGGTCAACCTGTTCGGCCAGCGACGGATCGGCAGCGATCGCGCGCTCGACCCGCTTGGCGCTGATTGGATCGAGTTCGCCATCGGCATAGGCCATCAGCATTTCGGGCAGCTGATCGGGATCGATGGTCATGCTGCTTCTCCCAAATGCACCAGCAGCGCCTCGCGGCCACGCACCAGGCGCGACGTCAGCGTTCCCATCGGGATCTCCAATATCTCGGCGGCCTCTTTATAGGCAAAACCCTCGACCAGCACGAGCGCGATTGCCTCGCGCTGCTCGGGCGGTAGTTTTTGCAGCGCCCGGCCGACATAGCCAAGCTCGACCGCCGCCTCGACCTGCTTGTCGCCGGCATCGCCGATCGCCAGCCCCGCCTCTTCATCGACAAAGGTTTGGCCGTGGCGAGACCGGGCACGGGTCGTGTCGATCCAGGCATTGCGCATGATCCGGTACATCCAGCTATCCATTCTTGTGCCCGCCACCAATTGATCGCGCGCCTTCAGCGCCCGTTCAATCGATGCCTGGCAGAGATCGTCCGCGTCGGCCGCGCTCCGGGCGAGCGCATGCGCAAAGCGCCGCAACCGCGGCAACAGCGCCAGCAACTCGCTATCGAAACTCACCTCGTGTCGGTCCTTTCGGCCAGGAGGGCCGTTATGTCCTGATGGATGAAACGGACGGCCCCGGGCGTTTCATCCCTGCGATGACATATTTATGCGTCGTGGCTAGCTCTTTGGCCATCGCTCCGGCCAGACCAACGCCAGATCGGGATTATTAAATGGTGAAGCGCGTTATACCCCTGTTGCTGCTGCTGGTGCCGATCGGCGCCTCCGCCCAGTTGCTGCCGCCGATCGGCGGGCCCGGCTTGCCGCGCCTCGGCGATGTGCTGGGGAACGTCTCGCGCGATCTGGGGGACGTCGCTACCGTCCCGCGCGCCGCGCTCGCTCTTGCGCGCAATCGGCTCGATCGGCTTGCTGCCCTGGTGCGCGCGAACCCCACCGCCGTCGCGCTTGACGACAAGGGCGATCCCGCGCGCGCCGGCGAAGTGCTGGTCGTAGATCCCGATGACGGTTTGGTCGCGGCCGCCGCGGCACGCGGCTTCGGCCTGATCGAGCGCGACACCATTGGCGGCACCGATATCGGCTTTGCCCGGTTCGCCAGCCCAGCCGGACTACAACTCCCCCGCGCGCTGAAGGTAATGCGCCGGATCGCCGGCAAGCGATCGGTCAGCGCCGATCAGCTGCACTTCCAGAGCGGCGGCATCACCGCCGCTGCCAGTCGTCCCACCGGGCCGGCGACCGCCAGCGCGACGGCGCCGCAATTGGGGATGATCGACGGCGGTGTCGCCACAACCGCCGGGCCCCGGATCACCCGACTGGGTTTTGCACGCGGCGCACCCGGCGCAAGCAACCATGGCAGCGCCGTCGCTTCGTTGCTCGTTGGCACCGGCCCTGTGCGCGGCGCGGCTGCGGGCGCGCGGCTATGGGCGGCCGATGTCTATGGCAGCGATCCCGCCGGCGGCAACGCCATCGCGATCGCCAAGGCGCTGGGATGGCTCAGCGCGGAACGGGTGCCAGTCGTCGTGATCAGCCTGGTCGGCCCGGCCAATCCCTTGCTGGCGCGCGTGGTGCAGGCAGTGCAGGCGCGCGGCACGATCATCGTCGCGGCGGTCGGCAATGATGGCCCCGCCGCCCCCCCAGGCTATCCGGCATCCTATCCCGGCGTCATCGCCGTGACGGCCGTCGATGGCCGCGGCCGCGCGTTAATAGAGGCCGGCCGTGCGCTGCATCTCGATTATGCCGCGCCCGGTGCTGACATGCTTGCCGCCAACGCCGCCGGCGCCGCCGTCGCGGTGCGCGGCACCTCCTTCGCAGCGCCGCTGGCCGCCGCGCGGATCGCGCATTTCCATGCCAGCGCCAATCCGGCAGAAATTCCAGGCGCGATCGCTGCCGCCAATCGCGAAGCCGCCGATCTGGGCAAGCGTGGCCCCGATCCCCGCTATGGTCGCGGCCTGCTTTGTGGCGGCTGCGCCACGCCAATCCGCTAGGCGCAGCAAGCTAAATTTAAAAAGAACGCACTGGCCGGGATTAAATCCACAGGCCGATCCGTTGTCCCGATGAGCTCGCTGCACTGCCGGCGGGCCAGACAATTTGTGGAACGGGAAAAGGAAACCGATCATGTACAAGTTTTTGATCAGCTCGACTGCCCTCGCCATTGCCCTGGCTGCGACCCCTGCTTCAGCGCAGCTTCTCGGTGGTGGCCTCGGTGGTGGCCTGGGTGGTGGCCTGGCCGGCGGTCTTGGTGGCCAGATCGGCGGAATCGGCGGACAATTGCCGACCGCCAGCCGCTTGCCGACCACGATCGACACCGCAACCTCGGCGACACAGCGCGCCAATGGCAGCATCACCAGCAATCGCAAGGTCGATACCCGTCGGGGCAATGTCGCCACCAGCAATTCGGCTGACGGCGCGATCGACGGCTCGCTCGCCAGCAGCAACGGCCTCGCCAACCAGCCGCTCACCGGCACGCTCAACGGGTCGGCGGCGGGATCGATGAACGCCAATGGCGACGCGCAGCTGATCGGTACCGATGCGGTACGCAGCACGGCGGGCACTGTCCGTGATCGCGCCACCAGCACCTCCGGCGCTGTCCGGGATCGGGCGACCAACGCCGTCGGCACGGCACGTGATCGTACTGGCCGGCTGACCAATGCTGCCGGCACCGCTCCGGGTAGTGCAGCAGGCACCGCTACGGGCAGCTCGACCGGTGCCGCCAATGCTGGCCTGCTGTCGGGTTCGGCCAACGGATCCGGCAATGGGTCCGCCAACGGATCGGCAAGCGGCGCTGGGTCCGGCCCCGCCCTGCCCGCGCTCTCGCCCGCCACGACAACGGGTGCGCTGCGCTCGACCGCGACCCAGGCCGTCGGCACGACCCGCAATCGCGCCACCGACGCCGTTGGCGCCGTCCGCAACCGCGCCGGCACCCTGCCGACGCCGGCGCTGCCAGCCGCCGGCCTGAACCCGAGCGGCCTGAACCCGACCGGCAATCTGGCCGGGAACGCAAATGGCGCGATGTCGGGCATGGCCAGCGGCACGCTTGGTCAGCTCGCGCTCGCCGGTTCCAGCGCCGCCAATGGCGCCGGGATGTTCGCGGTCGCCCCCGGCATGTCGGTAACGGATGCCAAGGGCCGGGTGATCGGCACCGTCCAGTCGGTTCGCCATAATGCCCAGGGCCGGATCGAAAGCGTCAAGATGACGGTCGACAAGCACCTGGCCGATGTGCCCGCGTCGAATTTCAGCGGCGAAGGGTCGGTCCTGGTCTCTGCCATGGGCAAGGGCGCGCTGAAAAAGACAGCCAGCGCGCAGTAACCCATCGCGAACGAGCGCGCGCCCGGCGGCCCCCCTCGGCTGCCGGGCGCGTTGCGTTGACGACATTAATCGCCTGATTTGCCGGCCGCCGATTGACAGCACCGGGCAATGCCGGAATGTTAGACGCTTAGGGCCGAAAATCGGTCAAAAAGGGGTCTGCATGAAGCGTCGTTTCGGGACAGGGCCTGCCGCCAGGCGGACCCAGGCAATTTTCATGGCGCTGACGGCCACATCCTTCCTGTCGGCCTGCGCGACAACCGGCGACGCCCGGCCGAAATCGGTCGCGGCGGTGCCCGCCAAGACCGGCCCCGGCCTGGGCAAGGGCTATAGCCATGATCCCTATCCGTCGACCTACAAGGCCTATCCCGGCGTGCCGACCCTCGTCACCAATGTGACGATCTTCGACGGCGAAGGCGGCCGGATCGACAAGGGATCGGCGCTGTTCGCCGATGGCAAGATCGTCGCGATCGGCCAGACGATCGCCGCACCCGCCGGCGCGACGGTGATCGACGGCACCGGCAAGACGCTCACCCCCGGCATCATCGATATCCACAGCCATCTCGGCGATTATCCTTCGCCCGGCGTGCAGGCCAATTCGGACGGCAATGAAGCGACCGGCCCCGTCACCGCCGATGTCTGGGCCGAACACAGCGTCTGGCCACAGGACCCGGGCTTCAGCCGCGCACTCGCCAATGGTGGCGTGACGACGCTGCAGATCCTGCCCGGTTCGGCCAATTTGTTCGGCGGCCGATCGGTGGTGGTCAAGAATGTCTATGCCCGTACCGAACAGGGCATGAAATTTCCCGGCGCCCCCTATGGCCTGAAGATGGCGTGCGGCGAGAACCCGAAGCGCGTCTATGGCAGCAAGGGCCGCGAACCCTCGACCCGGATGGGCAATATCGCGGTCGATCGCCAGACCTGGGCGCGCGCGGCCGAGTATAAGCGCAAATGGGACAAGTACGAAAAGGACGGCGGCGAACCCCCGTCGCGCGACATCGCCATGGACACGCTGCGCGGGGTGCTGTCGGGCGAAATCCTCGTCCAGAACCATTGCTACCGCGCCGATGAAATGGCGATCGTCATGGATATGGCCAAGGAATTTGGCTATCATGTCAGCGCCTTCCATCACGCCGTCGAAGCGTACAAGATCGGCGATCTACTCAAGGCCAATGGCACCTGCGCCGCCGTCTGGGCGGACTGGTGGGGCTTCAAGATGGAATCCTATGACGCGATCAGCGAAAATCTGGCCCTGCTGCAAAAGGCCGGCGCCTGCGCGATGATCCATTCGGATGACGCCAACGGCATCCAGCGGCTGAACCAGGAAGTCGCCAAGGCGCTCGCCGCCGGCCGCCGCGCCGGCATCGAGATATCGGACGCCACCGCGTGGGAATGGCTGACGATCAACCCCGCCAAGGCTTTGGGCATCGCCGACAAGACCGGCAGCCTCAAACCCGGCAAGATGGCCGATCTCGTATTGTGGAACGGCAATCCGTTCAGCGTCTATGCCCGGCCCGACAAGGTCTGGATCGACGGCGCGTTACTCTACGACATCAACGACCCCAAATTGCGGCCCGTATCGGATTTCGAACTTGGCCAGCCCGGCTCGGGAGACACCAAGTGAAGCATCTGCTCCTGCTCAGCGCGGCCCTGCTCGCGGCCCCCGCGCTTACCCCCGCCGCCGCCCAGTCGGTGGCGATCACCAACGCCCGGCTCGTGATCGGCGATGGCTCGGCGCCGATCGAGGGCGGCACCGTGGTGATCCGCAATGGCAGGGTCGTCGCCGCCGGCAAGGCCGTGGCGGTGCCCCAGGGGGTCGAGACGATCGATGCCGGCGGTCGCTATGTGACGCCCGGCATCGTCGCCGGCTTCACGCGAATGGGCATTGTCGAGGTTGACGGTGTCGGTCAGACCAATGATGCCGGCGCCAGTGGCAGCCCGTTCCATGCCTCGATCGATATCGCGCCGGCCGTCAATCCGCGCACCAGTTCGATCCCGCTCAACCGCGCCGAAGGCGTGACGCGGGCGATAGTCGCACCCGAAAATCGCGGCTCGATCTTTGCCGGGCTCGGGGCAGTGATCGATCTTGGTGCCGACCGCACCCCGATCAGCACAGCGCGCGCCTTCCAGTTCATGGAATATGGCGAGGGTGGTGCCGGCGCTGCCGGCGGCAGCCGCCCGGCCGCGATCGCGATGTTCAAAAATGCCCTGTTCCAGGCGCGCAGCTATGCCCGCAACCCGAACGGCTATGCCGATCAGGGCAAGGACGCCTTGCTCAATCGCGCCGATGCAGAGGCGCTGGGCGCGGTCGTCACTGGCAAGATGCCGCTGCTGATCCATGTCGAGCGCGCATCGGACATGCTGGCGCTGATCGATCTGCGCCGTGACTATCCGGCGATCAGGATGGTGTTCGTGGGCGCATCCGAAGGCTGGACCGTCGCCGCCGAGCTGGCCGCCGCCAGGATCCCGGTGATCGCCAGTGCGCTCAACGACCTGCCCGAATCGTTCGAGGCGTTGGCCGCGACGCAATCCAATATCGGCCGGATGACGGCAGCGGGGGTGCAAGTCGGCATCGGCACGATCAACGACAATGAAGCCCGCCAGGCGCGGCTCGAAAAGCAATATGCCGGCAATCTGGTCGCGCTGACCAGGGTGCCCGGCGCGACCGGGCTCGACTGGAACGCCGCCTTCGCGGCGATCACGTCGATCCCTGCCGAGGCGATCGGGCTGGGTGGCGACATCGGCTCGCTGCGGCCCGGGCGACAGGGTGACGTCGTGATCTGGTCGGGCGATCCGCTCGAGCTTGATGCCGCTGCCCTGTCGGTGTGGATCAGCGGCGTGAAGCAGCCATTGCAGACGCGCCAGGCGCTGTTGCTGAAGCGCTATCTCCAGCCGCAGGAAGGCGCGCTGCCCAAGGCGTATGAACGGTAATCACCCCAGCGCCTGACCAGCCACGCGGAGGCTTCATTGCGATCTCGATCATTTCACGCCCGGCATGGGGCGCTCTGCCTCTTGGCGATCGCCGCGGGCAACAGCGCGGCCCGGGCCAGCGACAAGCCCGTCTATGCGCCCGTGCCGGACTGGGTGAAGCCGGCGCCGGTCACCGATGCCGCGACGCTGACCGACGCCTCGCCCATCCTGCTTGTCTATGATTTCCAGCAGCGATTGCAGGGCGATCAAAGCTGGACCTATGTTGAAACCGCCAAGCGCGTTGCCTCCAACGAAGCCCTGCAGGCGCTGGGGACCATCACCTTTCCCTGGCAACCCGAACATGGCGACCTGATTGTCCACCGCGTGGAGATTATCCGCGGCACGGAGCGGATCGATCTGCTCAAGGACAAACAACCGTTCAGCGTGCTGCGCCGCGAATCGCAGATGGAGCAGTTCATCCTTGATGGACAATTATCGGCGACGATGCCCGTGGAGGGGCTGCGCGTGGGCGATGTGCTGCGCGTGGCGGTGTCGCTCACGCTCAGCGATCCCACCTTGAAGGGCCATGTACAGACCGGCGTGCCGCTGCTCCGGGCGCCGTTTCGCGTCGATTTCGCGCGGACCCGTTTCATCTGGCCCAAGGCCCAGAATGTCCGGTTCAAGAGCTTTGCCGGGCTGCCGCTGCCAGCCACCACCGAAGCGAACGGCTATAACGAGCTGCTGGTCAGCATGCCGCTGCCAAAGGATATCGATCTTCCCCAGGACGCACCCGTTCGATTCCAGCATCTGCCGCTGCTGGAAGGGAACGACTTTGCCGATTGGGCTCAGGTGTCGGCGATCATGGCGCCGCTTTATGCAACCGAGGGGTTGATCGAGCCCAATGGGCCGATCGCCGCCGAAATTGCCCGGATCATGCACAGCCAGAACGATCCGCTGAAGCGGGCTGCAGCGGCCTTGCAACTGGTGCAGGATCAGATCCGCTATCAGCTGATCGCGCTCGACACCGGCAATTACGTCCCGCAGGCGCCCGTCAAAACCTGGTCGGTGCGCTACGGCGATTGCAAGGCCAAGACATTGCTGTTGCTGGCGATGTTGCAGGCGATGGGGATAGAGGCGGAACCGGTACTGGCGAGTTCCCAGCTGGGCGGCCTCGTTGCCGATCGGCTGCCGTCGGCCGGTGCCTTCGACCATATCTTCGTGCACGCCCGGATCGGCGGCGATGATTTCTGGCTCGACGGCACGGGCCGCGATACCCGCTTGGCCGATATCCGCGACGTGCCCCGTTTCGAAACCGTCTTGCCCGTACGATTGACCGGTGGCGCGTTGATGTCCCTGCCGCGCCGCGCCGATGCCCGGCCAACCGCGGCCACCGAAATCATATTGGACAGCACGGCCGGCCTTCGGCTGCCGTCGCTCGTGACCTTTCGCCAGACATTTCGCGGTCAGCAGGCACAGGCATTGCGCTTGGTGATCGGCCAGGCAACGAAGGATGATCTTCAGACGATCGTCGAAAATGTCGTGAAACGGCAGGTGGAAGAGGCCACGATCGTTGCCCATCAGGAAAGCTTTGACGACGTCGCCGGCACGGCAACCCTTACCGCATCAGGGATCGTCTTTACCAACTGGGCGATCGACAATGATGCGCTTACCAACAGCATCTATTCCCCGGGCGCGATTTCCGGATTTTCGCCCGATCGCGCGCGCACTACCTGGCAAATGATTCCGGTTTCCACCGGCGCACCGTCCCACCGGCTGGATTCGCTCCGCACCTTGTTGCCCGCAGGTGGCAAGGGATTTGTTCTTGAAGGCGATCCCGAACTCGACGTCATCGTCGCCGGTCAGCATGTCGTCCGGCACGCATCGCTCACCGGCAATGTGGCTGACGTGACAAGCCAACGCACGACCACTGGCGAGGAAATTCCGGTTGCGGCTATCGGCGCGCAGCGCAAGATCGCCGCAACGCTCTCGACAAAGTCGCTGCGCCTGATCGCGCCCGTCGACTACCCGCTCTATTGGGAAGAGCTGCAGCTGGCCCGCCGGCTGGGCAAGACCGCGGCGATTGCTGCGCTCTATACGCAGCGTATCGCCCAGAAGCCCGAGGAGGGCGATCGCTACGCCGCCCGTGCCACTTTTTACGCGCAGACCTATGAACGTGAAAAGGCGATCGCTGATCTTACCAAGGCGATTTCCCTGATGCCGACTGCGCAATATTATGCTGCGCGTGCGGCGCATTATCGCGCCCTCGGCCAAAGCGCCAAGGCGATCGCTGATGCCCGGCAGGCGATCGAACTCGATCTCAAGACCGCCGACTATGCGCTTTCCCTGGCGGCGTTGCAGAAGGACGCCGGCGATGCAGCCGGCGCGCTCGCGCTCCTGCAGGAAAGGATCGATCTGGGCGGTCTCGACAAGAATGAGTTCATTGGGGCCAAGGCCGAAACTCAGGCGGAAACGGGCGACGTGCCGGGCGGGCTCGCCTTGGTCGACGCAGCAATCGTCAAAACCCCCGGCAACGCCCGGCTGCTCAACGTCCGATGCTGGATAAAGGCCACCCAGAATGTGATGCTGGACACCGCGCTCAAGGACTGCAGCAAGGCGATCGAACTGAGCGATTCACCCGAGCAACCGCTGGACAGCCGCGCGATGGTCTATTTTCGGCTGGGCCGAAACGAAGATGCCCTGGCAGATTTGAAGGCCGCCCTGCTCCGGGCGCCCGAACAAAGCGCCAGCCTTTTCCTCCGCGCGATTATCCGCCGATCGACGGGCGACAAGGCGGGCAGCGACGCTGATCTGGCGGCAGCGCGCGGCATGGATCCGCAGATTGACAAGCAGTTTCGCAAGTTCGGAATCGTCGCGCGTTAACCGAAGGGTCCGCGTCCTGCGAGGCGCGCCCCGAAAATCCTTGACTTTTCGCACTGCAGCATCCATTTGCCCGTCACAGCGAGGCATTATGCAGCGTGATCGGGCGTAACGCCCCGGCTCTGCCTCGGTTCTAACCCTAAGCTTCCCACATCACGCGGGGCGCGACATTATGTCCCCGCCCGCCTCCCCGTGCGCCCTCAACAGGCCCGGGACGCTGGCACTTATACGAAAGAATACCATGTCCTTCCAAAATCTCGGGCTCAACGAGTCCCTGCAGCGTGCGCTTGCCGATAAAGGCTATAGCGAAGCGACCCCGATCCAGCGCCAGGCGATCCCGCCGCTGATCCAGGGCCGCGATCTGCTCGGCATCGCCCAGACGGGCACCGGCAAGACCGCTGCCTTCATGCTCCCCTCGATCCAGCGCCTGGTCGCTGCCAACGAGCATGTCCGTCCGCGCGCGTGCCGCATGCTGGTGCTCGCGCCGACCCGCGAACTCGCCAGCCAGATCGCCCAGAGCGCGCGCGATTATGGCCGCTTTTCCCGGCTGTCGATTGCCACCGTGTTCGGCGGCACTTCGGTCAGCAAGGATCGCACCACGCTTGCCAACGGCGTCGACATCCTTGTCGCCACGCCGGGCCGCCTCATCGATCTGATCGAGCAGCGCTTCGTCACGCTGGGCGACATTGAAATCCTCGTCCTTGATGAAGCCGATCAGATGCTCGATCTGGGCTTCATCCATGCCCTCAAGCGTATCGTGCAATTGCTGCCCAAGACGCGCCAGAGCCTGTTTTTCTCAGCCACGATGCCCAAGGCGATCCGTGATCTGGCCGACAAGTTCCTCGACGATCCGGTCACCGTCTCGGTCACGCCGGTCGCCAGCACCGCCGAGCGCGTCGAACAATTCGTCACCTTCGTCCAGCAGGCCGAAAAGCAGGCGCTGCTGACGATCATCCTGAAGACCACAGAGGTCGAGCGTGCGCTCGTCTTCACCCGCACCAAGCACGGCGCTGACCGGGTCGTGAAGCTCTTGGGCGCCAACGGCATCGCCGCCAACGCGATTCACGGCAACAAGAGCCAGCCGCAGCGCGAACGCGCGCTCGCCGAGTTCAAGTCGGGCCGGGTCAAAATCATGGTCGCGACCGACATCGCCGCGCGCGGCATCGATGTGTCGGGCGTCAGCCATGTCATCAATTTCGAGCTGCCCAATGTAGCCGAGCAATATGTCCACCGCATCGGCCGCACCGCGCGCGCCGGCGCATCGGGCATCGCCATCGCCTTCTGTGCCGACGACGAGAAGAGCTATCTGCGCGACATCGAAAAGCTGACCAAGCAGAAGATCGAGCAGAAGCAGCTCCCCGAAGGCTTTGTGGCGGAAGCCGCGCGCCTCAAGGCGGCACGCGCCGCCACCGGCGTGTCCGACACGCCCGAGCGGGTGCGTCGTGACATCGGCAATAATCGCCAGCCGGCCCATCCGCGCGCCACGCATCGCGCGCGTCCGGCAGGGGCGGCACCCTCAGGTGGGGCGCCCCGCACCGTCGCCAATCCGGCGGCAGCCGCCGCGGCTCGCCCGGCCGGTGGCCAGGGTCAGGGTCGCCCGGCTGGCAATAATCAGGGTCGCCCAGGTGGCGGCCGTGGTCGCGGTGGACGCGGTCGTGGCGGTGGCGGCGGTGGCGGTGGCGGTGGCGGCGGGTCGCGCGCTTCGGCTTGAGCTTGCTTTCACCCCCCCCCTTCGGGGGAGGGACTTTTCCTACCCCCTCAACGTCAGCCACTCCCCGGCCGGCGCGCGGTCGGCGCGCAGCCGGTTGGCGGGGATGCTCTCATCCGCATAGCCGATCGCCATGCCGCAAAAGAGCATCCGCGCCGCCGGCGTGCCCAGAAAGCCGCTGACCGTATCGGGATACATCGCCCAGCATTCCTGCGCGCAGGTGGCGAGCCCCGCCTCGACCGCGAGCAGCATGAAGCTTTGCAGATACATCCCCAGGTCAGACCATTGCGGCGGTCCCATCCGCCGGTCGACCGTGCAGAACAAGGCCGCTGGCGCGCCGAAAAACTGGAAATTGCGCCGAAACTCCCGGTTGCGGGCGTCGGCGTCGCTGCGCTCGATCCCCATTGCAGCATAGAGCGCCATGCCGACCTGAAAACGCCGATCCTTGTAGGGCGTGGTCAATTCGCGCGGATAAATGTCATAGGCCGCTGCCTCCATCATGCCCGCCGCCTGCTTTTCGGCGATGATGGCCTTGAGCTGCGCCAGCGACTCACCCGTCAGAATATCGATGTGCCAGGGCTGCAGATTGCCGCCCGACGGCGCGCGCGCTGCTTGGTGCGCGAGTCGTTCGAGCAGGACCGGCTCAACCGGCGTGTCGAGAAAGCCGCGGACCGATCGCCGTGCCGCTACGGCTTGCGTTACATTCATCGCCTACCCCTTGTTGTCGGCATCACAGGTGCCGGATAGTCTTGCCGCTTGGGCGCGATTGCGCAACAACGCGTCTCAAATCACAACTGATCTGGAGAGTCGATTATGGCCGTGGCTTATATCGTGGACGCCGTTCGCACTGCTGGAGGCCGCCGTGGCGGCAAACTCGCTGGCACCCATCCGGTCGATTTGGCCGCTGCCGTGCTCGATGCGATCATCGAACGCACGGGAATCGATGGCGCCGCTGTCGACGATGTCATCATGGGCTGCGTGATGCAGGGCGGCCAGCAGGCCGGCCAGGTCGGCCGCAATGCCGTGCTCGCCGCCAAGCATCTGCCCGACAGCGTCCCCGCCGTCTCGATCGACCGCCAGTGCGGATCGTCGCAGCAATCGATGCAGTTCGCCGCGCAGGCGGTGATGTCGGGCACGCAGGATGTGGTGATCGCTGCCGGCGTGGAGAGCATGACGCGCGTGCCGATGGGCTCGACAGCGACCTTGTTCATGAAGGAGGGGCTCGGCAACTATAAGTCGCCGCATCTCGAGGAAAAATATCCCGGCATCATGTTCAGCCAGTTCATGGGCGCGGAGATGATCGTAAAAAAGCATGGCTTCAACCGCGAACAGCTCGATAGTTTTGCGCTCGAAAGCCATAAGCGGGCGATTGCGGCGACGCAAAGCGGCGCGTTTGACAATGAGATCATCGGGATCGAGATCGAAGGCCCCAACGGCCCCGAACTGCATCGTACCGACGAAGGCATTCGCTATGACGCGACGATGGAATCGATCGGTTCGGTCAAGCTGCTGCAGGAAGGCGGCGCAATCTCGGCAGCCAATGCCAGCCAGATCTGCGACGGCGCGTCCGCCGTGCTGATCGTCAGCGAAGCGGCATTGAAGGAACATAATCTCACGCCCATCGCGCGGATCGTCAACCTGACGGTGACGGGCGGCGATCCCGTCATCATGCTCGAAGAGCCGCTGTTCGCGACCGATCGGGCGCTGAAGCGCGCCGGCATGAAGATCGAGGATATCGATCTGTATGAGGTCAACGAGGCGTTCGCCCCCGTCCCGCTCGCCTGGCTCAAGCATACCGGTGCCGATCATGCCAAGTTGAACGTCAATGGTGGCGCGATCGCGCTCGGCCATCCGCTCGGCGCCTCGGGCACCAAGCTGATGGCGACGCTCATCAACGCGCTCAAGGCGCGTGGCGGCAAATACGGCCTGCAGACAATGTGCGAAGGCGGCGGCATCGCCAACGTCACGATCATCGAGCGGCTGTAAAAGCTGATCAAAACAACCGTCGCCCCAGCGGACGCTGGGGCCTCATGAAGCGAAGGTCACCCTTGCTACACGTCAACCCGGCGTTCGCCGGGGTGACGCATCAGGAGAAAGATAGATGAAACTCGATTCCACCGTTGCCGCCGTCGTCACCGGCGGTTCTTCCGGCCTTGGTGAGGCTACCGCGCGCGCGCTGGCGGCCAAGGGCGTCAAGGTCGCGATCTTCGACATGCAGGCCGCCAAGGGCGAAGCCGTTGCCGCCGATATTGGCGGCATCTTCTGCGACGTGAACGTTACATCCGAAGAGTCGGTCGATGCCGGCTTCGCCAAGGCGCGCGCCGCCCATGGCCAGGAGCGCGTGCTCGTTTGCTGCGCCGGCACCGGCAATGCGATGAAGACCGCCAGCCGATCCAAGGAAGACGGCAGCATCAAGCATTTCAGCCTGGAAGCGTTCAACTGGCTGATCCAGATCAACCTGGTCGGCACCTTCCGCTGCGTCGCCAAATCGGCCGCCGGCATGCTGACGCTCGATCCGCTCGAAGATGGCGAACGCGGCGCGATGGTGATGACCGCCTCGGTCGCCGCCGAAGACGGCCAGATCGGCCAGGCCGCTTACTCCGCCTCGAAAGGCGGCGTCGTCGGCATGACGCTCCCGATCGCGCGCGATCTGATGGGGGAGGGCATCCGCATCAACACCATCCTGCC
The DNA here is from genome assembly GCA_002281535.1 of Sphingomonas sp. 28-63-12. Taxonomy (GTDB): domain Bacteria; phylum Pseudomonadota; class Alphaproteobacteria; order Sphingomonadales; family Sphingomonadaceae; genus Sphingomonas. Next base: position 26,957 of record NCGD01000012.1, read on the forward strand.
CGGGATCTTCAACACCCCGCTGATGAATGCAGCGCCGCCACAGGTGAAGGAAGCGCTCGCCGCCAGCGTGCCCTTCCCCAAGCGCCTCGGCCTTGCGCCCGAATATGCTCATCTCGCGCTGACGATGATCGAGAATGGCTATTTCAATGGCGAGGATGTCCGGCTGGACGGCGCCATCCGCATGGCGCCACGATAACAGAAGCTCCCTCTCCCCCTCGGGGAGAGGGCTGGGGTGAGGGGCCGCCAAGCATTGCTGCGCCCGTTACCGCCCCTCACCCAACCCTCTCCCCAAAGGGAAGAGGGCGTTTAGCTCGGAGTCTTCCCCATGACCGTCTCGCTCTTCTCATTCGTTGATCTCTATCGCCGCCAGCTTGATGCAGCGGCCCATCTTCTTACCAAAGGGGCGGAATTCGCCGCGGCCAACGGCGTTTCCGAACAGGACATGCTCGGCTGGCGGATCGCCGAAGACATGCACCCGCTCAGCTTCCAGCTGATGGTCGTCATCAATTTCAGCCGCTCTTGGCCAGCGCGCGTCGCCGATGTGGCGATCCCCGAAGCCATCTCCGCCGATCTCGATCTCGCTGCCTATCGCGCCGCGATCACCGATGCCAAGGCGTTCCTGGCAACGATTACCGCCGATCAGTTTGCGGGCCGCGAAGAAGCGCCGCTGACGGTCCAGCTCGGCGAGACGATGGAGCCCACCCTCCCCGCTGGCCAATGGCTGTCGGTATTCGCCACCACCAACATCTATTTCCACCTGTCGATGGTCTATGCGATCCTGCGGATGCACGGCGTCAAGATCGGCAAGATGGACCTGTTCGCGGCCGGCATCTGACCGTTTAGCAGCATGGCACGCCCCGAAGCCTGGCGGCTGGACCCAGCCGCCTATCCGCATGTCGAGCCCGTCCAGACCCGCTTTCAGGATCTGGACGTGCTGGGGCATATCAACAATGTCGGCATGGCCGCGATCTTCGAGACCGGGCGAGTCAGGTTCAACCGCACGGTCGGGCTGGAGGGCTGGCGCACGCAGCGCTGGCTGGTTGCCCAGGTGGTGATCAACTATCTGGCCGAGGGTCATTTCCCGGCCGATGTCGAGGTAATGAGCGGCATCGGCACCATCGGCACCCGCAGCTGGACGATCCTGTCGACTGCCTTCCAGCATCGCGTGCCGATCGCGACCTGCGATACGGTGGTGGTGATGAGCAGCGAGGACGGCGCCACCGCGCTGCCCGATGATTTCCGCGCGGCGCTGGAAAAATGGCGGTCGCCCGTCGCCTAGGATCGTTTCCGCTAGACCGAATAGCTCTCCCGCGAACGCGGGCGCCCAAGGTCCCGGACGCAGTCCTTTGCGGTCCCGGCCCCCTGCCTTCGCCAGGGGAAGTGCGCGGGTTCAGCCTGACTGAAATCGAGCCTAATCGACGAACACCGCCGCGCGCTTTTCCATATTGGCCATCACCTGCTCGATCTGGTTGGGCCGACGGATCACACCCAGCTGCACGTCGCTTTCGGCCTGCAAAATGGCGGCGCCATCAAGATCGGGCTGGAGGTTGAACAGCTTTTTGGAGCCCCGCACCGCCTCCGGGTTGCGCGCGGCGATCTGCCTAGCCAGCGCGTGCGCCTCGGCCCAGGGATCATCGGCCAGCGTCGTCACGAAGCCGAGCGCCAGCGCCTCGGGCCCTTCAAACTCGCGCGCGGTATAGGTCAGTTCGCGCAGCACATCGTCGCGGGCGATGCCGCGCCACAGCGCAATGCCGGCCATGTCGGGCACCAGCCCCCAATAGACTTCGCGGATCGCAAAGCGCGTATGTGGGCTGGCGATGCGGATATCGGCCCCCGACATGATCTGGAAGCCGCCGCCAAAAGCGACCCCGTGGACGGCGGCAATCACCGGCATCGGCAAGGTGCGCCAGCCCCAGGCGACATGCTGCGGCAGGTTGGCGTCGCCATGCGTGCGATCGGCCAGCGAGGTGCCGGTCCCGCCCGATGCCATGCTCGCCATGTCGAGCCCGGCGCAGAACGCGCGGCCCTCGCCCGACAGGACAACGCAGCGGACGTCGGCCATCCCGGCAAGTTGCGCTATTGCCTCGGCGATCCCGGCGAACATCGCCGGATCGAGCGCATTCATCTTGTCGCTGCGGATCAGCTTCACATCGGCGATATGATCGGTGACGGTAATGCGAACGCGGTCTTCCATTTTAGGTCCACTCCAACGGCGTCACCCCAGCGAAAGCTGGGGTCTTAAGCGATAATCGTGTCCCTCTGCGGCACCTGACCCCCAGCTTTCGCCGGGGTGACGATGCACAGCGGCGCCTACACAATCCGGCTATCGCTATTGCCCCAATAGCGATCGCGCAACAGCCGCTTGTAGAGCTTGCCCGTCGGCGCGCGCGGCAGTTCGGCGGCGAAATCGATCTGGCGCGGCGTCTTCACGCCCGACAGTTCGGCGCGGCACCAGGCGGTGAGTTCGGCGGCCAGCCGCTCGCCGGCCTCGGCCATGTCGACCGGCTGCACCACCGCGATCACGCGCTCGCCCATATCCGGGCACGGCCCGCCGATCACCGCAACATCGGCAACGCGCGGATGGGTGATCAGCCGGTTTTCGATCTCCTGCGGATAGATGTTCACGCCGCCCGAAATGATCATGAAGCTCTTGCGGTCGGTCAGGTACAGATAGCCCTCCTCATCGACCCGGCCGATATCGCCCAGCGTGGTCCAGCCCTGCGCGTTCGTCGATTCGGCGGTCTTGGCCGGATCGTTGTGATATTCGAACACGCCGCCGCCCGAGAAATAGACCAGCCCTTCGGTGCCTGCTGGCACTTCATTGCCCGCCTCATCGCAAATATGCAGCGCGCCATAGGCCGCCTTGCCGACCGATCCCTTGTGGCTGAGCCACTGCACCGAATCGATGGTCGTCAGGCCATTGCCCTCCGATCCCGCATAATATTCGTACAGCACCGGCCCCCACCAGGCGATCATCGCCTCCTTCACCGGCACCGGGCAGGGCGCGGCGGCATGGATCGCGACCTTCAGGCTCGACAGGTCATAGCGCCCCCGGGTCGCGGCATCGAGCTTTAACAGCCGCACGAAATGGGTCGGCACCCACTGGCTCGCGTTGATCCGGTAGCGCTCGATCGCAGCCAGCGCGGCTTCCGGATCGAAAGACTGCATCATCACGACAGTGCCGCCAAGCCGCATCACCGTCATCGACCAGCGCAGCGGCGCGGCATGATAGAGCGGCGCGGGCGACAGATAGATCGTGTCCGGTCCCAGCCGGTACAGGCCCTGCGCCAGCATCGCCAGCACCGTCGGCGCGGCAATCGCCGGATCTTCCGGCAAGGCCACCCGCACGCCCTTGGGTCGGCCGGTGGTGCCCGACGAATAGAGCATGTCGATCCCGGCGCGCTCGTCGGCAATGGCAATATCGGGCATCGCCGCCACCGCCGCGCGCCAGGGCAGCCAGCCCTCGACTGCCGCCCCAATGATCAGCCGGGTGCAATCCGCCAGCGTGCTGGTCAGTTGGCCGGCGACGCCCGCGGTGGCGGCCGACGCAATCACCAGCGTCGCGCCCGAATCGCGGACGATATAGTCAACCTCGGGCGCGGTGAGTTTGCTCGGGATGCAGACATAAAACAGCCCGGCCCGCTGCGCGCCCCAGGCAATGTCATAATATTCGGGGATGTTGTCGAGGAACAGGGCGATCGTGTCGCCCGCCTGCAACCCTTGCGCGCGGAACAGGTGCGCGGCCCGGTTGGAGCGGGCGTCGAGCGCGCCAAAGCTGATCGTCTCGCCGGTTTCGGCAACGATCAGCGCCGGCTTGTCCGGCGTCAGCGCTGCATGGACGCTGGGGTGCATCCGCCTCTCCTCTTGATTGTTGACCATCAAGCTATCGGGCGCTTGGCCGCTCGGCAACGGCCATCACGCGGCATCGTCGCCAATTCGGCGCTTTGCACCCCAGTCCCGGCCTGTGTACAGGCCCCACCATCATGACCGCCGACGCCACTCCCGCATTCGATCCACGCGTGTTCTTTGCCTTTGGCGGGCGAGGCCATGGCGGCCGGCTCGGTATTGGCTATCGCGGCCATGGCCCGGACTGGGTCGAGCTCGAACTGCCCTATGCCCCGTGCCTGATCGGTGATCCGGCGACCGGCGTGATCGCATCGGGGCCGATCCTGACGATGATGGACCAGGCGACCAGTCTGGCGGTCTGGACCAGGCTCGGCCAGTTTCGCGCGCATGCCACGCTCGATCTGCGAATCGACTATCTCCGCCCGGCCACCCCAGGCAAAACGGTGATCGGGCGCGGCGAATGCTATCGCACCACGCGCAACATCTCGTTCGTGCGGGGCATCGCGCATGATGGCGATCCCGCCGATCCGCTCGCCCATGTCGCTGGTACCTTCATGATGATCGAGCTGTCGATATGACGTTGCCTCCCTATGCCGAATTGCTCGGGCTGATCATCGAGCCGGCCAAGGCGGGGCCACCGCTGCTGATGATGCCCTTTGCCACCGGCGTGATGGGCCGCCCGGGCTTTCTGCACGGTGGGGCGATCGGCGGCTTGCTCGAAATGGCGGCGATCGCCTCGCTCCAGCACGCGCTTGCCGCAGAAGAGGGTGAGGGCAGCGCCCGGATCAAGCCGATCAACGTAACGGTCGATTATATGCGCGGCGGCCGCGAGAAGGAGACGCGCGCGCAGGGGATCGTCACCCGGCTCGGTAACCGCGTCGCCAATGTCGAGGCGCATGCCTGGCAGGACGATCGCGACCGCCCGATCGCCAGCGCGCGCATGAATTATCTGATCGTCCGCGGATGAAGGCCATTGCCGATCTGCTCGAAGCCGCGCGTGCCGCCCGCGCCGCCGGCAATCTGCCGTCGGCGATCACGCAGCAGAGCGCCGCGATCGAGCTGCTGCGCGCCGGCACCAACCCGCTCGCGCTCGCCCATGCGCTGCGGCACCGCGCCGATATGTTGATCGGCGCCAGCCGCGCCGCGGAGGCCGAGCCCGATTGCGCGCAGGCACTATGGTTCTACGCGCAAGTGCCCGAAGCGCCGCCGCTCGACATCGCCAATGCCGTGCGCTGCGCCGCCTGCCAGGCCGAGGCCGTTGGCGACACGGCCGGCGCGATCGCGCTCTGGCGCGATGCGCGGACACGCTACGCCAGGCTCACCGATCTGTTCACAACGATGACGGGCAGCCCGGCCAACCCGGGCGTAGCGGAAGCGACCATGCGGATCGAAGCGCTGGGCGGCGTGTAGCCCGGCCGGGTCGCCCGGCTTATGGCACCGGCGATGCGTCGGGCCCGGTCCAGGTCCAGGAAACGATCTTCCAGCCGCCGTCTTCCTTGTGCAGCGCAAAGGTCATCTGCGCCGTCTCGCGCATCGCCACCCCCTTTAAGGTGAAGGTGTAAACCGACGGCACAACGACATAAGCCCGATCGCCCTCCACCAGTTCGCGTGTAACGCCCCCCAGCACGACCTTGGGATTGGTGAGGCCCTTGGCGGCGGCATCCTTGTCGAAATCGGCCGCCCAGCGCTTCAGCACATCATGCCCGCCCCAGAAATGCGGCGCGAATTCATCGGTGATATGGGCATCGTCGGCATGGGTCGCTGCCGCGGCCGCGATGTCGCCTTTGTTGAAGGCGTCGAGAAACTGATAGATCGGCGCCTCGACGGCAGCGTCCTTTGCCAGCGCGGGCGCGGCCCAGACGGCGATGGCGCTCGCCAGCGCGATAACGATTGTCTTCATGCTATTGGGCTCCCCCGGTCCGCCATATTGATACGCTGTCTCAATCCGCTGCGCGATACCTTCGTCCGCACCACAGGCGCAACAAATCGCCCGCCTACATATGGCTGAGCAGCACCTTGATCGGGATGAAGGCAAAGGCAATCGAGCTGTCGGCGACGCCATAGGGCAGGAACAAGGTCTCGCCGTGCCGCATCGCCCCGCAGCTATAGACGACATTGGGAACATAGCCCTCGCGGTCCTGATCGGCCGCCGCCAGGATGGGCTCGCGGGTGCGGCCGATGATCTTGGTCGGATCGGCCTTGTCGAGCAGCACCGCGCCGATCGAATATTTGCGCATCGCCCCCACGCCATGGGTCAACACCAGCCAGCCCTCGTCAAGCTCGATCGGCGATCCGCAATTGCCGATCTGCACCAACTCCCAGGGATAAGCAGGGGTCATCAGCAACGCCCCTTCGTTCCAGTGGGTCAGCGTATCGGAGCGGAGCAGAAACAGATTCTCGCCGTCCTGCCGGCCGATCATCATATAGTGGCCGCCCACCTTGCGCGGAAACAGCGCCATCCCCTTGTTGCGCGCCGCACTCCCTGTCATCGGCACCAGATCGAAGGCGCGGAAATCACGGGTCCGCATCAGCTCGGACTGGATCATCGATCCGTTATAGGCGGTGTACGTGCCCAGCCATTCGACGGTGCCATCGTCGTGGCTGAACTGGACGAGGCGCAAATCCTCGAGCCCCTTCGACTGGGCCTGGGTGATCGGAAAGATGACCGTGCCGGACAAGGTGCTGTCGCGGTGGCGGTGGACGGTTACCGGGCCTTCGGGGATTGCCAGCTCGTCGCTGTCGGTGGTGTCGGTCGCGGTCGCAAAAGGCGGTTCCGGCGCGAGCTTGAGCTCGTTCTTGTCAGTGATGATGCCCTCGCGAAAGGCGATCGACGAAATATGCCCTTCGCCCACCGCGCGCATTGACATGAGCAGCCGCTGCGATCCGGCGGGCATGCCGCTCTGGTCGAAATGCGGCACCACGCTCGGGTTCATCAGCGCGGCCGCGGCATAGCTGTATTCATGGCAGAAATAGGCGCCGATCAGCTGCCGTCGCTCGTCGTCGATCTCGCTGCCGTCAAGCCCAAGCAGCGCTTCGATCTCGGCATAGCGGGTCATGAACACGCGCCGCGTCTGCCAGTGCCGCGCCTCGAAATCCTTCAGCACGATTTCCAGCTCGGCACGCGTCTCCTGCCGGCTCATCGACAGCACCTCGCGCACCAGCCGTTCGGTGCGGCTCGGCGCGCTGCCATTGGCCTGCCAGGCAAGGTGAAAGGGCCGGACGACGACGCGTGACGGATCGGCATACAGCCGCAAACGATGGTTGAAGACTTCGAACACTGGCCCGCATTGCCCCCGGTTTAATCACGTCGCAGCGGCACGGACCAGAACGGCTATGCAACGGCGCGGGTAGGTCCTGCCACGGATTCAGCCAGTTTTGAAAGCGATGAAATCGTGCAGGAGGCCAATTGCAGGGCCAGAATCGATTCGGCACCTTGATTACGGTTGATCCCCGTCGGCGTCAGGCCATCGAAACAACCGCCATCCTGCACCGTCGCCAATGCCATATCCATGTCGTTCAGGCCAAGGAACCAGTGATAGGCGCGGTGCGCTTCCTCAATCCAGCGCCGATCGCTGGTCGCCTCATAGGCAGCCGCGCACGCATCGGCCGTCGCCTGGGCTTCCAGCGGTTGCTGGTCGAATGGCAGCGGGGGCGCATAGGGCCGGCCGAAGCTTTCGGTGCCGATTGCGCGGAAACGCCCCTCGGGGGAGGTTTGCCGCGCGATGATCCAGTCGAGCGTGCTGACGCCGGTTTCGATCAGGTCGGCCCGATCAAGGGCCAGGCCGGCGCGGATCATTGCCTCGGGCAGCCGGGCATTGTCATAGGCCAGCACGATTTCGAACCATTCCCATTCGGGGCGCCGCGCAGCGTCCAGCAGGGCCAGATGGTCCGCGCTGAAGCGCTCGATGATCGTCCGGGCCAGCGCGTGGCCCGGATGACAGCCCAACATCTCGGCCGCTCCCAGCATCGCAAACGCCTGTGCACGCGGACTCCCGAGCTCCAGCGCCATTGACGCCGTCATATCGAACATCTGCACCGCCCAATCCCGATGCTTGCGCACCTTCGCGGTTCGGGCGGTAACGCCCAGCGCCCACAGGGTTCTGCCGTTCGAATCCTCCGATCCGAAATCTTCGCACCAGCTACGGTCGAAATTCATGAAGTTGCGAAAACGGCTCGCGTCCGGGTTCCACGCATATTGGATGAAGGATGCATAGATCGTCATCCATTTATCGCGCGCGGCATCGTCCAGTGCGTCCATCCGCCCGACCAGCATCAGCGCGCGGGCATTGTCGTCGATGCAATAGCCGTGGCGGCGATCGGGGATCGAATAGATTGAATGCTGCAACATCCCGGTCGAATCGCTCATCCGCTCCACCGCGGCGAAATCGGGGGCCAGCGGCGTCAGCGGCGATGTCGGGCTCGGCAAACGGCGCGGCTGCGCGGCAACCATCGCGGCAATCTCGCCCAGCGCGGCATGGGCCAGTTGCGACCACAACATCGTCCGCCCGCGCGCATAGGCCCGTGCCGCCAGGCGTTCGCGATTGCCGTCATTGCCGAGCAATGCGATGATTTCCCGGGCAAAGGCAGCGCTATCGCCGAAATCGACCAGCACGCCGTGCCCATCGGCCAATATCTCGGTGGCATGGACATAGGGTGTAGAAACAACCGCCTTGCCGACCCCAACCGCATAGGACAGCGTGCCCGAGGTAATCTGCGCCGGGTTGATATAGGGCGTGGCGTAGAGGTCGGCGGCCTGCAGGTAATCCATCAGCTGCTCATGCACGACGAACGCATCGATAAACTGGACATGATCGAGCACGCCGCGCGATGCGGCCAGCGCCTTCAGGCGGTCGCGATAGGCTTCGCCCTCGTGCGCGACCAGATTGGGGTGGGTTGCGCCCAGCACGATATACAGCGCGTCGGGCTGCGCAGCGACGATTGCCGGCATCGCCTCGATCATCGTCTCGATGCCTTTGCTCGGGGCGAGCAGGCCAAAGGTCAGGACCGTCTTGCGACCTTCCCAGCCAAAGCGCGGCTTGAATTCATCGGGATTGGCAAAGGCGCGATCGGGCACGCCGTGCGGGATCATCACCACCGCCTTGCCGCCAAAACCGTGGACGCGGTGCAGGATGTCACGCCCTTTTTCCGCCATCACGATCACCCGCCCGGCGCGGCGCAGCAGCGCCTCCAGCACGCGCCGCTGATCAGCATTCGGCCGTTCGAGTATGGTATGCAGGGTAACGATGACAGGCAGCGAAATACGATCGAGCAGGCTCAGGATGAAGTCGCCCGCCACGCCGCCGAAAATGCCATATTCATGCTGCAGCCATACTGCCTGCGCACCGCTCGCCTCGATCGCGCGGGCCGCCTCAAGATAGCTCGTCCGGTCGTCCTGCGCGATCGCACAGGTCACGTCGGCGGGGTAATCATAGCGGCCAGGATGATCGTCCATCGCATAGACATCGACGATAAGATCGGGAAATGCTGCCTTCAGCGCGGTGAAGGTATCGGTTGTATAGGTGGCGATCCCGCATTGCCGCGGCAGAAAATTGCCGATGAGCGCCAGATGCTTGATGTCGATCGTCCTGTCCATAGCCTGCGTCATGAGCGCGCCCTTCTGCGAGCTAAACGATGGTGCGCGACCGAATCCTTCGTCGCGAACCCCAAGTCGAGCTAACGGCCTGATGGCAATATGGTTGCACCAATGGTGCAACGCAACATAAAAACGACGAAGCGGTGCTTCTCAGCCGCGGCCGCGATAGCCGGGAACGTCTTGCGCCGGAATCCAGACATCGGCAGGCGGCGCGCCGCTCTGCCAGAATATATCGATCGGGATGCCGCCGCGCGGATACCAATAGCCCCCGATTCGCAGCCAGACTGGCTGCATTTCGCGCGTGAGCCGCTCGCCGATGCCGACGGTGCAATCCTCGTGAAACGCCTGGTGATTGCGAAACGCGCCGAGAAACAATTTCAGCGATTTGGATTCCACGATCGTCGCGCCCGGCACATAATCGATCACCAGATGCGCAAAATCCGGTTGCGCCGTCACCGGGCAGAGCGAGGTGAATTCAGGCACGGCAAAACGCACCATATACCGGCTGCCGGGCCGCGGGTTGGGGACATAATCCAGCATTGCCGCTTCAGGCGATGCCGGCAACGCGCTTGTCTGGCCGAGAAATTTAGGTGTCATCCCCCATCATTTATCGCGGGCCGGGGCGAAATGAAATGATCCTCGTCAGTCCATCGCCTGCGCCCCCGCATCGACAGCCGTAAATCGACAAATGTTCTTTGTCCGACGGGCCTTGATCGTCTCGACGGCAGCCATGGCGGTCGCTAGGGATTGCCCAACAGGAATCCGGGAGAGAATGATGGACGCGTTGGTAACGACCGAATGGCTGGCAGGCGAATTGCATGCGAACGACCTGCGCATCGTCGATGCAACCTATTTTCTGGCCGATCATGGCCGCGATGCCGTCGCCGAATATGAAGCCGCGCACATTCCCGGCGCGGTGTTCATGGATTTGGCCGAAATTGCCGACACCACCAGCCCGCTGCCGACGATGCTGCCCTCGCCAGAAAAATTCGCCAGCCGGATGCAGTCGCTTGGCCTCGGCGATGGCAGCCGGATCGTGTTGTACGACGATTCGCCGCTCCACACCGCTGCCCGCGCCTGGTGGATGCTGCGCACCTTTGGCGCGCATGACGTGGCGATCCTTGATGGCGGCATTGCCAAGTGGAAGGCCGAGGGTAGGGAAACCAAAAGTGGCAAGGAAAGCCTGCGCCACCGTCATTTCACCGTCTGGGCCGATGACAAGGGGCTGCGGACGCTGGCGCAGATGAAGGCCAATGTCGAAAGCGGCGCCGAGCAGGTCGTGGATGCACGTTCGGCCGCCCGCTTCTCGGGGCAGGAGCCCGATCCGCGCCCGGCAACGCTGGCCGGCCATATCCCGGGATCGAAGAACATCCCTTATGGCCAGCTGTTCAACGCCGACGGCACCTGGAAACAGGGCGACGTGCTGAAGGCCATCTACACCGATGCCGGCATCGATTTGTCGAAGCCGCTGGTCGGCACCTGCGGATCTGGCATTACCGCTTCGGTCTTGGTGTTCGGCGCGCATCTGCTCGGCAATGAAGCGGCCTTGTATGACGGCAGCTGGTCCGAATGGGGCGCGGATCTCACCACGCCCAAGGCGATGGGCACCGCATGAGCGACATGGGCGACGACCGGCACGGCGACGCGACCCGCGTCGTCAATGCCGGTCGGCGGCCCGAATGGACGGCGGGCATCGTCAGCACGCCGGTCTGGCGCGCCTCGACGATCCTGTACGACTCGGTCGCTGACATGCGCGCCGCCGGTCGCGATACCCATCACCGGCTGTTCTACGGCCGCAAGGGCACGCCGACCCAATGGTCGCTGGCCGATGCGCTGACCGCGCTGGAACCGGGCGCGGAGGGCACCTTCCTCTATTGCTCGGGCGTGGCCGCGATTGCCGGCGCGCTGCTGTCGGTCCTTTCCCCCGGCGACGAATTGCTGATGGTCGATAGCGCCTATGACCCGACCCGGTCGATGGCGACCGGGCTGCTCAAGCGGCTGGGTATCACCACGCGATTCTATGATCCGATGATCGGCGCGGGCATTGCCGATCTGATCGGTGACACCACCCGCGCGATCCTGATCGAGGCACCCGGCAGCCTGACCTTCGAGGTGCCCGATCTGCCTGCGATCATTGCGGCGGCCAAGGCGCGCGACGTGGTGACGCTGCTCGACAATACCTGGGCAACACCGCTCTACCTGCCCGCGATTGCCATGGGGATCGATCTGTCGATCCTGGCCTGCACCAAATATGTCGTCGGTCATTCCGATGCGATGCTGGGATCGGTCACCGCCGGTGCCGGCCGCTTCGCTGCCTTGCGCGACACCGGCTTTGCACTCGGCCAGGTCGCCAGCCCCGACGATTGCTGGCTCGGGTCGCGCGGCCTGCGCACGATGGCGGTGCGGCTCGCGCATCACCAGCAAAGCGCGCTCAAAATCGCGACATGGCTCACCGCCAGGCCGGAAGTCGCCCGGGTCTTTCACCCCGCGCTGCCCGATTGCCCGGGCCACGATCATTTCCGCCGCGACTTCAAGGGATCATCGGGCCTGTTCTCGTTCGAACTGCGCGGCGGCAGCGATCATGCGCGCTCGGTGATGATCGACGGGCTCGATCTGTTCGGTATCGGCTATAGCTGGGGCGGCTTTGAAAGCCTGGCATTGCCGGTCGATCCCGCCCGCTATCGCACGGCGACGACGCCCGCCTTTAACGGGCCGCTGGTGCGCCTGAATATCGGGCTGGAAGACCCCGACGACCTCATCGCCGATCTCGCCGCCGGGCTTGATCGCTTTGCCGCGGCGGCGGCGGGATAGCACACCGGCCAGTCACCAGACTGTTGCACAGGCGCAACGCTGGCTTACAAACCAGCAACATTCAGTCACAATTATTGTTGTGCATCGCAACATTATTCGTCATCACAAGGCTTCGGGGTGGAAATGACGCGCAGAGGGCTTTCGCCCTGACAGATGCGTCGGCCGCCCAAGCAGGCAGGGACATCGCATCTCATTTAGAAAGGGACACGATGCGCCTAAAAATTCTTGCCCTCGCGGCACTCACGCTCGGCACCGCCACACCTGCGTTCGCGCAGGACGAAACGGCACCGCCTCCCGCCTTCACCGTCAACGGCACCGCCACCGTGACGTCGGACTATCGCTTCCGGGGCATCTCGCAGACTGACAAGAACGGCGCGATCCAGGGATCGATCACCGTCACGCATGAATCGGGCCTCTATGCGTCGGTCTGGGCATCATCGGTCGACAATTACGTCACCGCCGCCGGCGATTATGTGAATGGCACCAGCGCCGGCCAGGCGTCGGTCGAAATGGATCTGATCGGCGGTTTCAAAAAGACCTTCGGCGGCACCACCTTCGATATCGGTGCGCTCTATTATGTCTATCCCAAGACCAAGCTGGCGGGCGATCCGACGAGCTCGGACTTCATCGAGCCCTATTTCGACATTTCGCACACATTTGGCGTGCTGACGGCCAAGGCGACGGTCAACTATGCGCCCAAGCAAAAGGCATTGTCGCTCAACCAGATCGGGCCGAGCCATGACAATGTCTATCTCGCCGGCGATTTCTCGGCAGGCATCCCCAAAACGCCGATCAGCCTATCGGCGCATATCGCGCACAGCTTCGGCCCCAGCTGGCTGACGATCGGCAACGGCTATACCGATTGGAATCTCGGCGCGTCCTATACCTGGAAAGCGCTGACCTTCACCGCGCAATATGTCGACACCGACGGTGACTTCATCACGCCATCGGGCAAGAATGCGTCGAAGGCCGGCTTTGTCGGTTCGGTGACCGCAAGCTTCTAGGGTCGTTGCCCATGGGATGGAACCGGTTCTCCCGCGAAAGCGGGAGGACAGGGGCCCCAGGGCGCCGTGCTCAGCGGTCCTGACCCCCGGTGTTGACCCCCGGTGTTGACCCCGGCTTGCGCTGGGCTACGGCACTGGTTCAGCCCAGCGGACACCAACGCGAACGTCATGACAGACCCCGCCCGGCAACGGGCGGGGTTTTTGTTATTTCGGCGTGCTCGCGGTCGCGTTCTGGCCGTCGCCTTCGGGGGCGGCGACGATGTCACGCGTCGTCGATCCCTTGTCGACCACCGTTGTTTCCGGATCGCCCACCTCTGAACGGATGCCGTCGCTGGCCGAATCACCACCGGCCTGGCTCAGCACTGCGCTCTCGGCCAGGCTGCGCGCCGCCGGGCCGCCGAACAGCGCCTCGAGCGCCAGCACTTGCGGGCCGGTATCCTGCGGGCGCGCGGCACCGGGCCGCGGCGGGGTCAACGAATAATCGGGCGGGATCACCAGCGGCGCCTGCCGCGCAACCGCGAATTCATCCGGCCGCGCCCGGTTGAGGCCACTGCCGCCACCGCAGCCGGCGAGGAAAACGGTCAGCCCGAGGCCGATAGCCAGGCCCGTGAATTTACGCATTGCCATTCTCCACTGAAACAGTCGCCGCCGGCTTGTCGCGCACCAGGATCGCGCGCACCAGCAACACCAATACCCCTATCGTAATCGCCGCATCGGCGAGATTGAAGACCAAAAACGGGCTCCACTCGCCAAAGTGCAGATCGGCATAATCGACCACATAGCCCAGCCGGACTCGATCGAGAATATTGCCGATCGCGCCGCCCAGCACCAGCCCCAGTCCCAGCTGGTCCTGCCGGTTGGGCTCGCGCAGCATCCAGATCAGCACGCCGGCGGCAATCACCCCGGTCAGGGCGACCAGCCCCCAGCGCCCGGCATCGCTCGAGGCATTAAGCAGCCCCAGCGACACGCCGATATTGGCAACGAAGCGCACCCTGAAAATCGGCAGCAGGTCGATCGTCCGGCCGGCCAGCGTATCGAGCCCGAGCGGGCCGGTGACGATGAACTTCAGCAGCTGATCGAGCATCAGCACGATGACAGCCGCTATCAGTCCAACGATCGGGAACCGGTTCATGTCACCACCTCTGCGCATCGATCGCACAATGCCCCGTCCTGCACCACCTCGGGCAAATGCCGCCAGCAGCGACCGCATTTGGCAAAATCGGTGCGCAGCACGGACACGCTATCGCCCTTCGTCACTTTCGCCACGATGAACACTTCGGCGAGTGCGGCCACCGGCAGCGGCAGGCTGGGCACCGTCACTTCGGCCTCCAGGCTTGAACGCACGATCTTCTCGCGGCGCAGCGGCTCGATCGCCTCGGTCACCTGCACCCGCAAGCTGCGGACATCGGCCCAATTGGTGCCCAGCATCGAATCGCCCGGCTGCGGCGGCAATTCCGGCCATTCGAGCAAATGGACAGAGCCGTCCTCGCTCGGGAAGCGCGTCTGCCAGATTTCCTCGGCGGTGAACGCCAGCACCGGCGCTGCATAGCGGACCAGCGCGTGGAACAATGTGTCCATCACCGTCCGTGCGGCGCGGCGCTTGGTCGATGTCGGCGCCTCACAATAAAGGCAATCCTTGCGGATATCGAAGTAAAAGGCCGACAGATCCTCATTGGCGAAATCGCTCAGCAGCCGGACATAGCTGTTGAAATCATAGTCGTTGACGGCCGTTTTCAGCTTGGCATCCATGTCGGCCAGCAAGAACAGCACATAGCGCTCCAGCTCGGGCATGTCCTTGACCGGCAGCCGTTCGGCCTCGTCAAACCCCTCCAGCGCGCCGAGCAGATAGCGGAATGTGTTGCGCAGCTTGCGATACTGGTCGGAAACCCCGTTCAGGATTTCCTTGCCGATCCGGTGATCCTCGGTGAAATCTACCGTCAGCGCCCACAGCCGCAGGATATCGGCGCCGCTGTCCTTCATCAGATCGATCGGGTTGATCGTGTTGCCCAGGCTCTTGGACATTTTCATGCCCTTTTGGTCCATCGTGAAGCCATGGGTCAGCACCGCCTTGTACGGCGCATGGCCGCGCGTGCCGCAGCTTTCGAGCAGCGACGACTGGAACCAGCCACGATGTTGGTCCGATCCTTCCAGATACAGGTCGGCGGGCGGCCCCTGATAGCCGGCGGGGCGCAGCAGATCGGGCCATTTGCCCGATTCGAGCACGAACGCATGGGTGCAGCCGCTGTCGAACCACACATCGAGGATGTCGGCGACGCGCTCGTAATCAGCGGCGTCATAGGCCGGGCCAAGCAGCGCCGGCGCGGCCTCGTCGGTCCAGGCATCAACGCCCTGCGCACTGATCGCCGCGATGATCCGCGCGTTGACCGCCGGGTCGCAGAGATACTGCCCGCTCCTGCGATCGACGAACAAGGTGATCGGCACGCCCCAGGCGCGCTGGCGGGAGAGGACCCAGTCAGGGCGCCCCGAAACCATCGCGGTGATGCGGTTCTGCCCCTTGGCCGGCACCCAGCGCGTCGCTTCGATCGCGGCGAGGGCACGGTTCCGAAGGGTGTCGCCCTCTTCGCCCTCGCCCATCGGGAGAGGGGCAAGCTGCAAAGCACCGCGGGGTGAGGGCGCGTGCGCAACGCCAGCGATATCGCCCTCACCCGTCCGCGGCTTCGCCGCTCCCTCCCTCTCCCGTTGGGAGAGGGAAAGATCCATCGGCACGAACCATTGCGGTGTGCAGCGGAAGATCACCTTGGCCTTGGACCGCCAGCTATGCGGATAGCTGTGCTTGAAATCATCGCTCGCCGCGAGCAGCCCGCCGCTCGCGCGCAGGTCCGAACAGATCGGGCCATCGGCGCTCACGAACTTCTTGTTGATCACCGAGCCCTGCCCGCCAAGCCACGCCCAATCGGCGCGGTACATCCCCGCCGCATCGACCGCGAAGACGGGCTCGATGCCATGCGCCTTGCACAGCAGGAAATCGTCCTCGCCATGATCAGGCGCCATGTGGACGAGCCCTGTGCCCGCATCGGTGGTGACGAAATCGCCCGGCAGGAACGGGCGGGGCCGCAGGAAGAATTCGGCGAGGGGGGAGTTTACATCAACACTAAGCCCCTCCCCTTCAGGGGAGGGGTTGGGGTGGGGGCTGTCCGCAGGCGCGTCACCAGCGATGAAAGATGCCGTTGGTGAGACAGCTCCATCCCCAAGCGCCGCGCCAATTGAAGAGGCCCCACCCCCAACCCCTCCCCTGGAGGGGAGGGGCTTGAAGAAGTTGGCCATTGGGTGGCGGGCGGTGGCGCCTTCGAGCAGCGCCCCGTCAAACGTCGCCTCAATGGTCGGACCAGTCCAGTCGAATGTGGCATCCGGCGCAACGGCAAGGACCCTCGCCTCCAATTGACGCTGGTATCGCTTAAACGTCGCATCGACCAGGCTCTCAGCCACGATCCAGCCGATATCAGGTTCATGGATGATACCGCGCGCAGCGGAAAGCTGATCGTCCGGACCCTGAATATTGCAGGCGAAGCCGACGGCCGCATAACGGATGTCTCTTCCGTAGGCGAGCGCCTGATTTACGGGAATGGTCCAAGGCGTCGTCGTCCAGATGATAGCCGCGTACCGCGCATGGTGTTTACCTGTCAGGTCCAACCAATCGATCTTGCTGTCGACAATCTCGAACGCCACGTCGATCTGCGTCGACACGATATCCTCATATTCGACTTCGGCCTCGGCGAGCGCGGTCTTTTCGACCGGGGACCACATCACCGGCTTCGCCCCGCGATACAGCTGGCCGCCTTCCGCGAACTTCATCAGCTCGGTGACGATCGTCGCCTCGGCCTGGAAATCCATCGTCAGATAGGGATGGTCCCAGTCGCCATTGATGCCCAGCCGCTTCAATTGCTCGCGCTGCGTATTCACCCAGTGCTGCGCATAGGCGCGGCACTCGGCGCGGAATTCCGCCGCGGGCACCTCGTCCTTGTTGCGCTTCTTGGCGCGATATTGCTCCTCGACCTTCCACTCGATCGGCAGGCCGTGGCAGTCCCAGCCGGGGACATAGGGCGCATCCTTGCCGAGCAGGCTCTGCGTCCGGCAGACCGTGTCCTTCAGGATATGGTTGAGCGCATGGCCGATATGCATGTCGCCATTGGCATAGGGCGGGCCGTCATGCAGGATGAACTTCTCGCGGCCACGGCGGGCTTCACGCAGCTTTTCATACAGGCCGATCGACTGCCAATGCGCCAAAATGCCCGGTTCCTTCTGCGGAAGGCCGGCTTTCATGGGGAACGCGGTCTTCGGCAGGAAGACGGTGTCTTTATAATCGGGCGCTGTGGTGTCAGTCATAAGTCGGCGGGCAATAGCGTAGCGTGCCCCGTGATACAAAGCAGAAGATTGGGTGCGCCCTAGCCGGCTGCCAGCACCGCCCGCGCCGCCACGCAATCGGCATCCATCTGCACGACCAATGCCTCAAGGCCATCGAACTTCGCTTCGGGCCGCAAATAGGCGATCAGCGCCACCTCGATCACCTGCCCGTACAGATCCTCGGCAAAATCGAACAGGAACACCTCCAGCAATTCCTTGGGCGGATCGAAGGTCGGCCGCACCCCGATATTCGCTGCGCCCGCCAGCACCCGCCCGTCCGCCAGCCGCGCCCGCACCGCATAGATGCCGTAAGCGGGCCGCAAATAGCTGCCCATGTCGATATTGGCGGTGGGGTAACCAATCGTGCGGCCAACCTTGTCGCCATGCTGCACCCGCCCCTCGATCGCGAACGGCCGCGTCAGCAGCCGTGCCGCGCCGGCCGGATCGCCCGCCTGAAGCAGATCGCGGATGCGGCTGGAGGAGACGGCCTCGTCACCCGCCGTCACCGCGCCAACGGTTTCGCAAGCAAAGCCATTCGCCGCGCCAAGGGCGGCCAGCACCGCGACATTGCCGCCACGGGCCTTGCCAAAGGTGAAATCCTCGCCGGTCACCACCCCGGCCACGCCGAGATTGGCGATCAGCCGTTCATCGACAAATGCCTGCGCGGTCAGCCCGGCCAGCGCGGCATCGAAGCCGAACACCACCATCGCATCGGCGCCGGCCGCGGCAAACAGCCGCTGGCGCTGGTCGAGCGTCGTCAGCCGGAACGGCGGCACATCGGGCTTGAAATAGCGCACCGGATGGGGATCGAAGGTCGCGACCAGGGCCGGGACGCCCAGCGTGCGGGCATGCGCCACCGCCCGGCCGATCACCGCCTGGTGCCCCAGATGAAATCCATCGAAATTGCCCAGGGCGACAATGCCGCCGCGATAGCGGGCGGGCACTGGCGCACCCCCGTCGAGACGCTCCATGGCGCGCGCTATAGGGGGGCGTCGGCGGGGGCGCCAGAGCGAGATGACTTGAGACTCGGTTTCTGGTGGCTTGAATCCCCTATCCCCGTTCGGACGAACGTTTTCGGGCTTGGGTCAATCTTGCTGAAAACGAGTCACGCCGTCACGGTTGCGGCGCCATGCCGGCGCGGAGCACGCGCAAGACATTGCCCCCCATCACCTTGGCAATGTCCGCGTGGGTAAAGCCGCGATCGACCAGCGCCTGCGTCACCACCGCCAGTTGCGACACATCGAACCCCGTCGTTACCGCGCCATCGAAATCCGATCCCAGCCCGACATGATCGACGCCGACCAGATCGCGGACATAGGCGATCGCCTTGGCCGTATCGCGCGGATCGGTGCTGCAGATAGCGCCTTCCCAATAGCCGATCCCGATCACCCCGCCGGTGTGGGCGATGCCCCGGATCTCGTCATCGGTCAGATTGCGATTGACCTTGCAGGTCGCCTGGACGCCGCCATGGCTGGAAACGATCGGTCGGTGTGCGAAGCCGATCACCTCGGCGACGGTTGCATGGCTGGCATGCGCGACATCGACGATCATGCCGATCTTTTCCATCCGCCGGATCACGTGCCGGCCCAGCGGGGTCAGCCCGCCCTTGGCCAGCCCATGCATCGATCCGGCCACGTCATTGTCGAAGAAATGCGCCAGTCCGGCCATGCGAAAGCCGGCGGCATAGAGCCGGTCGAGATTGCCGATCTTGCCCTCGATATCCTGCAACCCCTCCACCGACAGCAAGCCGCCGACCGATCTGGCGCCATTGGCGCGATCCGACAGCAGCGCATCGAGATCGGCGGGCGTCAGGATCACGCGCAACTGGCCAGTCGATGCCGCGGCAAAGCGCTTGAGCTTTTCGGCATGCCATAGCGATCGTTCCAGCAGCGACGTCCAGGTCCTGACCGGCTGGCGCTGGGCGATCGTCAGCAGCGTGATATTGTCGCTCTCGCCCGAATTGGCGTCGTAATTCTGCCCCTTGGGCGTTTTGGAGACCGATGAAAAAACCTGCAGCGCGACATTGCCAGCAATCAACCGCGGCACATCTACCTGGCCCTGGCTGGAGCGCACCAGCAGGTCACGATTCCACAGCAACGGATCGGCATGCATATCGGCGATGGCAAGTGTGGCGTGCAATGCCCGCGTCGCCGCGCTGACACCGGGCAGCGGCACCGGCGCGACCTTGTTCATTGATCGCTCGACGATGCCTGGCGCCAATGTGAAGAAGGCAATCGTGGCCAGAACAAACAAGGCCAGAAGGCCCCATGACAACCGACGAATCATTCAGTCCCTCCCCAGGGTGACGAAGCGATAGGCGGGGCGTTCGCCCTCTGCCGGATGGTCGGTCGCGGCAATCGCGTGAAAGCGGTCAAGCGATGGCGCAAGCGTATCACCGGCTGGCGCCACATGCACCTCGGTCAATTCGATTCGATAGGCATGCGGCAGGAACAACGCATAGATCTCCGCGCCGCCGATCACCGCAATCTCGCCGCCGCCCGCCAGCGCTAGCGCAGCGGTAACATCATGCGCAGTCTCGGCACCTGCCGCCTGCCAGTTCCTGTCGCGGGTCAGAACGATATGGCGCCGGCCGGGCAAGGGATTGGGGAAACTGTCAAAGGTCTTGCGCCCCATGATCATCGGCTTGCCCATGGTCAGCGCCTTGAACCGTTTGAGATCGGCGGGCAGGTGCCAGGGCAACCGACCTTCGCGCCCGATCACGCCATTGTCCGCACGCGCCATATACAGGGTTATCAGGGGAGCGGGATCAACCATGCCCCGCTTATGAACGGCAGTGGCATTGCTGCCAAGCAATCGATCAGGACAGCACACCAAGGCACCGGACAGGAACCGTCCGCGTCAATTTCCACTCCGAATCGTGCGCGGGCGTGCGGGTTGCCGGCGGGTATTGCGGCAAAGCCAGCGCCGCCAGCGCCAACGCAAAATGCGCCTTCCTCATCCCCAACTCCCCTCGACGCCAGAACATGATTACATCTGTAGTCGTCTCGTTTGAACCCGGGATGAACGAAATGTCAGACGGCGACCGGCGCCGCGATATGCGGCTGAGCGTTATAATCGATCAGCTTGAAATCCTCATAGGCATAGCCGTCAATCGCATCGGGCCGGCGCAGGATTTCAAGCCGCGGCAGCGGGCCCGGCAGACGGATCAACTGCAGCCGTGCCTGATCTAAGTGGTTGAGATACAAATGGCAATCTCCACCCGTCCAGATGAATTCGCCCACTTCAAGCCCGCATTGCTGGGCGAGCATATGGGTCAGCAGCGCATAGCTGGCGATGTTGAATGGCACGCCCAGAAACACATCGGCGGAACGCTGATAGAGCTGCAGGCTCAGCCGCCCATTGGCGACATGCGTCTGGAACAGGCAATGGCATGGCGCCAGCGCCATGGCGTGGAGGTCGCCCGGATTCCACGCGCTGACGATCTGGCGGCGTGAGGCAGGATTGGTCTTGATCTGCCCGATCAGCTCAGCAATCTGATCGATTTGGCGGCCGTCGCCCGCCGCCCAGTCGCGCCATTGCTTGCCATAGATCGGCCCCAGGTCGCCATCCTCGCGCGCCCATTCGTCCCAGATGCGGACCTTGCGGTCCTGCAGCCAGCGCACATTGGTGTCGCCGCGCAGGAACCACAGCAATTCGATGATGATCGATCGCAGATGGAGCTTCTTGGTGGTCAGCACCGGAAACCCCTTGGCGAGATCGAAGCGCATCTGGTGCCCGAACACCGACAGCGTGCCTACACCGGTGCGGTCGGCGGTCTCGACGCCGTGATCGAGGATGTGCTGCATCAGGTCCAAATAGGCGCGCATCGTCTCAGCCGACCTTGCAGGGTTTGATCGCATAAGGGTCAGGTCGCGGCCCTTGGGCGCGGTATGCCGCCATATAACCACCAGCCGACGGCATATCGTCGGTATAGACTTGGGCGTAGCCGACCGCGGCAAACTCACATTTCAGCAGCGCCGGCGGCGTGCCATGATTCTGGGTCGGGCGGTTGGCATCGACGACGATCACCAGTCCGTCGGGTTTGAGCGCCGGCCGCATCCGCCATAGAAATTCATAAGGCTGTTCGATCTCATGATACATATGCACCATCAGCACGCGATCGAAGCTGTGTTCGGGCAATTTGGGATCAGCCGGCTCGCCAAGCCTGACGCTGACGCTCTGCAGGCGTTCGCGAACCACGCGATCAGCCAGCATATCGCGCACCTCTGGCACAATATCCTCAGCCAGCACGCGCCCGTCCTTACCAACCCGGTCGGCGAGGCGGATCGTGTAATACCCCTCGCCCGCGCCGATATCGGCCACCGTCATACCGGGCTTGATTCCGGCCTTGTCCATAACCTCGCCGGCTTCGTTCTTGCGATCGCGCGCCTCCTCGGTCGACCAACGCGCCGACACGATATGCGCGACCGGGCGGTCTGCTGCTGGGAAGCCATCACGATTGCGCGCACCGCCCGATTGCGAGCCGAATCCGGCATCGCAGGCGGCAAGCAGCGCCAGCCCGGCGATCGCCAATGCAGCGCGCTGCCTAGTCGACATCTTCGACCTCAACCGTTTCACCGGTGACGCGCTGCGACAGCGCCGCCGCCATGAACGGATCAAGCGCGCCGTCGAGCACATCGCCGGGTGCCGTCGATACCACGCCGGTGCGAAGGTCTTTCACCATCTGATAAGGCTGCAGCACATAGGAACGGATCTGGTGTCCCCAGCCGATATCGGTCTTGCTGTCATTCTCGGCATTGGCGGCGGCCTCCCGGATCGCCAGTTCGCGCTCGTAAAGCCGGGCCCGCAGCTGGTTATAGGCTTCGGCCTTGTTCTTGTGCTGGCTGCGCTGATTCTGGCACTGAACGACGATGCCCGTCGGCAAATGGGTGATCCGCACCGCCGAATCAGTCGTGTTGATATGCTGGCCGCCCGCGCCTGATGCGCGATAGGTGTCGATGCGCAGATCGCCTTCGTTGATGTCAACATCGATATTGTCGTCGATCACCGGATAGACCCAGACGCTGGCAAAGCTGGTGTGCCGCCGCGCCGCGCTGTCATAGGGGCTGATCCGCACCAGCCGGTGCACGCCGCTTTCCGTCTTGGCATAGCCATACGCATTCTCGCCCTTCAGCAGCAACGTCGCCGATTTGATCCCAGCCTGCTCGCCAGAGTGCTGATCGATCAATTCTACCTTCATTCCCCGCCGTTCCGCCCAGCGGGTGTACATGCGACTAAGCATGCCAGCCCAATCCTGGCTTTCGGTGCCGCCGGCGCCGGCATTGACCTCGATATAGGTGTCGTTGGCATCGGCTTCACCCGCCAGCAGCGCCTTGACCTTGTCCTCATTGGCACGCCCGGCGAGCGCGGCGAGGCCGGCAACGCCCTCATCGACCATTGCGCTATCGCCTTCGGCTTCCGCCATCTCCATCAACTCGACGGTGTCGGACAATTCGCTCTCGATCGCCCGCGCCGCGCCGATCGCCTCATCAAGACGGCGCCGCTCGCGCATCACCTCCTGCGCGGCTCTGGGGTCATTCCACAGCGTCTGGTCCTCGACCCTTGCATTCAATTCATCGAGCCGGCGAAGCGCGCGATCCCAATCGAGGAACCGGCGCAGCAGCGCGAGCGCCTCGTTGATGCTGTCGACATGGGCTTGCGCTTCGGCGCGCATGGGGGAACTCCAAAAAATAACGATGTCAGACCAGCGAAAACTGGCATCTCAGGCGGCATATTCTGTGCCCCCCCTGCGAGATCCCGGTATTCGCCGGGATGACCATCACGAATATAGGACTGCCGCTAGTAGATTCCGCCCTGCCTTTGCAAGAAATCGCTGTCACTTTGCGTTTCCGCGCGCCGAACCGGCTTGGCGTCGCGGAGCTGCCCCGCCTCGTCGTCGCGGGCGACATTGCGGCGCGGCTCGCTTTCGGGCTTGAATGCTTCCCAGATCACCGATGCTTTGGGGTCGTCGCTCGGCCAAGCCCCATAGACCTGCTTTCCCGACAGCCGATCAACCCGCACCAGCCGCACGCCGGGCGGTGCCCGGAATGGAATCGGCGGCAGGCCTTCATAGGCCTTCTCGGCAAATTGCTTGAATATCGGCGCGGCAATCGTGCCGCCCTGCGCATAGCCGCCGAGGCTCACTGGCTTGTCATAGCCGATATAAAGGCCGGCAATAATCTGAGGCGAACCGCCGATGAACCAGACGTTGGTGGGGCCGGTCGAGGTGCCCGTCTTGCCCATCATTGGCCGGTTGAGGTCGCGCAGAATCGTCGCGGTGCCGCGCTGGATGACACCCTCGGTGATATGCACCATCTGGAAAGCGGTGATCGGGTCGATCACCTGGCGGGCGCGGATTACCGGGCGCGGCATAGCTTTGCCGTTCCAGTCTGGCGCGTTGCAGCGATCGCAGGCACGCCAGTTATCGGGCCAAATGACCTTGCCATGCCGGTCCTGCACGAAATCGATCAGCGTCGATGGATGGCCGCGCCCCTGATTGGCGATGATCGAAAATGCGTTGACCATCCGCTGGACCGTGGTTTCGCCGGCACCAAGCGCGATTGACAGGAACGGCGGATATTTGCCCACCCCCATCCGATCGATCGTGTCGACCACGCGATCCATTCCAGTCTCCGATGCAGCCTTGACCGTCATCAGATTGCGCGACTGTTCAATGCCCCACCGCATTGTATGCGGACCCGAGCCGTGCCCGCCGCCAAAGTTCGAAAAACATTTCTGCCCCAATCGCGCGCCCTGATAGACGCAAAACGGCCCGTCAATGATGATCGAGCTTGGCGTCATCCCGTTTTCGAGTGCCGCCGAATAGACGATCGGCTTAATCGTCGATCCCGGCTGCCGCATTGCTTGGGTGGCACGGTTGAACGAGCCGAGCCGCGAATCGAAGCCGCCCTGCATCGCCAAAACCCGGCCGGTCTGCGGTTGCTCGACGACGATTCCGCCTGAAACGCGCGGGATTGACCGCAGCGCATAGTTACCACCTTCGGGCGCGACGGCGATGATATCGCCCGGTTCGATCGCGCCGAAGGCGTTGCCGCCCTTGTTCCGGACCGGCATTTGTGCGCCCGATCGCGGTAGCGTGCTTATCGATCCGTCGGCAAAGCCGATCGTCGCGGAATCGGAGTTGCGCGCAACCACGATCGCTGCGCGCCAATTGCCATAATCAAGGCCGATATTGGTGTTCGCCAGTGCCTGCGCCCAGCTTTGCCCGCCATTGGCGACCGGCGGCTCGTCTTCCGATGCCGATGCCGGTGTCGCCTCTGCACCAAGATCGACATGACCAAGCGGGCCATTCCAACCGCGCCCCCGATCATAGCGCAGCAAGCCATCGCGCAACGCAGTCTGGGCATATTGCTGCAATTTAGGGTCAAAAGACGTTCGAACCCAGAGGCCGCCGGAATAGACACTGAAGGGCCCGGCCTTTTCATTTTCGCCAAATTTGTCGATCAGCTGACGTCGAACCTCCTCCACAAAATAGCCGCCGACCCGCTCAAATTTTGGAGTTTGCCGCGCGACCGCACCGATCGGCTCTACGCTCGCCTGATCGAACTGCGCCTGATCGATGAAATTATTGCGTAGCATTTCGCGCAACACATAGTTGCGGCGGTCAAGCGCACGCTTGGTGCTTTTGAACGGGTCGTAATTGGCCGGACCCTTGGGCAGGATGGCGAGATAGGCCATCTGGCCCAAAGTCAGCTCTTTCAGCTCCTTGTCGAAATAGGCATGGCTCGCCGCCTCCACGCCAAAGGCGTTTCGGCCGAGCGCGATCTGGTTGAGATAGAGCTCAAGGATCTGCTCCTTGGTCAGCGAATCCTCAATTCGATAGGCTAAGATCGCCTCGCGAATTTTGCGGGTCGGCGAATAAGCATTGCCGATCAGCAGATTCTTGGCGACCTGCTGGGTGATGGTCGATCCCCCCCGCGCGCGGCGACCGCTGCCCATCTTCGCGATATAGTCGAACACCGCACCGATCGTGCCGGGATAATCCACCCCATGATGCTCGAAAAAGGTGCGATCTTCGGCGGCGAGAAACGCATCGACCAGTAATTTGGGATATTCGTCATAGGACAGCTCGACCCGGCGCTCCCGGGCATAGCTGTGGATCGGTGCGCCATCGATCGATCGCACATTGGTCGGCAAGGGCGGCTCATAGGCGCGCAACCCGTCGACCGAGGGCAGATCGCGGGCGAACAACAGCCACAGCAGTGCATAACAAAGCAGGAAGAGGCCGGCGAGCACCGCCGCCAACTTGACCCACCAAAACTGCCAGGCGCGCTCAAGATGGCCCTGCAGGCCGCTAACCTCTCGGCGGATACGAAAATTCACGGTGGAAGACGACTGGGCCATACAGGCTTAAGCCCCTACCCAAGTTTGCGCCGGCTTGCCAGCCTCCCCCCAATCAAACGCTTGGGAATTGCAACCAGCTGGCGGCGCGCACTCACCGCGCTGCCATGCGCCGCGCGAAATGGACGTCGATAGCGCGGCGAAGGCTCTCCGCGATCGCGGCGCGCCCCTCGCGCGAATCGATAAAGGCAGCGTCCGAAGGGTTTGAGATGTAGCCAGTCTCGAACAGGATCGACGGCATGTCGGGTGCCTTGAGCACGACAAGCGACGCCATGCGATGAAAATTGGCCTTGATCGGCATCAGCGGTTTGGCTTCGCGCCCAAGCAGCCGCGCGAAATTAGCCGAGCTGTTCATCGTCTCGCGTTGAGTGAGATCGATTAGGATCGACGAAATGTCGGCCGGCGTTGAGGCAAGGTTCACCCCCTGGATGATGTCGGCCTTGTTCTCGCGCGCCGCCAGACGCGCCGATTCCTTGTCGGAGGCGACTTCGGACAAGGTGTATACCGTGGCGCCACTCGCCGATCCGCCACCCACGCTATCGCAATGGATCGAAATGAACAGATCGGCTTTCAGTTTGCGGGCGATGCCATAGCGCTCCTGCAGAATCAGGTATTTGTCGTCTTCGCGGGTCAGTGCCACGCGCACCCTGCCCGAAGCGATCAGGTCATCGCGAATCGCGCGGGCAATTTTCAGCGTCACGTCCTTTTCGCGAAGGCCGCTTTCGGGCGAGATCGCACCGGGGTCGACGCCACCATGACCGGCATCGATCACCACGAGCGGCCGACTGTCATCATCACCATAGACTCGCGGCAAGGCCAGCTTGCGTGTCGATGGCGGCACCGGTACCGAAACCCGATAGCTCGCTGGCGTCACCCCCAATCCGTAGTTGAACGGCGGCAGAAAGCGCATTCGCCCCTCGGCTGCGGCACGGGCGAAGCGGGCATCGTCGACGGTCCGCAGCATCAGCGTCAACACCTTGCCACCGCTGCCGAACTGGCCCTCGGAAACAATCGCTGGAGCAGCAAGATCGAATACAATGCGCGCGCCGTCGCTGCCACGGGCGGCCTGACGCACCGATTCCACCACCCCGTCGGATTCGACCTGCCCACCTGGCGACGCGCCATCCACATCAAGCGCGATCCGTCGCGGCCCATCGAGCGCAAAGCTCGAGGCTTGGCCGACAACGCCGTCAAAATGGATAACAATCCGATCGGGGCGCACGTCGATCCGTTCGACCGTCGCCGCCCAGCCGGGTGTACCGGCTAGCCAACAGGCGAGCAGGGCGATCAAAAAACTCACAGGCCGACAATGCCGCGCGAACGGTCGCGCGGTCCAGTAAAAAGGCATGGGGGGATTGCTCCCGTTGGGGTGAACTGATGCTCTGTGCCTAAGCGGCGGGGCCTCAAGTCACGGTGAAGCGATGCGGTTAACTTGCCGTTCGGCATTTATTTGCCGGCAACCGGCAATTCACTGCCGGTTGCTGTCTCGCCTAGGTGGTGCTACGCCACCAACTGTCCCGATCATGCGCAGTCCGCGCGGGGTCGGGCGTTTGTCCGCGCGATGCCGTCCGGCCCGTGCGCGGTTCTTCAGGTTGACGCTCGCATGACGCATTTCCCTTCCCCCGCAAACCGCCCGGCCAATACCGGCGCGATTGCGGGCGTGTGGGGTGTCGCGGACCAAGGGTCCCGGCGTGCACTGCGGGCAGAGGCAATTTCTACTTACACCCGATCGATCGAAGCCGGCGGCGTTACCGCCCCTTCATTGACGCCACACAATCGCGCGCGGCCCCGCCCGAACGGCCCCGGCACGCGCGCGCGGAGATATTTTTATGACAATGCGCATGCTGATCGACGCGCGGCACCGGGAGGAAACCCGCGTTGCCGTCGTCAAGGGAACACGAATCGAAGAGTTTGATTTCGAATCTGCCGAGCGCAAGCAGCTCAAGGGCAATATCTACCTCGCCAAAGTAACCAGAGTTGAGCCGTCGCTGCAGGCGGCGTTCGTCGATTATGGCGGCAATCGCCACGGCTTCCTGGCGTTCAGTGAAATTCACCCGGATTACTATCAGATCCCCAAGGAAGACCGCGACGCGCTGCTGCGCGAAGAGGCAGAGCATGCCGCCGAGGAAGCCGCCTTGCGCGCCGAGGCCGATGC
This sequence comes from Sphingomonas sp. 28-63-12, assembly GCA_002281535.1. Taxonomy (GTDB): domain Bacteria; phylum Pseudomonadota; class Alphaproteobacteria; order Sphingomonadales; family Sphingomonadaceae; genus Sphingomonas. Next base: position 55,089 of record NCGD01000012.1, read on the forward strand.
CGAGGATGATGCCCGCGGCGATGACGGCGATGATCACGGCGATGACGAGCACGATCACGACCATGACGACGCCGACCACGACGATGATGGCGAGAGCGGCGATTCCGATTCGCCGCCCCGTCCGCGCACACGCGGTGGCAGCGACGACGCAGTCGAGGCGCTCCGCCAGCGCCGGATGAACCTGCGCCGCCGCTACAAGATTCAAGACGTGATCCGCCGCCGCCAGGTGCTGCTGGTCCAGGTCGTGAAGGAAGAGCGCGGCAACAAGGGCGCGGCGCTCACCACCTATTTGTCGCTGGCCGGCCGTTACTGCGTGCTGATGCCAAACACTTCGCATGGCGGTGGGATCAGCCGGAAGATTTCGAATGCGGGCGACCGCAAGCGGCTAAAGTCGATCATGGCCGACATGAAGCTGCCCCCGTCAATGGGCTGCATCGTCCGCACGGCAGGGCTGCAACGCACCAAGGTCGAGATCAAGCGCGATTTCGATTATCTGGCCCGGCTGTGGGACGGCATTCGCGAAACCACACTGAAATCGGACGCGCCGGCGCTGGTTTACGGCGACAGCGACCTGATCAAGCGCGCGATCCGCGATATTTATAATCGCGACATCGACGAGGTGATCGTCGAGGGCGAGGAAGGCTATCGCCAGGCCAAGGAATTCATGAAGCTGCTGATGCCGAGCCATGCCCGGCGGGTGAAGCATTATTCCGATCCGGTGCCGCTGTTCCAGCGCAACCATGTCGAGGATCAGCTCGGCGCGATGTACCACCCCGTCGTCCAACTCAAATCGGGCGGCTATCTGGTCATCAACCCGACCGAAGCCCTGGTGTCGATCGACATCAACTCAGGGCGCTCGACCCGCGAGCATAATATCGAGCAGACCGCGACCGCGACCAATCTGGAGGCCGCGCAGGAAATTGCGCGCCAGTTGCGGTTGCGCGACATGGCCGGCCTGGTCGTGATCGACTTCATCGACATGGATAACCCGTCGAACAACCGCAAGGTTGAGAAGGCGATGAAGGAAGCGCTCAAGAACGATCGCGCCCGTATCCAGGTGGGCCGCATCTCGAGCTTCGGCCTGATGGAAATGAGCCGCCAGCGGCTGCGGACTGGCGTGCTCGAAGCGTCCACCCGCCCCTGCCCGCATTGCGAGGGATCGGGCTTTGTCCGCACCGCCTCATCGGCCGGCCTGAGCGCCCTACGCATGATCGAGGATGAAGCCGCCCGGGGCCGTGGATCGCAGCTGTTGCTGCGCGCCAGCCAGGAAGCGGCCTTCTATCTCCTCAACCGCAAGCGCGCCGAACTCGCCGAGATCGAGGAGCGCTATGGCGTGATGATCGAGGTCGTCGCCGATGGCGAGCAGGAAGGCGCCCGCATGGCTGTCGAGGCCAGCGGCCCGCCGCCAGCCTATATGCCCCGCTTTGAACAGCCGATCGCCGAAATCGAGGACGACGAAGAGATCGAGGACATCGAGGACGAGGAAGAAACCGAAGAAGAGCGCGAGACCGAAGCCCGCGAAGATGCCCCACGCCAGGGCGAAACCGAAGGCGAGCGCGATGCGCGCCGCAACAAGCGCCGGCGTCGGCGCGGCCGTCGCGGTCGCGGTCGTCCCGAAGGCGAAGGTGGCGAGCGCGACGCAAGCAGCGATGATCGCGGCCAGACCAGCGAACGCGGCGATACCGACGAGGACGCTGGCGACGAAGAGGCCGGCGAGGCACCGCGTGAGGGTGAGACCCCGCGCCCCATGGACGAAAATGGTGAACCGCGCCGTCGGCGTGGTCGTCGCGGCCGTCGTGGCGGCCGTCGCAGCGAAGGCCGTGCCGAGGGCGAACGCGGCGAGCCGGTAGCGGCTGCGGCCGATGACGCGTCATCGCCGGCACCGGTCGCTGAGGCCGCCGAAGCACCAGGCGAGGAGGCGGAAGCACCCAAGCGGGCACGTCGCCGTCCGCGTGCCAAGGCCCCTGCCCTGCCGGAAGCCGCCCTCGAAGCAGCTGGCCAGGACAATGATGCCCCGGCAATCGCCGCCGACGTGATTGCCGCGGGTGAGCCTGAAGCGGAAGCTCCTGCCAAGCCAAGGCGCGGGCGCCGCGGCAAGGCCGACGCCGCTGCGGAAACACCTGACGCAGCACCGGCCGAGGCCGTGGTTGCCGAGGCTGCGCCCGAGGCCGGGACCGTTGCCGAGGCACCGGCCAAGCCGAAGCGTCGCGCTGCCGCCACCGCCAAGGGCAAAGCCAAGACCAAGGCAGTGACCGAAGCCGAGCCCCCGGCCGAGGTCACCCCCAAGACCCCAGCCAAGCCCAAGGCAAAAGCCAAGGCGCCGGCCAAGGCGGATATGACAAAGGCTGAAGCCGCCCCGGCATCCGCCCCCGTCGCGACCGAAGTCGATACGGTGATGGCCGCCCCGGCGGCTACGCCGGCGATCGAAACGGACGCCGACACCCAGAATGCCGCTGAGGGTCCATCTCGTCGCGGCTGGTGGCAGCGCACCTTCGGCGCCTGATCCGTGCCTGCGCCGCGCGGACGCTTTCGAGCGTCGGCGCGGCGCAGACGCGCGTCGCCACCGTTGAAAAATCGGCAAAACTGGCGGATAGCGGGCATATGAGGAAAATCGTTGCTGCGGTCGCGCTTTCGCTGCTGATTTTGGCGCAGCCTGTGCGCGCCCAATCGATTCTGCGCGATGCCGAGACCGAGGCGGTGTTCGCCGAGATGTCAAAGCCGATGATCCTGGCGGCAGGCCTTAACCCCAAGGATGTCCGGGTCATCCTGATCCAGGACGATTCGATCAACGCCTTCGTGGTCGGCGGACAGACCGTTTATATCCATTCAGGCCTGATCAGCGAGGCCGACAATGCCAATCAGGTGCAGGGCGTGATCGCGCATGAGCTTGGCCATATCGCTGACGGCCATGTCGTGCTGCAATCCGACGGCGCAAAGCCCGCGCTGGGCATCGCCATCCTGAGCATGGTGCTTGGCATCGCCGCGATCGCAGCCGGATCGGCCGAGGGCGGCGCGGGCATTATCGCCGCCGGCCAGCAGGCTGCCCAAGGCAAGTTCCTGGCCTTTACCCGGGTGCAGGAGGCAACCGCCGACGCCACGGCAGCGAAATTCCTGCAGGATTCCGGCATCACCGGGCGCGGCTTCCTGCAATTCTTCAAAAAGCTGCAGAGCCAGGAATTTCGCGCCGGCTATGTCAATATCGATCCCTATGCCCAAAGCCACCCGCTGAGTGGCGAGCGCGTCGCCACGCTGACGCATACGCTGGAGGAATCGCCGGCGTGGAACACCCCGCCCAACCAGGCGCTGAACATGCGGTTCCTGCGGGTAAAGGCCAAGCTGAAGGGCTATGTCGACGAGCCGCCGCGCACACTGACCGCATATCCGCTGACCGACCAGAGCATCTATGCGCATTATGCCCGCGCTTATGCTTATCACAAGGCCGGCTACCCCGACAAAGCCAATGCCGAGGCCGATGCGCTGATCGCCGCCGCGCCGCACGATCCCTATTTTCTGGAGATCAAGGGGCAGATATTGCTCGAATCGGGTGAGCCGCTGGCCGCGCTGGCGCCGCTCCGCGAAGCAACCCAGCTCACCAACTACCAGCCGCTGATCGCGACTACCTTTGGCCATGCGCTGATCGCGACCGACGACAAGGCCAATTATGCCGAAGCCGAAAAGGTCCTGCGCCAGGCGGTATCACGCGACGACGAGAACCCATTTGCCTGGTATCAGCTCGGCACCGTTTATGAGCGGCAAGGCGATTCCGCCCGCGCCATGCTCGCCACCGCCGAGCGCGCCAGCCTGACGGGCGATGCGCGCACCGCCGCCTATAGCGCGCGCGCCGCGAGCGCCGGGCTGCCGCAGAACAGTGTCGACTGGATCCGGGCGCAGGATATTGCGCTGACCGCGCAGAACGAGCTCGACGATACGCGCAAAGGAAACCGCCGACGGTGATCGACTTCAAGACATTAGCGAGCAATCGCTGGCTGCTGGTGGCCGTGGCGGCGGTATCCGCGGTGATCGGCGCCGGCGCCGTTGCGGCGGTTACCCATCTGTCGGGCAGCGTGCTGGCAACGCCGCAGCGCGCCGCCGTCGAACGCGTGATACATGATTATGTCCTTGCCCATCCCGAAATCATTCCCGAGGCAATGGGGCTGATGCGCGACCGCGAAACCGGGCGTGAGATTGCCGCCAATCGCGACGCGATTCTGACGCCCTATGGCAGTGCCTGGGCCGGCAACCCCAAGGGCGACATCACGATCGTTGAATATTTCGATTATAATTGCGGCTTTTGCCGATCGAGCCTGGCGACGATCGCCAAGCTGGTGGCGAGCGATCCGCAATTGCGCGTCGTCTTCCGCGAATTGCCGATCCTGTCGGCCGAAAGCCGAACCGCGGCCCGGCTGAGCCTGGTCGCGGCCGACCGCGGCCGCTTCAAGCAGTTTCACGAGGCGCTCTATGCCGGCGGGCCGATTTCCGACATTTCGATGGCTGGCGCAATGCGCGCGGCCGGCCTGGCCCCCGAAATGGTCCAGCAGGCAATCACCAATCCCCGTATCGACGCCGAAATCCAGCGCAACCTGCGCATCGCCCAGCAATTGGGGATGACTGGCACGCCCTCCTGGGTAATCGGCGACCATGTCGTTTCCGCCGCCTTGCCGCTGGAGGAATTGCAGCGGCTGATTGCGAAGCTGCGCGCCAAGACCTGATGCGGGGCGAGCTCGGGGTGACAGCTGGCCGGTCGCGCCGCCCAGCCACCGCGATTTGCGCGCGGCAATTGCGCTGACCGGCTGCCGACCCTATCTCCCGTCGACCACCGCGCAGGAACAATCATGACCGCAATCCTGGCCGTTTCGGGCCTGACCAAGACCTATGCGTCGGGGCTGACCGCACTTGACCATGTCGACCTGACGATCGCCAAGGGCGAGATCTTCGCGCTGCTCGGGCCCAATGGCGCCGGCAAGACGACGCTGATCAGCATCATCTGTGGGCTCGTGACGCCAAGTGCCGGCAGCGTGACAGTGGCGGGCCACGACATCCAGCGCGATTACCGCGCGGCGCGCTATAGGATCGGCCTCGTCCCGCAGGAATTGTCGACCGATGCGTTCGAGACGGTGATGGCAACCGTCACCTTCTCGCGCGGCCTGTTCGGCCGACCTGCCAACCCCGCCGTCATCGAACGAATCCTGCGCGACCTGTCCTTGTGGGACAAGCGCAACAGCAAGATCATGGAGCTTTCCGGCGGGATGAAGCGCCGTGTGCTGATCGCCAAGGCGCTCTCCCACGAACCCGATATCCTGTTCCTCGACGAGCCCACCGCCGGGGTCGATGTCGAGCTGCGCCGCGACATGTGGGGGCTGGTGCGGCAGCTGCGCGAGCGCGGCACCACGATCATCTTGACCACGCATTACATCGAGGAGGCCGAGGAAATGGCCGACCGGGTGGGCGTGATTCTGAAGGGCAAGCTGATATTGGTCGAGGACAAGACCACGCTGATGCAGAAGCTCGGCAAGAAGACGCTGACGATCAACCTGTCCGAACCGCTGGCCGCCGTGCCGCCCGAACTGGGCCAGTGGAGCCCGACGATCAAGGCCGAGGGCCATGAGCTGGAATATGTGTTCGAGGCGCATAACGAACGCACCGGCATCCCCTCGCTGCTGCGCGCGCTGGGTGATCTCGGCATCGGCTTCAAGGATCTGAACACCGCGCAAAGCTCGCTGGAAGATATTTTCGTCGGCCTTGTCCACCAATCGGCCGAACACGCGGAGACAGCGGCATGACCGGGTTCAACTGGCACGGCATCGCCGCCATCTATCGCTTCGAACTCGCCCGCTTCGGCCGCACGATCCTGACCAGCCTGCTCACCCCGGTGATCACCACCGCGCTCTATTTCGTGGTGTTCGGCTCGGCGATCGGCTCGAAGATTTCGACCGTCGACGGCGTGCCCTACGGCGCGTTCATCGTCCCCGGCCTGATCATGCTGTCGATGCTGACCGAAGGGATCGGTAACGCGAGCTTCGGCATCTATATGCCGAAATGGTCGGGCACGATCTATGAACTGCTGTCCGCGCCGATCTCGCCGTTCGAAACCGTGCTCGCTTATGTGGGGGCGGCGGCAACCAAGTCGATGATCCTGGGGCTGGTGATCTTCGCCACCGCGCATTTGTTCGTCGCGCTGCCGCTGGCGCATCCGGTGGCGATGGTGGGGTTCATGCTGCTCACCGCGATCACCTTTTGCCTGTTCGGCTTCGTGCTCGGCATCTGGGCGAAGAGCTTCGAGCAATTGCAGATCGTGCCGCTGCTGGTGGTGACCCCGCTGACCTTCCTGGGCGGGACCTTCTACTCGATCAAGATGCTGCCCGCGGCGTGGCAGACCGTGACGCTGTTCAACCCGATCGTGTACCTGATCAGCGGCTTTCGCTGGACGTTTTTCGGTCAGGGCGATGTGGCGATCGGGTGGAGTTTGCTGGCAATCGGCGGGTTTTTGGCGGTGTCACTCGCAACGATCGCGTGGATTTTCCGGACGGGGTATCGGCTGAAGAGTTGAAGGGGGGGTATCGCGCCGCCCTTGAACTCCATAACGAACAACATCACAGATTGTTCGATGTTGCGCCGACTTCTAATCCGATCGACGATATTGACGTTAACATGTTTCTCGACCGCTTGTTACCCTTCGGCCTCGAAGGTGCCAGACGTCAAGATCCAGCAGCTTCGTCGGGAGCTTCCTGGCATTAGCGAAGCTTGTCTTGAGAAGGTTCGCGTCGAGGGTATTGAAGCTTTCCCCGATAGCACGGACGCGTGTTTCAAAATGACTAATCCCGTCCATTGGCGCGGGCTATGGCGCAACGATTTCGAGGGTTCCCGATTTTGCCCTGCGCCCGCAAAAGAATGTTCCGGCGATACGCCGGGAGACGTTGTGTGGCTCACGTTTGCGGATAAGTCAGGAATGACGAAGCCGTCCACAATGGGCGGGCTATACGCTATTGAGTTCATCGGTCGGCGCACCGAGGTGCGAGGATTTTACGGCCACCTTGGCAGCTCACAGTACGAAATAGTTGTCGATCGACTGACTTCTGCCAAACCGATTGGGGGATAGCTTTGCCCGATGGCAATGCTTGCTATCCGGTATGTCGCCCTCCACACTATCGTCGTGCTGAACTTGTTTCAGCATCCACCGCGCCGCTTTCGACGTCAGGACTTGTCGAGAATTGGATCCTGAAACGAGTTCTGGATGACGGGCGTTCCGGGGGACGTTGATCGACGCAGGACGGTCATCACATTGCTCGATGCCTGTCCCCTACTTCACCACCGGCAACACCACCGCCGATCCGGCACACACCTTCTGCTCCGCCTTGACGAAATCCGCCTCCTTCGCCCGCGCGATGTTCGGCACGAAGGTTTGCGGGTTGCGGTCGATGACCGGGAACCAGCTCGACTGGATTTGCACCATGATCCGGTGGCCTTTTTTGAAGACATGGTCGTGGTCGCGCAGGGGAACATCCCATCTGGTCACCTGCCCGGGCACCAGCGGCTTGGGATCGGTGTCGCTCGCCAGGAACTTGCCGCGCCGCACCTCCATCGCGATCGGTAACTGATACCCATTAAGTTGCCGCGTATAATCGCCGAGCTTGGGGGCATCGGGCTGTTTTTCATAATCGTCGGGCAGCACGTCGATCAGCTTGACGATGAAATCGCTGTCGGTGCCGCTGGTCGAGGCCATCAGCGCGGCGGCGATCTTGCCCGTCACGGTCAGATCGGCCGCGAGCGGGGTGGTGACATAGCTCAGCACATCGGGCCTATTCCCGACAAAACGCTGGTCCTCGGCCTCCCACCAAGTCCATTCGGGGCGGGGATAGGTGGGCGAAATCGGGCGCGGGCGGAACGGCACCGGGTTGGCCGGATCCGACACATAGCTGCGGCATGGCTCCCCGGCCGCCGGCGCATCGAACGACGCCGAGCCATCGGCATGCAGATAGAGCGCGGTGGATTTGCTATCGGCCAGCGGCCATTGCGGATAGCTCTTCCAGACCCAGGACCCGCTCTGGAAGCTTTTCAGCGCAAACTTCGGGCGCGAGCCCGTGCCGTGCAGCCAATAGGCGAAGAACGGCGCCTGGACCTGTTCCAGAAACGCTGTGCCGCTATCGACGCCATAATCGATCCGGCCGAGATTGCTTGCCCCCGGTCGGCTCCAATAGCCATGGCTCCACGGGCCGGCGACCATCAGGCTGAGATGGTCCGGATCATTGGTTTGCTGCTTTTCGAAAATCCGCCATGAACCGAGCGGGTCTTCCTGATCCCAATAACCCGCCACGTTGAGCGTCGGTACTGTCGTCTTGCCGAGCGTGTCAGCCCAGCGCTGGCTGGTATAATAGGCATCGTGATTGGGGTGGTCGAGCAGGGCCGAAAACATCGGGATGCTGCCCTTGAAGACCTGCTTGTCGATATTTTCGACCGCGCCGAGCTTCAGGAACCAGTCATAGGTGTCGAGCGTGTCATAGGAGAATTCGGCGTCGTCATCCTTGGTCTTTTGGAGCAGATAAAGCCAGTCGGTTGCATAGGTCAGCCGCAGCGCACCATTGCGGTGGAGATCGTCATTCTCCCAATAATCGGTCCATGCCGCCTGCGGGCTGACCGCCTTCAGCGCCGGATGCGGTTTTGCGAGCGCAATAGCGGCAGCAAAGCCGGGGTAGGAAATGCCCCACATCCCTACCTTGCCATTGTTGTTGGGCACATGCTTGACGAGCCAGCCGATCGAATCATAGGCGTCACTCGCTTCGTCCACCGCTTTGGCATCGCGCGGGTGGACCGCCGTCGACAGAGTGAACTTGCCGTCGGATTTGAAGCGGCCGCGCATCGACTGGAAGACGAAGATGTAGCCGTCCTTGGCCAGCGCTGCCCATTGCCGCGGCATGCGCGGCGGGGCGTCGGCCGGGACGCCATAAGGCGTGCGCTGGAACAGGATCGGCAGTGGCCCGGTTTGATCACGCGGGCGCAGGATGACCGTTTGTAGCTTGGCACCGTCTCGCATTTTCACCATCACCTCCTCGAAGATGAAAGGCGATGCTGTCGGTACGGGAGCGGCAACAGGCGGCGTCGCCTGCGATCGGGCATTATGCGAGGCCGGAAACGCCAATAGAGTAAATAGTACGGCAGCGTAACGAATGCGCATCAAACTCTCCCGACAACGATCACCTTCGAGGCTAAACGAGCCTGGCCGGTGAGGGAAGCGGCGACAAGGCCTCAATGCCATTTCGCGTCGGTGGTACAAAGTCGCAGATATTTGCATCGAGAAATCGGAGAATTCGTTCGTGACTAGCCTGCCGCATTTGTTATACCCTTCAAACGGGGAACAAGGGAAGACACCATGAATAGAGGTACACGCCTCGCACTGGCGGGGGCCGCGATATTGCTCGCGCTGCCGATTGCCGTGGCTATTTCTGAGCGCCCAGCACCTGCTGCCGATCATCTCGACCCGCCGACCCGAACCGATCCGGCTTTTGATACGACGCCTGATATTCCTGCTGATATTGCAGACGTCTACACTTGGTATACCGATAGTTCAGTAATTATCGCGATGACCTTTGCCGGCCCGCAGGCGGCGAACCGACCAGCCTTTTATGACCGCGATGTCCTGTACACGATCAATATCGCCAATGGCCCATCGAAAACGACGCCGACCATTCCGATCACGATTCGTTTTGGTGTCGATTCGGCGGCGGGCAGCAACCAATATGGCGTCCAGTTCAGCGGCCTGCCCGGCGTCACCGGCGGTACGATCAGTGGCCCGGTTGAGACCACGCTGACCCGCGACGGCGTTACCGTTCGCGCCGGCCTGTTCGACGATCCCTTCTTTTTCGATCTGCAGGGCTTCCGCGCGAGTATCAGCAGCGGCACGTTCAATTTCAACAACACGCGCGATTTTTTCGATGGCCAGAACGACACCGCGGTCGTGATCGAAATCCCACGCGACAGAATTGCCAACGGTACCAACAAGATCGGCATCTGGGGAACGACCGCCCGTTTCGGGGGGAATTTGTGATGGGGCAGCTCGTGAAATTCCATAGACGGCTGTTGGCGTGTGCTGCGCCTTTGGCCCTAGCCAGCGTGCTGTCCGGCTGCAGCGGCGGTGACAGCGCACCGATCCGGATCGTCTCGGCATCGCCGACCCCGTCGCCTTCGCCAGCACCGGCGCCGACCCCATCGCCGACGCCGGCCGCGCTCAACGCCCAGCCATGTCTCGATCAGGTGCTGCCGGGCACATCGACGACGGTCGCCAGCCTGATCTTCCCGGACACGCTGACCCTGGATTTTGCGACCCCGTCGGGCTTTCCCAATGGCCGCCGGCTGACAGATCAGGTGATCGACATCACCCTGGGCGTGCTGTTGCTGAAATTGTCGTCCAACAACCCCGGGGCATTGGCATTGCTGCCACTCGGCCCGCCCGCGAACGAAGTGCCGTTCCGATCGACCTTCCCCTATCTGGCCCCTGCCAACGGCACGCCAATATTGGCAGGGACGGCGGGCACCAATTTCAACTTCCGCACCGATCCGGCGAGCGCCTATACCCGCGTCGACCGGATGGGTATGCCCGCGGTTGCGACAGTGCTGGCTGTATCCGCGCGCAAGGTGCCCTATAATGACGCCAACCCGTCCGACGATGCGGCAAACCTGTTCAGGCCGGATCTGCAACTGCATCTGGGGGAACTGGCCGATGAGTTTCAGGACGACATCAGGGCGCTTCGGCTGACGCCCTGCGCCGTATAGAGCGCTTTCTCGCTGCGGTGAAGGCGCTTCACCGATGCTAACCGGAACCCCGGCCTGAGCCGGGGAAGCGATTTCACGCCGCCGTCTTTTGCGTTAACGTCGGGCCGAGGCAAATGCACAAACCCGGTGACTGGCCTGTAATGGGCACCGGATCGAAGGGGTGGACAGGTGGCGCTACCGGGTTTTCCGGCCAATCGGCCGCGATGGATGCTGGCGGTTTACGTCCTGATCGCCGGTTTGGTGGTGCTCGGATTGACTCGCCTGATCGACGGGCCACCCTCCGCCGACACTACCGCCAATGCCGCCACACTTGACGCGCTTCACCTTGGCTATGGGCCGAAAGACTATGCCGCCGCGCTGGACGTGGTTGATGCCGCGGTAGAGCTTGGTGAACAGCGCGTTGCGCAGCGACCGCAGGACTGGATCAACCAGGAAAGCTATGCGCGCGCCTTGATGGGCCGCGCGCGGCTGACGGCCTCCTTCGACGATCTCGCCGCCGCTGGGGCCGCCCTGGCGCGCGGCAAGGGCGATGCGATCGGCAATAGCGGCCCCGCGCTGACCGATGCCGTGTTCAACATCAGCGTCCACCGCTCCGGGCCGGTGCCGGCCGATCTTGCCATCATCGATCATTCCGGCATTATGTAGCAATTGCACCAACGCAGGGATAGTTGTCATCGCCTACGGTGTCTAGTGTCATCATATGCAGGACGGATACGATCAGACGCTATCGGGGCTTTTGCGCAAGCGGGCAGAGTTGGCGGCGGAAGCAACCGCGCTGCGCACCGCGTTCGATACCAAGCTAGCTGAGCTAGATACGATTGACGCGGCTATCCGCGTATTCAACCCAAGCATTGCCCCTAGCGACATACCAGAACGTCGCGCGCCTGTGCCTCATAGCGAGGCCACAAGCGAGATACGGCGCTTCCTGATAGATCAGATGCGCAAGGCCGAACCTAGGCCCTTGCGGACGATGGAGGCTACCGCCGCACTGTTTGAGGCGCGCGGGATCGACGTACGGGATCGCGTTGTCACCACGCTCCTACGCAAGCGGGTGACCGATGCGTTCGGGCGGATGCGCAAGGCCGGGATGGTTGAGGGACGAAAGTTTGGGAGCGGGAGCGAACAGGAGTGGCGCTTGGTTTAGATGCGCGCGCCATCGCACGGCGCGCGCATTCATTAACGCTCGCGGATCGGCGTACCGCCAGATCTCGCAACAAGGTTGATTGCAGCGACGCAATCGGCCTTGTTATGGTACCCTTCGCCAGAGTTGGCGATGATGCGGTGGTTTGCTGCTGTCAGCTGCCAACGCCATTGACGGTTTGCATCAACATAAAGCCAATAAGTCATTTTTTGTCTTTCTATAATATGAGGTCATTGTGATGAAAGCGTTCCTGATCAACTACAACCACGGCGGTCAGCGCTATGCGCTTGAGTTACACGCCACCGATGCCGAGGACGCGAAGGCGCGACTCAACAGCTTGCTGTACGGACGTGTGTGTGGCGAAGTCGCAATGAAGCTACCCGCGCCCTTAGGCCCGCTTGCAGGTTTGATATGTAGCTTGAGGAATGCGTTTGGCCGGTAATCCGGCAGGCGCTTTAACCGCTCATTGTCTCGTCCTTTCGGCGTTTGATGCCGAAGGACGTTGACGACCAAACACGTAAGGCATATAAGCCAGAACGCGATCGCAGCCAACGAACCTTCGGGATCGTTGCATTTCAAAGATGGGTCGGGAGTTCGCGCTCCCGGCCCTTTTTTGGTCTAGCTGAAACGACTCGTTACGGCAAGTGGTTAACCGCCCTAGAAGGCCCTAGAGAGCCGATTAGCGTCGAGGGTGCCCAAATGTCCAAAGTAATTGACGCCGCGCTCTGTGGGCTGTCCAAGGGGCCTTACGGGGCAATTCGTACTCGTACACTAGGTCTATGGAACATTTGTGGGCCGCGATTGCGGAACATATAAAGAATTCTTTATCCCGCCCGCTGCCAGTACCCCGCCCACGCGCGCGATACCGGCGCGTCCATGGCCGCCTCAACTACCATCGCCGCTTGCGTACCGTTCAATACGCGGCGGTTATCCTCACGCCACGAAGCTTCCGCCGCGTAGGCCGACAGATACGGCCCGGCGATATGGTGGTGCGTGCCGATTTCCATCCGGCGAAGGCGACTAAAGAAGCTCTCAGCCTGATTGGTGCAGGCAAGGCCGTCCGAGTAAGCGACGGTGTGATTGATCCGCTGCGTATCAAACTTGGCGTGCAGCGTATCCCAATGCGAAGCTTCGTCGGCATGAACCGATGACATATGGTCAATGCGGGCCGCAACAATCTCGCCACCAAGCGCTTCGCTCTTTGCAACGACCGTGAACGACTCCCCGCCGCGCTCGCGACCGACAACAACGACTTGGCGCTTGCCGGTCTGGTTGATCGCAAGGCGACGGTCGCGACGGTTCTCACGCTCGTTGGCGGGCTTCACATAGCCGCCAAAATAAGCCCCATCGACCTCTACTGTGCCGCTCAGGCGCTGTGCAGCATCCTCAAGCGCCATAGCCTCGCGCAGCTTGTGCGAAAGTACGAAGGCAGTCTTGTACTGGACGTCCAGATCGCGGCTGACCTGGAGCGCTGAGACGCCTTTCGCGCCGTTCACGAAAATGACGATAGCCGCGAGCAGATCGGTGAATGACAGCTTGCGGCTGGCAAAGATCGTGCCCGACGTGACCGAGAATTGATGATGGCAGGCAACGCACTTGAAGCGCTTGCGGGTGGTGATGTTGTACACCTCAGGGCAGCCGCAGCGTGGGCACACAGCTTCGCCGTCCGTCTCTTGCCAGCGCATCCGGCAAAATGTGTCGTAGGCCGCTTCTTCGCCCATGCGAAAAACAGCCTTGAGGCTGAGTGTGCGGGCGGCGGCTGAGAGGAGAAAGTGTTGCATGTCATCGTTTCCAGTGCTTATGCACTTTATATGATGACATTACCTGCCGTTGTCAATGTCATTAGCATCGTATATGATGACATTTAACATCATACGGAGTGCTTATGGCTTTGTCGGAAAAAGAGTGGGAAATGCGGACCAAAGGTCTGCTGAAAGTCGAGTTGACGCGCAAGGGAATCACCTATGCCCAACTCGCCGGGTTGCTTGCTGATGTCGGCGTGATGGACACAGAACGGAATATCAGGAACAAGATGAGTCGAGGTAAATTTACAGCGGTGTTCTTGATACAATGCCTAGAAGCTATCGGTACATCGTCGCTGCGGTTGTCGGATGCCTGATAATTGTCGTTGCATCGGCGGGGCTCACGGCCTGGTTATATCCCAAAAAGATACCCCTCGTTGGTAACAGCGCAATAGAGACCATAAGCGCTCAAGAACGCGAAGAACGTCGAGAGTGCAGCCCATCCCAAATTGGGCTTCTTTCCGGGCCAAAGCGAGAAACAAAACGTGAGGCTTGTGAGCGCGCCGCCGAAGAACGTCAGGATAAGCGAAGCAATTACATACAAGCCCGACGCAGTGCGGATGCCGCCGACGCACAAGCCGCCTACGCTCTTGATCAAGCACGGGTTGCCGCCATCGGGGCCGGTCTTGGTCTTATTACGATGGTCGCTGCTATCGGTGCGGCGATCTACGCTGGCCTTGCTGCCCATCACACTGCGCGGGCTGCCAATATTGCCAAAGATTCGGAACGCGCTTGGTTGGTACTTAGCTCTCATCCCGAAACAGGCTTTGTCCCGCGATCTGAAAACCCCGACATTCTTCATGTAAAGTTGTGGTTTAAACTTAAAAACTGCGGACACGAGCCGGCGCTTGGAGTAAAAGTTTTTCGCGACGTTCACTTCCTTCCCGAAACCGTCG
>NCGD01000013.1 GCA_002281535.1 Sphingomonas sp. 28-63-12
GCTCAACCTGGAAGCCGACAATGTCGGCGTCGTGATCTTCGGCTCGGACAGCCAGATCAAGGAAGGCGATGTCGTCAAGCGCACCGGCACGATCGTCGACGTGCCGATCGGCAAGGGCCTGCTCGGCCGCGTCGTCGATGGTCTCGGCAACCCGATTGATGGCAAGGGCCCGATCGTTTCCGACCAGCGCAGCCGCGTCGAAGTCAAGGCGCCGGGCATCATCCCGCGCACGTCGGTGCATGAGCCCGTCCAGACCGGCCTGAAGGCGATCGACGCCCTCGTCCCCGTTGGCCGTGGCCAGCGCGAGCTGATCATCGGCGATCGCCAGACCGGCAAGACCGCGGTCGCGATCGACACCTTCATCAACCAGAAGAACGCCAATGCCGGCGATGACGAGAGCAAGAAGCTCTACTGCATCTATGTCGCGATCGGTCAGAAGCGCTCGACCGTGGCGCAGATCGTCCGTCAGCTCGAGGAATCGGGCGCGATGGAATATACCATCGTCGTGGCGGCAACCGCTTCGGAGCCAGCCCCGCTCCAGTTCCTGGCCCCCTATACCGGCTGCGCGATGGGCGAATATTTCCGCGACAACGGCATGCACGCGCTGATCGTGTATGACGATCTCTCCAAGCAGGCCGTCGCCTACCGTCAGATGTCGCTGCTGCTGCGCCGCCCGCCGGGCCGCGAAGCCTATCCCGGCGACGTGTTCTATCTTCACTCACGCCTGCTCGAGCGCGCGGCCAAGATGAACAACGACAATGGCGGCGGTTCGCTGACGGCTCTGCCGATCATCGAGACCCAGGCGGGTGACGTGTCGGCCTATATCCCGACCAACGTGATCTCAATCACCGACGGCCAGATCTTCCTCGAAACCGATCTGTTCTTCGCCGGCATCCGCCCCGCGATCAACGTCGGCCTGTCGGTCAGCCGCGTCGGTTCGGCCGCCCAGACCAAGGCGATGAAGAAGGTGTCGGGCAGCATCAAGCTCGAGCTCGCGCAGTACCGCGAAATGGCAGCGTTTGCGCAGTTCGGCTCGGACCTTGATGCCTCGACCCAGAAGCTGCTGAATCGTGGTGCCCGCCTGACCGAATTGCTCAAGCAGGCGCAGTTTTCGCCTATGCCGTTCGAAGAGCAGACGGTGTCGATCTTCGCTGGCACCAATGGGTTCATTGATGACGTGGCCGTCAATGCGGTCACGCGCTATGAGGCAGCGATGCTCGCCGATATGCGCGCCAACCATGCCGATCTGCTGACCGACATCCGCGACAAGAAGGACCTGTCGAAGGAAACCACCGAGGCACTGAAAGCGGCACTGGGTGCGTTTACGAAGTCGTTTGCTTAATGGAGCGTCGCCCCGGCGAAAGCCGGGGCCTCAGGCCGCAAGGGCGCGGTCTGTGGCACGAGATTCCGGCGTTCGCCGGGATGACGAGGTAGGAATAGAATGGCGAGCCTAAAGGCCCTTAAGATCCGCATCGGCTCGGTGAAGTCGACGCAGAAGATCACTCGAGCGATGAAGACCGTCGCTGCCGCGAAGCTGCGCCGCGCGCAGGAAGCGGCCGTGGCCGCGCGTCCTTATGCGCAGCGGCTGGAAGCAGTGATGGCATCGCTCGCGTCGAAGGTCACGGTGAGTGAATCGTCGCCCAAGCTGCTCGCGGGCACGGGCCGGAACGAGGTTCATTTGCTGGTGGTCGCAACCGCCGAGCGTGGCCTGGCTGGCGGCTTCAACACCAATATCGTCCGTCTCGCTCGCCGCACCGCCGATGCGCTGATCGCCGACGGCAAGACCGTCCGTTTCTATCTCGCTGGCCGCAAGGCCCGCGTGCTCAACCGCTTCTATCCCGGCATGATCCACAATGACCGTGACATGAGCGGCGCGCGCAACCCCGCCTTCGTCCATGCCCATGCGCTCGCCGAAGACCTGATGACGCGCTTCGAGAAGGGCGAATTCGACATCGCCCATCTGTTCTATTCCAACTTCCGCTCGGCGCTGGTCCAGGAACCCGTGGTGCAGCAGATCATCCCGGTGCCGCTGCCGACGGCATCGGTTGCGGCCGCACAGGCGTCGCTCGCGGCGGTCGAATATGAGCCTGACGAAGAGGGCATCCTCGCTGAGCTGCTGCCGCGCAACATCGCGATCCAGCTCTATGGCGCGATGCTCGAAAACAATGCCGGCTTCTATGGCGCGCAGATGACGGCCATGGACAATGCCACACGCAATGCGGGTGACATGATCCAGAAGCTGACCATCCAGTATAACCGGACCCGCCAGGCAGCGATCACGACCGAACTGGTGGAAATCATTTCCGGCGCGGAGGCGTTGTGAAGCGGCTGCTGATCCTGGCGACGGTAGCGCTGCTCGCGGGTTGCGGCCCGCAGGCCCCCGAGAAAAAGCCGATTCCGGCGCCGACCCCGCTTGTCCCCGGCGGCTGGACGAAGGTTTTTGCCAGCCCGGCCGAGACGATCGACGTCATGAACCGGCTTGGCTTCCGGATCGGTGCCTATGCACCCGTTCAGGGCGTCTATCACGCCACTGGCATCCCAACGATGATGGGCCGATCCGATACCAAGCAGCCCAATGTTAGCAACGTCGAGCTTTCCGGCACCGCCGACAAGCTCGATGCCGTGCGGTTCACGCTCGATCTTACCGATCTGAGCGATGACGGCTTTGCCAAGAAGCAGTTCGTCCAGACGATCACCGTCCGCTTTCCCCAGCTTGGGGTCAGCGGCGCCGAGGCGGTAACGCAGCCGATCATGTCGGAACGTCCGATCACGGGAACCACGTCCGGCGCGACCTACGCGCTGACCCGCGATCTCCTGCCCGGCGGCAAGAATCACCGCCGCCTCACCCTAACTTTCACACCTGCGGGCTCCAGCCCCGACACATCACAGCCAAGGAACGGATAATGGCAACCGCCCCCGCAAAGAGCGCCCCCAAGGCGATCACCAACAATGTTGGCCGGATCAGTCAGATCATTGGTGCCGTCGTCGACGTCACCTTTGACGACGAACTGCCAGCGATTTTGAACGCGCTCGAGACCAGCAACAACGGCAACCGGCTCGTCCTCGAAGTCGCACAGCATCTGGGCGAAAACACCGTCCGCACAATCGCGATGGACGCAACCGAGGGCTTGACGCGCGGCCAGACCGTGACCGACACGGGCTCGCAGATCCGCGTGCCTGTCGGCCCCAAGACGCTTGGCCGCATCCTCAACGTCATCGGTGAGCCGATCGACGAACTCGGGCCGGTCGGCGCGACCGACACGATGCCGATCCACGCCCTCGCGCCTCCGTTCGTCGACCAGTCGACCGAGAGCGCCATTCTGGTCACGGGCATCAAGGTCATCGATCTGCTCGCGCCTTATGCCAAGGGCGGCAAGATCGGCCTGTTCGGCGGCGCCGGCGTGGGCAAGACCGTGCTGATCCAGGAACTGATCAATAACATCGCCAAGGGCCATGGCGGCACCTCGGTGTTCGCAGGCGTCGGCGAGCGTACCCGTGAGGGTAACGATCTCTATCATGAATTCCTCGACGCCGGCGTTATCGCCAAGGACAAGGACGGTAACGCGACCTCTGAAGGGTCAAAGGTTGCGCTCGTTTATGGCCAGATGAACGAGCCCCCCGGCGCGCGTGCGCGCGTCGCGCTGTCGGGCCTGACGATCGCCGAATATTTCCGCGATGTCGAAGGCCAGGACGTGCTGTTCTTCGTCGACAACATCTTCCGCTTTACCCAGGCGGGGTCGGAAGTGTCGGCACTGCTCGGCCGCATCCCGTCGGCCGTGGGCTATCAGCCGACCTTGTCGACCGACATGGGCGCGCTGCAGGAGCGCATTACGTCGACCAACAAGGGTTCGATCACCTCGGTGCAGGCGATTTATGTGCCTGCCGACGATCTGACCGATCCCGCGCCTGCCACCTCCTTCGCCCATTTGGACGCGACCACCGTGCTCAACCGCGCGATCTCGGAACTCGGCATCTATCCAGCGGTCGATCCGCTCGATTCGACCAGCCGCGTGCTCGAGCCGCGCGTCGTCGGCCAGGTCCATTACGACACGGCGCGCGCCGTCCAGTCGGTGCTGCAGAAGTACAAGTCGCTGCAGGACATCATCGCGATTCTGGGCATGGACGAGCTTTCGGAAGAAGATAAGCTCACCGTCAGCCGCGCGCGCAAGATCCAGAAGTTCCTGTCGCAGCCCTTCTTCGTGGCGCAGGTCTTCACGGGTATCGAAGGCAAGTTCGTCCAGCTCGAAGACACGGTGAAATCGTTCAAGGCGGTGGTCGACGGCGAATATGATCACCTGCCTGAAGCGGCCTTCTACATGGTCGGCGGCATCGACGAAGTCGTCGCCAAGGCCGAGAAGATGGCGCAGGAAGCGTAAGAGATATCAAGCCCCTCCCCTTCAGGGGAGGGGTTGGGGTGGGGCGGGGTCCGTCTCACCGAGACCGGGGGATTTGCTGACAGCCCCCACCCCAACCCCTCCCCTAAAGGGGAGGGGCTAAGTGAGACGGAACCATGCTGCACTTCGAACTCGTGACCCCAGAAAAGCTCGTCCGTTCCGAGGACGTCTATATGGTCGTCGTCCCTGGCTCCGAGGGTGATTTCGGCGTGCTGCACGGCCATGCGCCAGTGATGTCGACGGTCCGCGATGGGGCGCTGCACATCTATCGCACCGAAAAGGGCGAGCCCGAGATGCTGCCGATCAAGGGTGGCTTTGCCGAAGTGAATGAGCGCGGACTGACCGTGCTCGCCGAACAGGCCGGCTGATCGCCGCCGCTCGGCATTCCGTGCCATTATTAACGATAATGCCGCTTTCCGACGGGCACGGTTAAGGAAACCTCAAACCTTGGCGGTTACGCCGATCGGGTGATCAACAGGAATCGCCCTAAATGAGTGCGTTTGGACGCCGTAGCGGTGCCGGCAGCGGCACGCCGCCGACGCGCCCGGCCTTTGGTGTCGCCCGGCCAATGCAGGGCGGTGGCCCCGCCCGCCCGGCCGATATGGATGGCGGCGACCAATTCCCTCCGGTCAACGGCGCGCCGCTGTCGCCGCTCGACATCGATACCGGATCGTCTGGTGGCACGATGCCGGGCACGGCGATGGACGCCATGCAGCGGCTCCAGGACCGCCAGGCGTCGTCGGGCGATGCCGGCCAGTCACGGATGGAGGGATTCGAAACCTCGATCCACAAGATCAAGGAACAGGTGCTGCCGCGCCTGCTCGAACGCGTCGACCCGGAAGCCGCCGCCACGCTCAACAAGGATGAGCTGGCCGAGGAATTCCGGCCGATCATTGGCGAAGTGCTCGCCGAGCTGAAGCTTACGCTCAACCGCCGCGAGCAGTTTGCTCTTGAAAAGGTGCTGATCGACGAGCTGCTCGGCCTGGGGCCGCTCGAGGAATTGCTGGCCGATCCGAACATCTCGGACATCATGGTCAACGGCCCCGAGCAAACCTATATCGAGCGCAAGGGCAAGCTGGAGCTCGCCAATATCCAGTTCCGCGACGAGGAACATCTGTTCCAGATCGCCCAGCGAATCTGCAACTCGGTCGGCCGCCGCGTCGACCAGACCACCCCGCTCGCCGATGCGCGCCTTAAGGATGGCAGCCGCGTCAACGTCATCGTGCCGCCGCTCAGTTTGCGCGGCACCGCCATCTCGATCCGCAAATTTTCTGCCAACCCGATCACGCTCGACATGATGGCCGGCTTCGGCTCGATGAGCCCCAAAATGGCGACCGCACTGAAGATTGCCGGCGCGTGCCGCTTCAACATCGTCATCTCGGGCGGTACCGGCTCGGGCAAGACGACGATGCTCAACGCGCTGTCGAAGATGATCGACCCCGGCGAACGCGTGCTGACGATCGAGGACGCGGCCGAGCTCCGCCTGCAACAGCCGCACTGGCTGCCGCTGGAAACCCGACCGCCCAACCTCGAAGGCCAGGGCGAAATCTCGATCCGCGATCTCGTGAAGAACGCACTGCGTATGCGGCCTGACCGGATCATCCTGGGCGAAATTCGTGGCTCCGAATGCTTTGATCTGCTCGCTGCCATGAACACCGGCCATGATGGCTCGATGTGTACGCTTCACTCCAACTCCCCGCGCGAGGCGCTGGCGCGGATGGAGAACATGGTGATGATGTCGGACATCAAGGTGCCCAAAGAAGCCATTTCGCGCCAGATCGCCGATTCGATCGACCTGATCATCCAGGTGAAGCGTCTGCGCGATGGCTCGCGCCGCGTGACCAACATCACCGAGGTGATCGGCATGGAAGGCCCGGTGATCGTCACCCAGGAGCTGTTCAAGTTCGAATATCTCGACGAAAGTGCCGACGGCAAGATCATGGGCGAATATCGCTCGATGGGCCTGCGCCCCTACACGCTCGAAAAGGCGCGGCAATATGGCTTCGACCAGGCCTATCTTGAGGCGACGTTATAGGCCGTTCCCGTCACGGTTCGTTCGCGCTACGGATGGGATAATGTCCCGGCTGCCGATCCTTTTTGCCCTGTCGCTGATCGGCGCCGCGCCGCCGCCAAGCACGGCTGTCTCGACGCTTGCCGCAGACAGTGAAGCGCGCTGGGTGCCGTTTGACCTGACACCCGGCAACCAAATTCGATTTACCGTGGCGATCAACGGCGTTGCCGCTACCGCGATTCTCGATACCGGTGTCAGTGCATCGGTCATTTCCCGCAGTTTTGCAGCAACTTATCGGATGCGCGTACAACCGCGCGGCAATGCCAGCGCGATCGGCGGCAACGTCGCGATTGGCTGGACGCCGACGCAGAATATCGCCTTTGGCGGCATGGTGCGGCATGGCGGCGGGATCACCGTCACGGCGCTGCCGGCAATCGCCACCGGCAGTACTCATCCGGTTGATGTTCTGGTCGGCCATGACCTGATCGATGCCTATGCGATCGATATTGATTTTGAGGGGATGCGATTTCGCCTGCTCAAGTCGGGCCAGCTGCCGTTTCGCGGCACCAGCGCACCGCTGAGCATCGCCGCGAACCAGAATGTCTACGTCACCGAAGCCGTGCTCGGCGGACGTCGGCTTACCCCCATGGTGGTCGACACCGGCGACGGGTCGTCGATCACCCTGTCCCAGGAATCGTTTCGCGCTGCCCGGGTCGTTGGCCTGCCGACGACGACGACAATCGCTTATGGACTTGGCGGCCCGCTCGTCACCGATCTGGCGATCGTGCCCAGCCTGACGATCGGCAAGCTGACCGCCAGCAATGTTGAAATCCGGGTCGAGCGGCGCGGCGGATTTTCGCAGCAGATCGGCGCCGCCGGCCGAATCGGATCGGGCTTCCTGCAACATTATCGAGTGTTGCTTGATCCAGCCGCTGGTCATGTCGTTTTCGGCCCCACCAGCCAGACCGGCATGCCACCGATGCGGTCCACCAGTGGCATCCTGGTGGCAACGGAGACGGCGCGGCTGCGGGTGCTGCATGTCATGCGCGGCAGCCCGGCCGAAGCAACCGGCTGGCGCGCCGGTGACCTGATCTGCGCGATTGACGGCACGCCGGTTCCCACCGATTACAGCGGCAGCGAGATCAGCAGCTGGTCAATCGGCTCACCGGGCCGGGTCGTCCAGCTCAGCGGCTGCGACGGCACGGAGCGGCGGCTCAAGCTCGGCAATTTCTACTGATCGCGGTGATCGTCATGCGGTGAAGGCGATGCTTGCCAGAATCGCGGCGACGATCAGCGCCAATATCTGCACCGTCGGCCAATCGACGATCCCGACCGCATCCAGATTCTCGCGCCGCGCGCGACGCCAATCGCGCCAGCCGCTAAACACCGCGATTGCCAGTGCAGCCACCGCCCCCTCCCAAAGCCCTGCTTGCATGATCCCCTCTCGCTCGCCAAAAAAGCCTGCAACTAAGCCCTGTTGAACAAGGAATCGTGATGCGCCACCGCTTTTTGATCACCGCCGTCGCGGCGACTGCCCTGACGATGGCGGGAGGAACGATCGCTGCCACCGTCAAACCCGGCCCGGCGCTGGTCAAAGCGGTCAAGGCGCCCAGCCGGACGCCGGCCAACGCCGCCCGCGATGCCTATCGCCACCCAGCCGAAACCCTTGCCTTTTTCGGCGTCAGGCCCGGCGACACGGTGGTGGAGATCTGGCCGAGCGGGGGCTGGTATACCGAAATCCTCGCCCCGTATCTGGCCAACGGCACGCTCTACGCCGCCACTCCGTCTGCGGCCGCCCGCAATGGCGTGATTCGGTTACAGGCGGCGCATCCGGCCGTTTACGGCAAGATCAAATTCGCGGTCTTCCCCAGCGCCGACGCCAGCGCCGGCGTGCCGGCCGGGTCGGCCGATGTGGTACTGACGTTTCGCAACGTCCATAATTGGAGCTTCGGCGCGACCGACCAGACCCAGGCGGCCTTCGACCAGATGTTTGCCATGCTCAAGCCGGGCGGCACCCTTGGCCTGGTCGAGCATCGGCTTCCGGAGGACGCCCGTGGCATCACTGAAGCGCAAAGCGGCTATATGAAACGCTCCTCGGTGATCGGCTTTGCGACGAAAGCGGGATTCAAACTGGCCGCCGAAAGCGACATCAACGCCAACCCCAAGGATAGCCACGACTATCCTGGGGGCGTCTGGACCCTGCCCCCCAGCTATGCCGAAAAGGACGTCAACCGTGCGCGCTATGCCGCCATCGGCGAGAGCGACCGGATGACGCTCAAATTCATCAAGCCGCGCTAACCGCATGACCGGCCAAGCACCGAACCGGAACGGCTTGTGGGCCTGGATCGTCGGTCCGGGGGCAACCCGTGCCGACACCGGACTGACAATTGCGGCAATGGTGCTAGCGGTGCCGCTGGCGGCTAGTGCCATTATCGCCGCCGGCCCGGTCGGCTGGCATTGGTGGCAGTGGCTGTTCGTCCTGCTGCTGGCGAGCGACCTTGGCGGCGGCATGATCGCCAATGCGCTGCCGGCCACCAAACGCTGGTATCACCGGGACAGGGCACAGGAGCCCCGCATGCTGGCCTTTGCCGCGTTGCACCTGCATCTGCCGGTACTCGCCCTGATCGTCCCCGGTGCAATGCCGCTGGGGGCGGCGTTACTCGGCTATATCTGGCTGCTGGGCGGGGTCACCGCCCTGCTGGCAGTGCCCCATCGCCAGCGGCTGGCGGTTGCCTTGGCGTTCACCGCGCTTGGCACGGTGTTGCTGGGCCGGCTGGTGCCAATCGACAGCGCGCTCGGCTGGATGCCGCTGGCATTGTATCTGAAAATCCTGGCCGGCCACCTGATTGGGCCGGACACGGCGTGACTGCTATTTGTCGAGCCGCTCGATCTTTTCCTGCAAGCGGTTGAGTTCGGCCTTCAGCGTGGCGATTTCTTCATCCTTGCTGGCTGCCAGATCGGGCTTGCCGCCGGGCTTGAAGGCCGCGGTGGCAGCTTCGAACATGGCGATGTTGCGCTTGGCGATCTCGGCAAAGGGCGAATGGGCGAACGCGCCCTCTACGGCCGATTTGAACTGCACTTGATTGCGCCGAAAGCCTTCCATCGACGCTTCGAGATAGCCGGGCACCATGGCCTGCATCGAATCGCCATACATTGAAATCAGCTGGCGCAGAAAATTCACCGGCAGCATGGTCTGGCCGCGCGATTCCTCTTCCATGATGATCTGGGTCAGGACATTATGGGTGATATCTTCATCGGTCTTGGCATCGACGACCTTGAAGTCGCGCCCCTCGCGCGTCATCGCAGCCAAATGCTCAAGGGTGATGTAGGACGAGGTCTCGGTATTATAGAGCCGCCGATTGGCGTATTTTTTGATGATGACAACGCCATCATCCGGTACAGTCTTTTTCATGGGAGATCCCCCGAGGGTGCGTGATGGCCCTGTAACACCGTTCTATGCCGCGCCGCAACACGGACCGCGCCCGCTGCCCCTATTCCTGGAAATGCTGCGCACCGAAACCGCAGCATCGCCCGATCGGCTGCGTGCGGCGCTGGCCGGGCTGGCAGCCTATCAGGCCGCAGATCGCGGGGCAAAGCGCCGGCTGGGCGGCGTCCGCCATCGCCGCGGCCGCGCCCGGTTGCGCAACTATGGCGGCGCGGGCCCACCGGTGATCTTCATTCCCTCGCTGATCAATCCCCCCTTCATTCTCGATCTGACCCGCCGCCAATCGCTGCTGCGCTGGCTCGCCCAACAGGGGCACCGCACGCTGCTGCTCGATTGGGGCACACCGGATGCGGCAGCGCGGGACATGGATATTGCCGATCACGTCACCCAGTTACTGCTGCCGCTGATCCGCCGGCTGGCCGAGCCGCCGATTCTGATCGGCTATTGCCTGGGCGGAACGATCGCCGCGGCCGCCGCCTGCCTGACGCCGGTTGCCGGGCTGGCGATGATCGCCGCCCCCTGGCAGTTTGACGGCTTTGACACGGGGGCGCGGGCGCGCATCGCCGAACTCTGGGCCGCCGCCAGGCCCGCCTGCAAGGCCATGGGATTTGTGCCGATGGAGGTGCTCCAGACGGGCTTCTGGCAGCTCGATCCCGCCCGCACGATCAGCAAATATGAAGCTTTTGCGGCAATGCCCCCCGGCGGCGATGCCGCGCGCACCTTTGTCGCGCTGGAAGACTGGGCCAACGCCGGCGCACCGCTCACCTTTGCAGCCGGCGCCGAGATGTTCGAATCGTTGTTCGCCAACAACATCACCGGCGCGGGCGGCTGGACGATTGCCGGCACCGCGATCGATCCGGGCGGATTGGCCTGCCCGACGATCGATTTCGTCTCGATGCATGATCGGATCGTGCCCGCCGCCAGTGCCATCGGCTTTGCCGATCGCCGCGAATTGGCGGCAGGCCATGTCGGCATGATTGTCGGCAGCGGGGCGCGGGCGCAATTATGGCAACCGCTTGCTGACTGGATTAGCCGGACCCGGGCGGGTAGAGAGGCGCCACATCATTCCGCACGCAGGAGCCCGCCATGACCGATATCGTCATCACCGCCGCCAAACGCACCCCTGTGGGCAGCTTCATGGGCGCCTTTGCGGCGACGCCGGCGCATGAGCTTGGCCGGATTGCGATCGACGCGGCAATGGCGCAGGCCGGAATCGCCGGGGAGGATGTCTCGGAAGTCATTCTCGGCCAGGTGCTGACGGCAGCCCAGGGGCAAAATCCCGCGCGCCAGGCGGCGATGGCAGCGGGCGTGCCCCGGGAAATTCCCGCCTGGGGCGTCAACCAGGTTTGCGGCTCGGGCCTGCGGGCTGTCGCACTCGCCGCGCAAGCCGTCGCCACCGGGGATTCGACCATCGTCATCGCTGGCGGTCAGGAATCCATGTCGCTCAGTCCACATGCGCAATTCCTGCGTGCCGGGCAGAAAATGGGCGATCTCCAGCTGATCGATACGATGATCAAGGACGGGCTGATGGACGTGTTCAACGGCTATCATATGGGCATCACCGCCGAGAATTTGGCCGAACAGTATCAGGTCACGCGCGAAGAGCAGGACATCTTCTCGGTCGCCTCGCAGAACAAGGCCGAAGCCGCGCGTGCCGCCGGCCGCTTCAAGGACGAGATCGCGACCGTGACGATCAAGGGCCGCAAGGGTGACACGGTCGTCGCCGATGACGAATATATCCGCGCTGGAGTCACGATCGACGGCGTTTCGGGTGTGCGCCCCGCGTTCAAAAAGGACGGCACCGTCACCGCTGCCAACGCCAGCGGGCTGAACGATGGCGCCGCGGCGCTGGTCATCATGTCGCGCGCCGAAGCCGAACGCCGGGGCAGCCCGATCCTCGCGCGGATCGCGAGCTGGGCCTCGGCCGGAGTCGACCCGTCGATCATGGGCATCGGCCCTGTGCCCGCAACACGGCGTGCGCTCGAAAAGGCCGGTTGGGCGATCGGCGATCTCGACCTGATCGAATCCAACGAGGCTTTTGCCGCCCAGGCACTGTCGGTAAACAAGGAACTCGGCTGGGATCCGGCGCGGATCAACGTCAATGGCGGCGCGATCGCGATCGGCCATCCGATCGGCGCATCGGGCGCGCGAATCCTGACGACATTGCTTTATGAGATGGGCCGGCGCGACGCCAAAAAGGGCCTGGCGACGTTGTGCATCGGCGGCGGCATGGGGATCGCGCTTTGCGTGGAGCGGTAGGCCGCGGCCGGCCAAGACAGAATGTTTGCCCAGCATACAGCGGACTGGAATATTATTACGTCAGTGTGACAATCAAGTAACAAGCCCCAAGCAATAGACGGGCAATTCTTACAGGGACCTGACGGCCATATTGCATATTTTTGGCTGGCGGATTTCTATCCTCGAATCCGGGCAGTTCCGTCCGGTGACAGGGGCACCTCCATGAAGATTAACCGACTATTAAGCGCGACGGCGCTTGTGGGCATTTTAGTTAGCTATCCGGCCATTGCGTCAGCAAAAACCGCGCCCGAAGGCAAGGTCACTGCAGCAGCCGATGAAAAAACGGCAACCGAAGAAGCGCCGGTAGCGGCAGACGACAATTCGATCGTCGTGACCGGGACGCGTATCAACCGTCCGAACATCGATTCGTCCATCCCGATCACAACCGTGTCCGCGCAGGAACTGCTGGGTCACGGCAATATTTCGATCGGCGACCTGGTCAACCAGCTTCCCCAGCTCCGCTCGAGCGTCAACCAGGCGAACTCCCAGAACGCCATTGGTCGCGCCGGCATCAGTGCTCTTGATCTTCGCGGTCTCGGCACTGCGCGCACGCTCGTCTTGCTCGACGGGCGCCGGATCGTCACGGCAACGCCCGGCAGCAACCGTCCCGACGTCAATCTCGTCCCGAACGATCTGGTCGAACGGCTGGACATCATCACCGGCGGCAACTCGGCCATTTATGGGTCGGACGCCGTGGCCGGCGTGGCGAACTTCGTGCTGAAGCAGGATTTCGAAGGCGTGAAGGCGCGCGCGCAGGGCGGCATCTCCAGCCGTGGCGATCGTGGCTCTTATTTTGGTTCGCTGACCGCAGGCCATAATTTCTTTGATGGCCGCGCCAATCTGACCTTCTCGTTCGAATATGCCAATTCAAACACCCTGACCAATGCCGATCGCGATTTCACGACCGGCTCATTTTCGGGGCGCAACCAGTTCCAGACCGTTGAAAATACGGGCGCGAACCTGAACCCGTCAGCGGGCGCGTTGCACGGTGCCGAGCCGTCGACCGGCAACGGCATTCCCGATACGGCGTTCATCAGCGGCATTCGGAACAACAACATCTCGAATGGCGGCCTGTTCACCGCTGCCTGCCCGACCGCTGCCGCAACGGGTGAAAGCGCTGCAGCCTTTGCGGCTCGTCGTGCGAATGCCTGTTCCGGCCTGCCTAACCCTGGCTCAAGCAATGCGCTGGCGCAGTTTGGCACCACCTATGCCTTCAATCCCGATGGCACGCTGACACCCAACACCTGCATCACCGACTTCCGGCCATTCGGCTCGAGCAACTGCCAGGGCGGCCGTGGTTCCACCCTGCTCGAAAGCGGCTTCATCATCCCGGGCCTGGAGCGCCGTTCGTTCCATCTGCAGGGGCATTTCGAAGTTAGCCCGGCCTTTGATCCTTACTTCCAGGCCCAGTATCTGCACGTGATTGCCAATCAGGAAGGTCAGCCGACCTTCTTCAACAACTCGTTCAGCATCAACAACCCGTTCCTGACGACCCAGGCGCGGAACACGCTGGTTGCTGCCCTGGCACCCGGCGCAACGACCTTCACGGCCCAGCGTTTCGATATCGATTTCGGTGGCCGTGGCGAACAGCATCTGCGCGAACAGCTGCGCGCCGTGGTCGGCGTCCGTGGCACGTTCAACGATGACTGGAAGTATGACGTCTCGTTCAACTACGGCAACCTCTACACCTATTACGAAACCGCCGGGAACATCAATCGGCAGAAATATGCCAATTCGATCGACGCGCAGCGTAACGGTGCGGGGCAGATCGTTTGCGGTATCAACAATGACGCCAGCACAGCAAATGATGATGCGGCCTGCGTTCCCGTCAATCTGTTCGGCGATGGCCAGCCAAGCCAGGCAGCGCTGAACTATTTTGGCTATACTTCATCGCGCGTGCAGAAGGCCAATCTGTACAACGTTGTTGGTTATGTTGCTGGCGACTCCTCGCAGCTCTTTGAGCTGCCCGGTGGGCCGGTTGGCTTCGTGATCGGCGGCGAATATCGTCGTGAAACGGCTTTTGCCGCCTATGACTCGTTCACGTCAGGGACGTCGGGCATCGCTTGCCCTGCTGCCGGCTGTACCTTCCTCAACACCATCCCTGACTTTGTGGTCCCGGACCAGGTCGTCAAGGAAGGCTTTGCCGAAATCAGCCTGCCGCTGCTCAAGGACTTGCCGTTCGTCCACGAACTCACCCTCGACGGTGCCGTTCGCGTGTCGAACTATAACCTCGGCAACACCGGCACGGTCGTCGCCTACAACGCCAGCGGCATTTATTCGCCCGTCGAAGGCGTGCGGTTCCGGGCCGGATACGCCCGCGCCATTCGCGCACCAACCCAGGCTGATCTTTATGCCCCGCAGAGCCAGACCTTCCTGAACGGTCTGGTTGATCCCTGCGGCCAGCAGAACATCAACAACAACCCGAACCGGGTGGCAAACTGCCGCGCGGCCGGTGTGCCCACGACCCAGACCTTCAACGGCACGACCGAGCCTTTCTCGAACCGTCCCGCATCGGGCATTTCGGGCTCCAACGGCAGCAACCCCTTGCTGAAGGCTGAAACCAGCAACAGCTTGACGATTGGCGCGGTGATCCAGCCACGCTTCATCCCGGGCCTGGCGATTTCGGTCGATTATTATCACATCGAAATCACCAACGCGATCAACTCGCTCGCGGCGCAGACGATCATCAACCAGTGCTATGACAGCCCTGGTGGGATCAATAACCCCTATTGCGCCTCGATCTTCCGTAATGCGAACGGCACCTTCCGGGGCCAGAGCGACGTATCCCATGGCGGCACGACGGTTAGCCTGACGCCATCGGGTGCATCGTTCATCTCCGGGCCGTTCAACTACGCCCGGAACATCAACAGCGGCATCGATGCTGATGTGTCCTATCGTACCAACTTGACGGACAATTTGAAGCTTTCCCTGCGCGGCATTCTGTCAAAGGCGTTCATCAAGGACAACTACACCGACATCAACGACCCGAACTTCATCATCCGCCAGCTCAACAATCTGGGTGACCCGGAATGGCAGGGTACGTTGTCGGCCAATCTGTCGACCAAGGTCTTCAACTTCGGCTATCGGTTCCGCTACTACGACAAGCAGACGATTGGCGCCTATGAAACCCAGAATTCGGTTCAGGGTCGCCCACCAACGAACCCCGATTTGTACCCGGTGGTTTACTATCCGGCGATCACCTATTCGGATCTCCGGCTCGACATCACGCCACCCGACACCAAGTTCAAATTCTATCTTGGCGTCGACAACGTGTTCGATCAGCTTGGGCCATATGGCCTGATCGGCAACGAGAACGGCAATCCATTCGATGCCGTTGGTCGTTTCCTCTATGCCGGTGTCGAAGTTCGCTTCTAATACGGGATGGGATGACGCGTATCGGGGGCCCCGCCATTGGCGGGGCCCCTTTTTTTGGTCAGGCCCAGCACCGATCGAAGCGATCGCCAAGGCCGGTGACCAGCTCATATTGCGACATGCCCGAACACGCAGCCGCACCCGGCAGGTCAAAGCACATCGATACCCAGTCGGCCTCGCGCAGCTCGGGTGCCGTCGATATGTCGATTGCCACCAGATCCATCGACACCCGGCCAAGCACGGGCAGTATCGCGCCGGCGACTGACGCCGCACCGCAGCCCGAAAAGCCCCGGAAATAGCCATCGGCATAACCGATATTGAGTATCGCAACGTCGATATCGTCGGGCGCGACATAGGTCGCGTTATAGCCGATCGTCGCCCCAGCCGGCACGCGCCGCCGCTGCAGCACTTGCGCCATCGGGGTCACCACTTGCCGGATCGCGTCCGCCATCGCGGCGCGCGGTACGCCGCCATACAGCGCCAGGCCTGGGCGGGTCAGATCAAAGGCATAATCCGGCCCCAACCCAATCCCCGCCGAATTGGCCAGGCTCAAGCGTCGCGCGCTGGTTCTGCCGCGAAGGCCGCCAAAGGCAGTCAGCTGGGCCGCATTCATCGCCACATCCTCATCGGCACAGGCAAGATGGCTCATCAGCAGATCGATATCGAGGCCGTCGAGCATGCCGGACAACGCCTCCTCCACCGACAGGCCAAGCCGGTTCATGCCGGTATCGACCATCACATCGCACGCGCCGCCCCCGGCTGCGCGCCAGCGGACGACTTGCTCGGGCGCGTTCAGCACCGGCCGGGCAATGCCCGTCAGTGCAATCGCCATATCCTCGGCGCGGACGCCGTGCAGCACCGATACCGTCAACCCAAGCGGCGCGAGTTCCACCGCTTCGGCCCAGTTCGCCACGAAAAAGTCGCGACAGCCGGCGCCGGCCAGTCGCGTCGCCACCGCGGTCGCGCCCAGGCCATAGCCATTGGCCTTTACCGCCGCGCCGCAGGCCGCTGGTCGGCTCATTGCATCCAGCGCGCGCCAATTATCGGCCAATGCCGCGCCATCGAGCCGCAGCCTTAAGGGGGAAGTCGTCATGCCATGGGGTTAGCGCCCGCCGCCGTGCCGCACTAGCGTCGATTTGCCGTCGACGGAGTTGGCACCCGGGGCCCAGCCGCTCTTCTCAGCGCGTCCTACAGCTGGCCTGCCGGGCTGGCCTTGGGCCGTTCGTCCTTCAGCCACAGCAACGTCACCACCAGCGCCATCGCCACCACGGCCAGCGTATACCACAACCCGCCATAGGGATTGCCGGTGCGCGCGACGATATATTGGCTGATAAACGGCAGGAAACCGCCAAAATAGCCGGTGCCGATATGATAGGGGATCGACATCGAGCTGTAGCGGATGCGCGCAGGAAACATTTCGGCCAAGAGCGCCGCGACCGGACCATAGGTGACGCCGGCAAGCGCGCTCAGCACGATGATCGCGCCCAGGATGATGGCGATATTGCCCGGTGACGGGATCACCTTGCCCAGGAAATAGCCATTGGCGGTAAGCGCCGCATCCAGCAGCTCGGGCGTATCGTCGGCCACAGTCACCCCGCCGATCGTCACCACCGTCACCGGTGCCTCGACCGTCTTATAGGCGACACCCTTCTTGGACAGGTGATCGAGCACGCGCCCGCATTCATCGGCCTGTTCCTTGGCAAAGGGACTGTAGTGGCAGGCCGGGCCCGATACGATCACCGGCGCGCGCCGCGCCGCCTCGGCCAGGGCCGGGTTGGCGGCGCTGCCGATCACCCAGAAGATCGGGAACAGCATGATCAATGTCAGCGCATAGCCGATCACGATCGGCAGCTTGCGCCCGACCCGGTCGGACAGCCAGCCGAACAGGATGAACCAGAACAGCCCGGCCGCCGCCCCGGCACCGACGATCAGTTGCGCGGTCGTCTCCTCCACCCGCATCGTCGCCTGCAAAAATGACAGCACCGTGAACATTGCCGTGTACCAGATCACGGTCAGCCCCGCCGCAATGCCAAACAGCGCCACGAACAGGCGCCGGAGGTTGCCGGGATAGGTAAAGCTCTCGACAAACGGATTGGCCGCGGTTTCGCCGGCTGCCTTCATCTGCTTGAAGATCGGGCTTTCAGCCAGTTTCAGCCGCATCCACAGCGACACGGCGAGCAGCAGCAGCGAAAACAGGAACGGCGTGCGCCACGCCCAGGCATCCCACGCTGCGGGCGTCACCGCGCTCTTGGTGGCAAGCACCACGGCGATCGACAGGATGAAGCCGCCCGCCACGCTTGCCTGGATGAAGCTCGTATAATAGCCGCTGCGCCCCGCCGGCGCATGTTCGGCGACGTAGATGGCGGCACCGCCATATTCGCCGCCCAGCGCCAGCCCCTGCAGGATACGCAGGAAGATGATGATCGCCGGGGCCGCAAGCCCGATCGACGCGGTCGACGGGACCAGCCCGACACCGGCAGTGGCGATCCCCATCAGGGTAATCGTCACCAGAAATGTATATTTGCGCCCCAATTTGTCGCCAAGAAAGCCGAACAGCACCGCGCCGAGCGGCCGAAACCCGAAGCCGACGGCAAAGCCCGCCCAGGCGAGCAGCGTTTGCACCGTTTCATTGTCCGCCGGGAAAAAGGTCCGGCCGATAATGCCGGATGCCGCCAGCGTGCCGTAGATGAAGAAATCATACCATTCGAAGATCGTACCCAGCGACGATGCTGTAATGACAAGCTGGATATCTTTCCGGCTCGGTTCGCCAGTCTGGTGTTCCGCCGCCATCGTCGCCATCATCATCCCCCCGGATCGGTTCTTCGGTGCGCCCGCGATCACCTTTCACCCAAAGCTTGTCGAAAGGTTGCCCTGCTTTTCAAGCACTGAACAGAAAAAGCAGGGCGTCGACAGGCTCGGCGCGAACCGGGTCTTGGGAACAGCTTGTGCTGACAGACACTAGCCGGATTGCGTCACTGCGCAATCCGGGCGCGTCACGCCATTATTGCTTGGCCGCGAGCATCCGGATGATCCCCGAAAAATCCACCCCACCCTGCCCCTGATCGGCATAGGCCTGGTAAAGGTCGGCTGCCCGCGCGCCCATCGGGGTAACGGCCCCCGCCGCCTGCGCCGCCTGCATCGCCAGCTTCAGATCCTTGAGCATCAGCGCGACGGCAAAGCCGCCCTGATAATCATGATCGGCCGGTGTCTCGGGGCCGACACCGGGCAGCGGGCAATAGCTGGTCATCGACCAGTTCTGACCCGACGAGACGCTGGAGATATCGAAAAATTTCTGCGGATCGAGGCCCAGCTTTTCGGCGAGCAGGAAAGCTTCGCTGGTGGCGATCATCGAGGCGCCGAGCAGCATGTTGTTGCAGATCTTCACCGCCTGGCCCGCGCCGTTCATGCCGGCATGGATCACCGCCTTGCCCATCGCCTCCAGAATAACCTGCGCCCGCTCAAACCCGGCTTCGCTGCCGCCGACCATGAAGGTCAGGCTGCCGGCGGTGGCCGCCGCTATCCCGCCCGATACCGGCGCATCGACCGCGACCAGCCCCTTGGCATGCGCGGCAGTCGCAACCCGCTTGGCAGTGTCGACATCAATCGTCGAGCAATCGATCAGCAGCGTGTTCGGGGCTGCCGCAGGAAATACCTCATGGGTATAGACCGTCTCGACATGCGTGCCGGCGGGCAGCATCGTCACCACCACTTCGGCGCCCTCGACCGCTGCCGCAGCACTTGCCACCGGCAGGCAGCCCGCCGTCTTGGCGCGATCGAGCGCGTCTGGCGAAAGATCAAAGGCGCGAACGTCGTGCCCTGCCTTGGCCAGGTTCGCCGCCATCCCGCCGCCCATGTTGCCGAGACCGATAAAGGCGATGCTGGTCATGTTCTAAAATCCTCTCAAATCACTGTCATTCCGGCGAAAGCCGGGATTTACATGGGGCGGCAACCCCGTCCCCGCGCGAGACCGTCGCTTTCGCTTGGGTGACGGCAGGTTTGGCGCGGGGATTACTTGCCCGACCAAACGCCCGGACGTTTCTCGACAAAGGCGGTCATGCCTTCCTTCTGGTCGGCTGTCCCGAACAGGCCATGAAACAGCCGGCGTTCGAACAAGATGCCCTGCGTCAGGCCCGTCTCGAACGCAGTGTTGACCATCTCCTTGTTCGCCTTGACCGCCAGCGGGGCCATGCCCGCAATCACGGTCGCTGTCTTCACCGCTTCGTCGATCAGGTCCGCTGCCGGGACGATGCGACTGACAAGCCCGGCGCGCTCGGCTTCGGCGGCGTCCATCATCCGCCCGGTCAGGCACATCTCCATCGCCTTGGCCTTGCCCACCGCCCGGGTCAGGCGCTGTGATCCGCCCATGCCGGGGGATACCGCGAGCTTGATCTCGGGCTGGCCAAATTTGGCGGTATCGGCGGCCAGGATGAAATCACACATCATGGCCACTTCGCAGCCGCCGCCCAGCGCATAGCCCGCCACCGCAGCGATGATCGGCTTGCGCGTTGCGGTCACCCGGTCATAGCCGGCGAAGTGATTGGTGCCGAACATCTCGGCAAAGCCCATCGCCTGCATTTCCTTGATGTCCGCGCCCGCCGCGAACGCTTTTTCTGACCCGGTCAGCACCGCGCAGCCCTGTGACGGATCGGCGTCGAACGCTTCCAGCGCGGCGATCAGCTCGGTCAGCACCTGGCTGTTGAGCGCATTGAGCGCCTGCGGCCGGTTAAGCGTGATCAGCGTGACGGCGCCGCGTTGTTCGACGATCAGGGTTTCGTAAGTGGTCATGTCTTTTTCTCCTTCGTCACCCCGGGCTTGACCCGGGGTCCCGCTATTTCCCGCCGCTAAAAGGCAGCGGGCCCTCGGCGCAAGGCCAGGGTGCCGCGGGTGGGTGGTCAATCGTGGGGCGTCCAGGCATCATCCTCGGACAGCGGCGCAAAAATCTGGTCGATGACGTGCGGTGTTACGCCTTCCGGTGTGGCCGGGTCCCAATGCGGGGTATTGTCCTTGTCGACGATCACCGCGCGCACGCCTTCAAGGAAATCATGCCGCTGCACCACCCGGCACCCGACCGCATATTCCTGCCGCATCTCATCGGCGAAATCATGCATCAGCGCGCCCTCATGGAGCAGGCGGAGCGAGACCTTCATTGTTTGCGGTGATTTGGTGCGCAGCAATTCCAGCTGTGCTTGCGCCCAGTCGTCCGGATCGGCCTCCAGCGCAGTGAACACGTCTTCGAGCCTGTCCGACCGGAACAGCCGATCAATTTGATCGCGATGCGCCAGAATTTTCGCTGCAGGCGGCGATACCGCCAACGCGTCGAGAATGGCATCGATCGATCGTGGATCGGCAATGATCCGCGCCTTGGCGTCGTCGAGCGACGCGCTGGGCAGATAATGCGTCGCCAGTCCCAGCGCCAAACACTCGGCCCCGTCGAGCCGGTGCCCGGTCAGCGCCAGAAACTGCCCGATCCGCCCCGGTAGCCGTGACAAATACCAGCCACCGCCAACATCCGGGAACAGACCGATGCCCGTCTCCGGCATCGCCAGCCGGGTATTCTCGGTCGCAATTCGATAGCGGCAGGGCAGCGATATCCCGACACCGCCGCCCATCGTGATCCCGTCCATGAACGCCACGGTCGGCTTCACATAAGTGAACAGCTTGTGGTTCATGCGGTATTCGGTGTGGAAGAACTGGCGCGCCGCCACCCCATCCTTCGCGCCGCTCTCGGCAAGCATGCGGATGTCGCCGCCAGCACAAAAGCCACGCGATTTTTTAGGATCGCCATCCGGCGAGGCAGCATGATCGATTAGCACCGCCTCGATCCCGATATCGACTCTCCACGCCTCAAGCGCCTCAAGCATCGCTGCACACATAGCCGTATTGAGCGCGTGAATAGCGCTGGGCCGGTTGAGGCGGATGCGGGCCACACCGTCTTCTGCCAAAGTCAGAACGTCGTCAGTCATAATCCCCATTTCCCTCTCCCTTGAGGGAGAGGATAGCGAAGCTTGTCAGCGTGCTGGCTAGCGCAGCTTGGTGAGGGTGGGCCACACCCACGATCGGCGCGGCCCCTCACCCAACTTCGGCTAGGCAGCAAGCTGCCAAGGCTTCGTAACCAGTTCGGGGCAAGCAATACCCCGTAATGTTGAGGCCATACCGGGGGTATGGCCGAACCCGGACTCCCAATGGGAGAGGGGATAAATCACTGCCGCGTCAGCTCCCGCCCGACAATCATGCGCATCACCTGATTGGTGCCCTCCAAAATTGAATGCACCCGCAGATCGCGCCAGAAGCGTTCGATCGGATAATCCATCAGATAGCCATAGCCGCCATGGAGCTGCAGCGCGCGGTCGACCACGGCCGATCCGGTATCGGTAGCCAGCCGCTTCGCCATCGCCGCGAACTTGGTCTTGTCGGGCGCATTCGCCGTCACCTTGGCCGCCGCCATGTAGAGCAGCGCGCGCGCCGCCTCCAGCTCGGTCGCCATGTCGGCGAGCATGAACTGGGTGTTCTGGAAATCGCTGATCGCGGTGCCGAACTGCTTGCGGTCGCTTGTATAGCCAATGGCCTCATCAAGGCAGCGCTGCGCCCCGCCCAGCGAGCACGCGCCGATATTGAGCCGCCCGCCGTCGAGCCCCATCATCGCGATGCGGAACCCCTCCCCCTCGCCGCCGACGCGATTGGCGACGGGGACGCGGACCTCTTCAAGAATCACCTGCCGGGTCGGCTGCGAATGCCAGCCGAGCTTGCGCTCGTTCGCGCCGAACGACACGCCGGGCATGTCCTTTTCGATGACGAGGCACGAAATGCCCTTTGGCCCATCTTCCCCGGTGCGAACCATCGTGACGTAAACGTCGTTCTCGCCCGCGCCCGAAATGAACTGTTTGGTCCCGGTCACGACATAATGGTCGCCGTCCCGCACCGCCCGCGTCTTGAGCGCCGCCGCGTCGGAGCCGCTGCCGGGTTCGGTCAGGCAATAGCTCGCAATCGTCTCCATCGAGACCAGATCGGGCAGATACTTCGCCTTGACCTCGGCCGAACCGAACCGGTCAATCATCCAGGCGGCCATGTTGTGGATCGAGATGAACGCGCTGGTCGATGGGCAGCCATAAGCCATCGCCTCCATGATCAGCGCCGCTTCCAGCCGCCCAAGATTGATGCCGCCCGATTCTTCCGAGACATAGATGGCCGCAAAGCCGAGCTCGGCCGCTTGCTTGATCGTATCGCGCGGGAAAATATGCCTTTCGTCCCACTCCCCGGCAAAGGGGGTGATCCGATCGGCGGTGAATTTGCGCGCCAGATCCTGAATCTCGCGCTGATCGTCGGTAAGGTCGAATTGGGTCATGCGCGCGTCCTAGGCGAAATCACCGCCTCTTTGAACCCACCCCCCGACAGGATCGGATCAGCAGCGGGTATAAACCACGCGAAGCGGGGGTGCCTGATCCAGACGTTCGAGCCGGGTGCCCCCCACAAGCAGGCGATACCGGGTGCGTATCATCGATCGTCCGGCGAATCCCTTGAGCTGGAGATCGACGGTCACGCTTGTGGGCGTTGTCGCGACGATTCGGGCGACCGGGCCGCCGGCGGCATAATAATCCACCTTGCCGGCCTCGATCTTCAGCGTACCGCGCCGAGCATCGTTGCTCAGATCACAATCAGCGGTGGTGCGGCCCCAGCTGCCCGCGAACGGGATCATCGCCATTGCTACCGGCGACGCGGTTGGCGCGGCATGGCCGGGCGCGATGGTCTTGCCATTGGCGCCGAGCTGGACGTCATTGGGATCGAAACCGCCCGTTTTCGGGCCGCAGCCGGCAAGCGGCAGGGCCAGCAATAGGCAGCGCCAGGGCAAGGGCATCATCGCTTGGTCTCCGGCGCGCGCAACACGGCGCCATCGGCGTTGAACGCGCCAGTCGCCAAAGGGTTCGCTATCGACACCGATGGACCAGCGGGTTTGATGTGGCATAACGGCGCCATGGACCGGCTCACCCTGATCGATAGCGCGATCCGTATGCTCGCCATCGGGCAATTGCTGCTGATCGCCACGGTGATCGGCCGCGGCCATGCACCGCGCGCGATTCGAATCGCGACGGTCACCCTGTTCGTCTGCATCTGTGCCTATCTGACCCTCGCGACGCCGCTCCAGATCGATGCCCGCGGTCCTCTCTGGGCGCTGATCCAGCTGGCCGCCCAGGCCACGCCGATGATGCTATGGATATTCGCGCATCTGCTGTTTGAACGGCCGCTCAACCGCACCGCCGTCACCGCCGCTGGCATCATCCTGTTCGGCTGCTGGATCGGTTTCGGTGTGGCGGGCCCCCATGCCAACAGCCTGGGCCTGTGGCTGGGCATTCTCCAGCGCGGCACGTCATTGGCGATGACCGCCCATGCCATCCTGATCGCGTTCCGGGAGCGCGGCGATGACCTGATCGAAAAGCGCCGCCGGCTCCGGGTCGGTTTCGTCATCGTCGTCGGCATCCTGGCGGTGATAGTGCTGGTGATCGAGATGATCTTCGGCTTCCGCCACACCGGCGTTGGCGTCACCTTGCCGCAGGCCCTGGCGATTCTGGTGGCGACGATGGCGCTGGGCGCGGCGCTGTTGCAGAGCGACCCCGATATCCTGTTTGACCCGAGCGCCATCACCGCGCCGCCCGCGCCGGCGCTGACGCCGTCCGAGCATGTCCTCAAGCAAAAGCTCGATGCGGCGATGGCCGGCGGCTTGCACCGCGAAACCGGGCTGACGATCGGGCTGCTCGCCGATCGGCTCGGCACCCCCGAACACCGGCTCCGGGCCCTGATCAACCAGCGACTCGGCTATCGCAACTTTTCCGCCTTCCTCAATCATCACCGGATCGGCGAGGCCAAGGCGATGCTCGCCGATCCAGCGCATGTCGATCTGCCGATCCTGACGATCGCGATGGACCTCGGCTATGGCAGCCTCGCCCCGTTCAACCGCGCCTTTCGCCAGGATAGCGGGGAGGCGCCCAGCGATTATCGGCGCCGTGCGATCCTGCAGAAGTAAAAATTGCCGGTCGATTTCGGAATCGATCACATTTTTACGCTGTTGCGGAGCGGCCCCGGCGATCCTGTCCTAGAAACCGGGTATCCCCAAGCCGGAGAGCCCAGCGTGTTCGACTTCATCCTTCTGATCGGCCAGCATCTGGCCCATAGCATCCAGATCGAATTCACCCGTTACCTGATCGGCGCTGCCGGCGTCGCCAGCGTCTATTGGCTGGCGCGACGCTGGATCGCGGCCCGGCGCATTCAGCCGCGCGAAGCAAGCTTTGCCGATCGCCGCCGGGAGTTTTTCCAATCCTTCCAGACGATCTACCTGATCCGGGTGGAACGTGGCGTGCCGGACCTCGGCATCCTGCTCGGCCAGGTGGTGATCATGGCAGTGCTGCACGATGCGTGGTTCTACTGGATGCACCGCAGCTTGCACCACAAGGCGCTGTTCCGTCGCGCGCATGCCACCCACCATCTCAGCCGCACCCCGACCAGCTGGGCGGCCTACAGCTTTGCGCCGATCGAGGCGGTCGCCGAATCGATCTATATCCCCTTCATGCTGATCGTGATGTCGATGGTCGTGCCGATCTATGGCTTTGCGATCTTCGTCTTTCTCGGCCACCAGATCGCCCGCAATGCGATCGGCCATTCGGGCTATGAGCTGGCCTGGAGCGGCTTCACCCGCTCACCGCTGACCGGATGGTTGACGACGACGACCCACCACGACCTGCACCACACCGAGGGCCGCTATAATTTCGGGCTCTATTTCACCTGGTGGGACCGGCTGATGGGCACCGAAAATCCGAAATATCACGAGAAGTTCGAAGCCGTCGCCCGACAGTCCGTAGCAGCCGCGACCGTCGCTGAAACAGCCTGAAGCCAGCGATTGGCGCTTGAAGATTGAGCGAGGCTGCGCTTGCGATTCGGTTGGGGATCAACTATTTATCCGGCATGGCAAAAAATGTCGGCATGATGGGCCCTAAGGCGGAATCCGCTCATAGCGAGATCAATGGCCGTTCGTCATCGAGCGGTCGGTTCCTTTCGGTCGCTTCGTTGGAACCGGTGACCAAGCGCGCAACGCTCACCAGCGCGAGGGCAGACAAAGTGGTGCAGGAATATCTGAACGCCCAAGCGAAATAGCCCGGGTGGCGGCTGCCGCGCGC
This sequence comes from Sphingomonas sp. 28-63-12, assembly GCA_002281535.1. Taxonomy (GTDB): domain Bacteria; phylum Pseudomonadota; class Alphaproteobacteria; order Sphingomonadales; family Sphingomonadaceae; genus Sphingomonas. Next base: position 25,684 of record NCGD01000013.1, read on the forward strand.
GACGTTTTCATCAACTGCCCATTTGACGATGCGTTCGCGCCAGGCTTTCAGGCGCTTGTATTTGCCGTGCTGGCCTGCGGGTTTCGGGCGCGGTGCGCGCGCGAGATGGACGACGCGGCTGAAACCCGGATTGACAAACTTTACCGGATCATCGCCGAAAGCCGATACAGCATCCACGATCTATCGCGAACCGAGCTTGATCCGATCAATCATCTGCCGCGCTTCAACATGCCACTCGAACTCGGCATCTTTCTGGGCGCCAAGCGGTTCGGCGATCCCCGCCAGGCGCAGAAGCGCTGCATGATCTTCGATACAGCCCAATATCGGTTCCAGATGTTTATCTCCGATCTCGCCGGCATGGATATCAAGGCGCATGATGGTGATCCACGTGCGATGGTCAGGCATGTCCGCGATTTTCTGTTCACGGTCTCGCGCCGAAAGACGATTCCGCCGACGGCCGAACTGCTGCGAAGCCACGATAGCTTCATCGCAGCGCTGCCTGATATGGTCATTGCCAGCGGATTGGAGGCTGCCGGCTTACAATTTCCGGACTATGAACGGCTGGTACTGGCCTGGGTCAAAGCCACACATTCTGCCTAGCGCCCGACGCAAGCTGACGACAAATGCGCGCCGCCAACCCGCGTCACCCCCCGGCAAGGTCGCTCAACATCGCCGGGGTCAACACTTGCGGCAGCACCTCCGGCTCGGCGGCACCGGGCTTGTAGAACAGGTAGAGCGGCACGCCGGCGCGGTTATGCGCTTCGATGAAACGGCCGAGCTTGGGGTCGCCATCGGTCCAGTCGCCGACCATCACCGCGACATTGTGCTTCGCGAACGCCGCCTTGACCTGATCGGTGTCGATCGCGAGCCGCTCATTGACCTTGCAGGTCAGGCACCAGTCAGCGGTGAAATAGGCGAAGACGGGCTGGCCCTTGGCGCGCGCCTCGGCGAGTTTTTCCTCGCTGAACGCCGCCTTGTTCTCGGCGGCCAGCATCGCCGCCCCAGCCGCGCCCTTGGGCACCGCCCGCACATAATAAGCGGTCGCCGCCGTCACGCCGATCAGCAGCACCACGCTCAGCCAATGCGCTGACAGCCCCTTGTGCTGGCGCTTGCCGATCACGAACAGCACGATGCCAACACCAAGCGCCCCGATCAGCCCCAGCGTTATCCCGTCGGTCCCCGCCTCGCCACCCAGCACCCAGGCAAGCCAGATCGCGGTCAGCCCCATCGGCACGGCGAGGATGTGGCGGAACGTTTCCATCCACGCGCCCGGTTTGGGCAGTGCACGGCGCAGCGGCGGCACGAAGCCGATCAGCAGGAACGGGATCGACAGGCCAAAACCGAGCCCGAAAAAGATCGCCATCGCCGCCAGCGGTGGCAGCACCAGTGCCGCGCCCAGCGCCGCGCCCATGAACGGGCCGGTGCACGGCGTCGCGATAATCGCCGCCAGCGCGCCGGTCGCAAACGCCCCGCTTGCCCCGCTCGCCGAATCGACAAAGCGCGGGGTCGGAATTTCGAACAGCCCGGCAAGATTGAGCGTGAGCGCAACCACCAGCAGCAACAGCACCACGATCGTCGCCGGGTTTTGCAACTGGAACGCCCAGCCGACCGCTGCGCCGCCCGCACGGAGCGCCAGGATCGTCGCCCCCAGCCCCATGATCACCGCCAGCACGCCGCCGGTATAGGCCAGCGCCTCGCGCCGCGCCTCGCGTTCATTCACTGAACCCTTGGCAAGGCTCAGCGCCTTCAGGCTCAGAATGGGAAAAACGCACGGCATGATGTTGAGGATCAGTCCGCCGAGCAACGCGCCACCAAAGGCGATCAGCGTGGCGGTCAGGATATCGGCAGGTACACCGCCCGCTTGGCTGCCGCCAGGCGCTGGCGCGACCGGGCCGGGGGTGGCGTTGACTGACAGGCCCGTTGCGTCAGCGATTCGCAGCACGCCGTCGATTGGGCCTTTGGCCGTCCCGGCCTGGGTTTCGATGACCAGACGATCACCATCCCGAACCAGTTTTTGTGGCGCGGCGTAAGTGATCGCGCCCGGCGTCACCGGAAAGAAATAGGCCTTGGCCAGCGGCGTGCCGGCCGGATAGGGCACCTCGATCCGCACCGTCTTGCCATCGATCTGATAGCGTGCTGCCATGCCGATCGGTTTGGGCAGCGCCTTGCGGAAGCCGTCAAATTGCGCGCGCGCCTCGGGCGTGATCGCGCCATCGCCGATGACGAGATCGACCGTCAGATCGGCCGCTTCGGGCACGCAGATTTCTTCGGTGCAGACGAGGTAATTGGAGCGTAGTTTCACGGGCAATGCCGTGCCCGGCGCCAGCCCGGCGGGGATCTGGAGCGTGATGAGCAGCGTATAATGGTGTTCGAACACATAATTCATCAGATCGGCGATGATCAAAGTGGTCGGCACCGGATAAAGCGGTGCGCCAGCGGTTACCCCGGCAGGCAGGTCCCAGGCGAATTTGGCGGGAAAGCCCGCATCGCCGGGATTTTGCCAATAGCCATGCCAGCCGGGCTGCGGCGTCACGTCATAGGCGAGCGTTACTGTGCTGCCCGCAGCCGGGGTCATGCTCTCGGCGATAAGCGTCGTCGCGAGATGCGGACCCTTGGAATAGGGATCGGGCGCCTGCGCGTTGGCCGGCGCCAGACCCGCCAGCCACAACAAGACCGTCACGATAACGAAACCCAACGCGCGCATGCGGCAATCCTTGTTTTCAGGCCCGGTCCCGGCGCATAGCCGAAACACTGGGCGCGGTGCACCCGATCGGGAGAGTCTTGATGAAAAGAGTTGCCACGTTATTCGCGGGTGCGCTCGCTTTGGTTACGACAAATGCAACAGCCCAGGACAGCGCCGCACCGGTGAGCGCGGCGGCGGCACCGGCAACTCCAGCGGCGAAGGCGCCCGCGCCCAAGCTGATCGTGACCATATCGGTGGATCAATTCTCCGCCGATCTTTTCGCTGAATATCGCAATCACTTCACTGGCGGCTTCAAACGGCTGCTGGGCGGCGCGGTCTTCCCCTCGGGCTATCAAAGCCATGCCGCGACTGAAACCTGCCCCGGCCATTCGACGATCCTGACCGGCATGCATCCGGCGCGCACCGGTATCATCGCCAATAACTGGGTCGATCTGAAAACCGCGCGTACCGACAAGACCGTCTATTGCGCCGAGGATGAAAGCGTCCCCGGCAGCAGCTCGATCGCCTATACGGTATCGGACAAGCATCTGCTCGTGCCAACATTGGGCGAACGGATGAAGGCCGCCAACCCGGCGAGCCGGGTCGTCTCGGTCGCCGGCAAGGACCGCGCCGCAGTGATGATGGGCGGCCATCAGGTCGATGAGCTTTGGTGGTGGGATGGCAAGAAATTTGTCAGCTATGCTGGTCGCACCACGCCGGCGGTTGTTCAGCAGACCAATGACGCGGTGGTCGCCCGGCTCGCTATGGCGCAACCGGCAATGGCAATGTCGGCCTTTTGCTCGGCGCATGACCGGGCAATCGATATCGGCGGCGGCAAGACCGTCGGCACCGGTCGGTTCGAGCGCAAGGAAGGCGACACCCGCGCGTTTCGCGCTTCGCCCGAAGCCGATGAGGCGGTATTCGCCATGGCCGCCGGGCTGGTCCGCGACATGAAGCTCGGCAAGGGGCCGGCGACCGACCTGATCGCGATCGGTGCGTCGGCAACCGATTATGTCGGCCATACCTATGGCACCGAAGGCAGCGAAATGTGCCTGCAGTTGACCCAGCTCGACGAGACGATGGGCACCTTCTTTGCGGTGCTCGATTCGCTGGGTGTCGATTATGAAGTCGTGCTCACGGCCGATCATGGCGGCCATGATCTGCCCGAACGCAATGATCAGCATGCCGTGCCCGGCGCGGCGCGGATCGATCCGGCGCTCAACCCCAAGGCGGTCGGCGATGCCGTCGCCGCCAAGCTCGGGCTGACCGGGCAATTGCTCTACGGCGATCCGGTCGGCGATGTCTGGATCGACAGCAAGCTCCCGAAAAGACAATATGATGCGGTGCTGGCCGAGGCGTTGGCGCTGTACCGCGCTCACCCGCAGGTCGCCGCCGCATTCAGCCGCGCGGAGATCATGGCGGCCCCCGTCGCGACCGGCCCGGCCGAAACATGGACATTGGTGCAGCGCGCCAAGGCCAGCTTCGTCCCCGCGCGATCGGGCGACATCGTCGTCGCGCTCAAGCCACGCATCACGCCGATTCCGGATCCGACCAAGGGCTATGTCGCGACCCATGGCTCGTTCTGGGATTATGACCGGCGCGTGCCGATCCTGTTCTGGCGCAAGGGGATGGCGGGGTTTGAGCAGCCGCTGGCGGTGGAAACGGTCGATATCGCGCCGACATTGGCCGCAACGATCGGCCTGAAACTGGGCGCGCCGATGATGGACGGGCGTTGCCTTGATCTGGATGCGAGCGCCGGCGACAGCTGTCGCTAGGCGCGCATAAGTCGGGCAGTCATGGCCTTTTTCGGAAGATGACGCCCTCGTGATGATCGTCGACCACCAGGTGATTGTCCCGGTCATAAACCGGCGATGATCGCGGCAGGTGGTGGACGGCGTCAAACTCTGCCGCGGCGGCCGTATCCTCGACACGAAAATTGGCGTGGCGGATGATCAGATAGCCGCCCGGCTTCAGGCAGGCGGCAATATGCGCCACTTCGGCCGCGAACCGGTCAAAGCGCAGCAACGGGGTGGCGCTCGCCGGGCCGTTGCTCAGGCCGCCATGGCGGAACACCGCCATCGCAAATACCGCGTCATGGCTTGCCGGCGCTTGTGATGTCGTCGATGGCGCGATCTCAAATCGCGTCCCACCGCCAAGCGCGGGCAGCAAGCGGCGGCGGCACAAAGCGATCCGGTCGGCGCTGATATCGATCCCGGTAATCTGCGCCTGCGTAAACAGCCGCCGCAGTGACGCGACTTCTTCGCCGGTCGAACAGCCAAAGGAGAGTAGCGATCGATCGGGGCTGTCATCGATCATCATGCGGATCAGCCCGAACAGCGCCGGGTAGCGATCAGGTCCGGTTGTCCCAAACGGCTGGAACAGGCCGTCGGGCTGCGCCAGCAACAACCGTCGCGACTGCGCCGCCTCGCCCCCGCGCAACAAGTCCCAGACGACAAGCGCATTGCGGTAAAATGGCAGCCGCCGCGCCAGCCGCTTTGCTGCGAGGAACATTGTCGCTGCCATCGCCCTCTCCTGTCCGTCAGGCCAGTCGACGGCCAGTCATTACGTCGGGAAACCCGATAGGCAAGCGGGGCGCCTTAGCGCACCTCAAAGGCGCGAATGCCCTTACCCAGCGTGTTCGCGCCCACCGCCAGCCGTTCATGGCTGATATCGGCGACAAAGGCGGGGCTTTTGGTCTGGCCCGGCGCCAGGCTGGCGGTATTGCCCTCCACCCGCAGCCCGGCAGAGCGATATTTGCGCGCTTCGGCCGCAACCACGATAAAGCCGGTCCAGTTCTCCTTATGCGCGCCCTGGACGAAGCTGTTGTTCGCGATCAGCCCGGTGGCGCCTTCGGGCAGGTCGATCATGTAATTGGTCTTGCGGCCTTCGCTGTCGTCAAAGCTGTTGTCGGTGATCGAGACTGTGGGCGCGCGCAGCTTGACATAATGCCCGCCCCGCCCGCGTTCGAAGCGGGAGCGCGTGATCGTCACCTGCCCGCGCGTCGCGACATAGACGCTATGCGCGCAATCGGGCGTCTCGTCGCACTGGCCGAGCCCGGCAAAGGTCGATCGGTCGATCCGGATCGTGCGGGGCGCATCCTGTGCGCCAAGAATCCCCTCCTGGCTGTCGAGAAACATCGAGTTCAGCACCGTCAAATCACCGATCTCGATCCTGATGCCGGCGCCGTTGCCATCGCCAACCCGGATGTTGCGGAAGATCAGCCCATCGACCACCGATCCCTCGCCGCGCAGCACCAACGCCGCCTTGCCCTCGCATGCAACTCCATCGAAGATCACGCTGCCGGGTTCGGCCGCCCTGAAGGTGATCCGCCCCGCCTGCTGGATCGCGCACTGGCGGTACGTGCCGGGCGCGATCAGGATCGTCGCATCCTGCCCGCGGATCGACATCAGCGCATCATCGAGCTTGGCAAAGCCCTGCCCGGTTTGCTGCACGGTAAAGGGCGCACGCGACGGCTGGGCCGCGGCGGGCATGGCCAGCGCGAGCAGGGGGAGGGCGATCAACTGGCGCATCATATCGTCTCCGGCGTGATCGCTCCACCATGCGGGTTTGCGGCGGCGCGGGAAAGGTCAATTCAAGGTTAACCGAAACATTAGCGCGCCGCTGACGATGACGCATTGCACAGGGACAATATCGCGCTAGTCTAATGATACGGAGGGCATGATGCGGCGCTTGATATTCTGCTTTGACGGCTCCTGGTCGAAATTGAGTAACGCACACCCGACCAATGTCGTGCTCGTCGCTGAAAGTATCGCTGCGATTGACAATCAAGGCATCCAGCAAATCGTCTATTATGACGAGGGTGTCGGCACGGGTAAGACCGATCGGCTGACTGGTGGCGCCTTTGGTGTCGGGCTCGAAACCAAGATGCGCAATGCGTATCGCTTCCTGATCTTTAACTATCGCCCCGATGACGAGGTTTTCATTTTCGGCTTTAGTCGCGGCGCCTTCACGGCCATGTCGTTCGTCGGCTTCTTGCGCGTTGCCGGCGTGTTGACGGTAAGTAACGCCCAACAGATCGACGAGGCGCTGGCGATCTACAAGCGCAACAAGGCGACCGTCGATGACGATCCGGCCGAAGTCCGCAAATTTCGGGCGACCTACTCCCCGCAGGTGGCGATTGACGAAGCGGATCTGCTGTGGCGCCGGCAGCATGGCTTTGACATGACCGGCACCACGATTCTGTCGGTGCGATATCTCGGCGTCTGGGATATCGTCGATTCGCTCGGCCTGCCGGTCTTTCTCGGCCCGCTCGCGCGCTTCTATAACCAGCGCTACAGTTTCTATAATGCCCGCCTGTCGAAGACGGTCGACAGCGCGCGGCACGCGGTCGCCACTGATGAAGGGCGCATCCTGTTCACCCCGCGGCTATGGACCAATGTCGAAACGCTGAACGCCGACAAGGGAGTCGCCGCTGCGCTTGATAGCGCGCCCTATCAGCAGCACTGGTTTCCCGGTGATCACGGATCGATCGGCGGCGGTGGGGAGGATATCTCGCTGTCCAACATCTCGCTGGCCTGGGTGTTGGCGGGCGCCACCCAGGCCGGGCTCAAGGTCGAATTCGGCGATCGATCGCGGATCGTCAATCTGGCCGGCGATTATCGCGGCCCGCTGATCAACACGCCGCTCCGGGGCTGGTTGGCCCATTTGCTGTTCCGGCTCGAACGCTGGTTGCTGGGTGCATCGCGCAAGACACCCGATGATGTCGCCTGGGTCAGCCCCGCCGCCAAGCGCCGCTGGCTGGCCGACCCGGCCTCGCTGCCTGAGCGCAAGCCCTATCGTCCGCGCACCCTGGCGCCGCTCGGCACCGAAATCGATGCCCGCGCCGGCGATTTCGCGGTGGTGGCGGATCACCCGCCCATGGCGGAACATGTGGTAAAGCTCGGCGAGAATTTGAGCGGCATTGCGCGAGAGCATTATGGCAAGGCGGCACTGTATCACATCATCTTCGACGCCAATCGCGACGTCCTCGACACGCCCGATCGCCTGACGCCGGGCACCGTGCTGCGGATCCCCTTCCCGCCGACGGCACCCGTGCCCGCACCGGGTCCGCCGCCGCCGATCAGTCCAGATTCGGGCGAAGCCAGCGCTCCGCCGTCTTGAGATCTACCCCGCGCCGCGCGGCATAATCGGCAACCTGGTCATGGCCAATCCGCGCCACCCCGAAATATTCGGCCTGGGGGTGGCCAAAATAGAATCCCGACACCGCCGCTGTTGGCAACATCGCGAAACTCTCGGTCAGCGAAATGCCGGTCGCATGATGCGCATCGAGCAGCTTGAACAGGATCGGCTTCAGGCTGTGATCCGGGCATGCAGGATAGCCGGGCGCAGGGCGGATGCCGAAATATTGCTCCTTCATCAGCGCCTCGGTCGTCAGCTGCTCGCCCTCGGCATAGCCCCACAGCGCGGTGCGGACGAATTTGTGCAAACGCTCCGCCATCGCCTCGGCAAACCGGTCGGCCAGCGCCTTCAGCAAAATGTCCGAATAATCGTCGATCTGCGCCTTGAACCGGGCCAGATGCGGCTCGATGCCGTGGATGCTGACCGCGAAGCCGCCGATCCAGTCGCCATCGGGGCTGACGAAATCGGCCAGGCACATGCTTGCCCTGCCCTCACGCTTGGCGATCTGCTGGCGCAGGAACGGCAGGCGGACATGATCCTCATTGTCGAGATGAATGACGACATCGTCGCCCTCCCGCGCGCAGGGCCACAGCCCGCACACCGCGCGCGCCGTCAGCCACTTCTCCTCGATGATCCGCTCGAGCATCTTCTGCGCGTCGGCGAACAGGCTGGAGGCACTTTCGCCGACCACCGGATCGGTCAGGATCGCGGGATAATTGCCCGCCAACTCCCAGGCGCGGAAAAACGGCGTCCAATCGATATAGTCGCTCAGGTCGCGCAGATCCCAGTCGGGGAAAGTGTGGACGCCGGGCATGATCGGCCGCTTCGGCTTCATCCGCATATCGGCTTCGAAAGCGTTGTCGCGCGCGGCTTCAAGGCTGAGCAGCGCATTTTGCGGCTTGCCCGCGCGAGCGACGCGAACCGCTTCATAGTCGTCGGCCGTTTTCTGGACGAACTCGTCGCGGATCGTATCGCTGACGAGGGTCGAAGCGACGCCGACCGCGCGGCTGGCATCGAGCACATGCACCACCGGCCCGTCATAGGCCGGCGCGATGCGCAGCGCGGTGTGGACTTTGGAGGTCGTCGCGCCCCCGATCAGCAGGGGCATCGTCATGCCGGCGCGTTTCATTTCCTCGGCCACCGTCACCATCTCGTCGAGCGATGGGGTGATCAGGCCGCTCAGGCCGATCATGTCGGCATCATGATCATTGGCCGCTTTAAGGATGTCGGACCAGGGCACCATCACGCCCATGTCGACCACGTCGAAGCCGTTGCACTGCAGCACGACGCCGACAATGTTCTTGCCGATATCGTGTACGTCACCTTTGACGGTCGCCATGATGATCTTGCCCTTGCCGCGCGCGCCGGGCTCCTTCGCCGCCTCGATAAAGGGTAACAGGTGGGCAACCGCCTTCTTCATCACACGTGCCGATTTCACCACCTGCGGCAGGAACATCTTGCCCGATCCGAACAGGTCGCCAACGACATTCATGCCGTCCATCAGCGGCCCTTCGATCACCTCGATCGGGCGGCCGCCGCGATCGGCGATGATCTGCCGCGCCTGCTCGGTATCATCGACGACATACATGTCGATGCCCTTGACGAGCGCATGTTCGAGCCGCTTGTTGACCGGCCAGCCGCGCCATTCCTCGGCAGCCTTTTCGGCAACGGCATCGGTGCCCCTGAAGGATTCGGCGAGGGTGATCAGATTGTCGGTTGCATCGTCACGCCGGTCCCAGATCACATCCTCGCACGCCTCGCGCAAGGCGGGCGCGATGTCGTCATAGATGTCGAGCTGGCCGGCATTGACGATCGCCATGTCGAGCCCGGCGGGGATCGCATGATAGAGAAACACCGAATGCATCGCGCGGCGCACGGGCTCGTTCCCACGAAACGAAAAGCTCAGGTTCGACAGCCCGCCGGAAATATGGACATGCGGGCAGCGTGCCTTGATCTCGCGGCACGCCTCGATGAAGTCGATCGCGTAGCGGCGATGCTCGTCGATGCCGGTGGCCACCGCAAAAATATTGGGATCGAAAATGATGTCTTCGGGCGGGAAGCCGATGCCCGTCAGCAGTTTATAGGCACGTTCGCAGATTTCGACCTTGCGTTCCTTGGTATCGGCCTGACCAACCTCGTCAAATGCCATCACGACCACCGCGGCGCCGTACGCCATCACCTTGCGCGCCTGCTCCAGGAACTGCGCTTCGCCCTCCTTCATGCTGATCGAATTGACGATCGGCTTGCCGGAAACGCATTTCAGCCCCGCCTCGATCACTGACCATTTCGAGCTGTCGATCATGAACGGAATGCGCGCGATGTCTGGCTCGGCGGCGATCAGCTTCAGGAAGGTGGTCATCGCGTGGTGCGCGTCGAGCAGCCCTTCATCCATATTGACGTCGAGGATCTGCGCACCATTCTCGACCTGTTGGCGCGCCACTTCGACGGCGCGCGGATAATCGCCCGCCATGATCAGCTTCTTGAACGCGGCTGAACCGGTAACGTTGGTACGTTCGCCGATGTTGACGAAATTGGTGGAAGAAGGAGTGGAGGCCATGATCTCTTTCTCAAAAAATCCTCCCTGGATCGGGGAGGGGGACCATTCGCCTCTTCCGGCGAATGGTGGAGGGGGCGGGCCAGTAACGCAGCAGCTGTGTTGCCAGCCCGCCCCTTCCGTCATGCTTCGCATGTGTTTGGGCTTTGTCCTGCCACTGGCAGGACAAGATCGTATCCCGGGGATACGATCTCGCCCAAACACTCCCCGTGCCGGGGAGGATTGGTTCAGGCCGCCATCGTCATCGGCTCCAGCCCGGCCAGCCGGGTCACCACCAGCGGCACCGGCAGCGCGCGCGGGGGCAGCCCCGCCACCGCATCGGCCATCGCCTTGATATGCGCGGGCGTCGATCCGCAGCAGCCGCCGAGAATATTGACCTGCCCGGCTTCTGCCCATTCCTTGACCAGCGCGGCGGTTTCCTCGGGCAGTTCGTCATATTCGCCGAGTTCGTTGGGCAGGCCGGCATTGGGATAGATCATGATCAGCGTATCGGCGATTGCCGCCAGCGTCTTGACGTGCGGGCGCAGCTGCTGCGCGCCAAACGAGCAGTTGAGGCCGATCGTCACCGGCCGGGCGTGCCGCACCGCGTGCCAGAACGCCTCGACGGTGTGGCCCGACAGATTGCGGCCCGAAAGATCGGTGAGCGTCATCGACAGCATGATCGGAATGTCGCGACCGAGCTTCTCGCTCGCCTCGATCACCGCCATGATGCCAGCCTTGGCGTTCAGGGTATCGAACACGGTTTCGATCAGGATGAAGTCCACCCCGCCTTCGACCAGCGCCAGCACCTGCTCCAGATAGACGTCCTTCAGATAATCGAAATCGATCTCGCGATAGCCGGGATCGTTGACGTCGGGCGACAATGACAAGGTCTTGTTGGTCGGCCCGATCGCCCCGGCCACGAAACGCGGGCGGCCATCGCGGGCGGCATATTCATCGGCACAGCGCCGCGCGATCTGCGCCGAGGCGATATTGATGTCGCGAACCAGATGTTCTGCCGCATAATCGGCCTGGCTGATCACGTTGGCACTGAAGGTATTGGTAGAAACGATGTCCGATCCGGCATCGAGATATTCGCGCGTGATCGTCTCCGGCACCTCGGGCTTGGTCAGCGCCAGGATGTCGTTATTGCCCTTCTGGTCCTTGGCCAGCTTCAGGTCGCCGGCATAATCGGCTTCGGCCAGCTTCCAGTTCTGGATCTCGGTGCCGAAGGCGCCATCTGTCAGCAGGATTCGCTGCGCGGCGGCGGCGCGAAGTTGGGCGCGTGTAGATTCCATAAGCGTCATCCCGGCGTAAGCCGGGATCTCCCGGTTAAATAGCGTGCCCGTACGGCACGAAACCCCGGCTTTCGCCGGGGTGACGAAGAAAGTTCAAGCAGCCTCTGCCCTCTCACCCGCCTTTGCCCGCAAGCCGAGCAAATGGCAGATCGCAAAGCTCAGTTCGGCGCGGTTGAGCGTGTAGAAATGCAGATCACGCACGCCGCCTGCGTAGAGCTTGCGGCACAGCTCCGCCGCCAGCGTCGCGGCGATCAGCTGGCGGCTGGTCGGGTGATCGTCCAGCCCCTCGAACAGCCGACCGAGCCACGCCGGCACTTCTGTGCCGCACATCGCCGACATCTTCAGGATGCTGGCAAAATTGGTGACGGGCATGATGCCGGGCACCATTTCCGCATCGATCCCAGCCGCCGCCGCCCGATCACGGAAGCGAAAGAAGGTCTCGGGTTCGAAAAAGAACTGGGTAATGCCCCGCGTCGCGCCTGCATCCAGTTTGCGCTTCAGATTGTCGAGATCGTCCGCCTGATCCCGCGAATCCGGGTGACATTCAGGATAGGCGGCGACCGAAAGTTCGAACGGATGGAGTCGCTTCAGCCCGGCCACCAGGTCGGCTGCATTGGTATAACCGTTCGGGTGCGGCGCGAAACTTTTACCGGCTGGCGCATCGCCCCGCAACGCGACGATGTGCCGCACCCCGGCCAGCCAATAGGCATCGGCGATTGCGTCAATCTCATCCCGGCTTGCTTCCACGCAAGTAAGATGCGCAGCTGCGCCCATCGACGTTTCGCGCTGAATACGCGCAACCGTGGCGTGGGTGCGTTCGCGGGTCGTGCCCCCTGCCCCATAGGTAACGGAGACGAAGCGCGGCCCGAACGGCTCCAGCGTCTTAACGGTTTCCCACAGCGCTTCTTCCATCTTCTCGGTCTTGGGCGGGAAGAATTCGAACGACACGTTCGCGTCGCCTGCCAGATCGGCGAACAACGGCGCCTCCAGCGCCCGGCGCGCCTCTTCAAGCTGGGGGATCGAGATTGTCATGCCGCTTTCACCTGTCTGGTCGCATCGCCCGTCTTGCGGCCGAGCCATAGTTTCACTGTCAGTTCGCCGCCTTCGAGCGTTTCGATTTGCACCGGCGCGAGGCCGGCGGCATCGAACCACCCGGTCACCTGGTCGTCCGAAAAGCCAAGCCTGGTATGGGCATCGCGGGCGCGCAGTTCCTCGCGGTCGTGCGGCGCGAAATCGGCGATCAGCAACCGTCCGCCGGCGCTGAGGACGCGCGCCGCTTCGGCGATCGCAGCGCCCGGCTGCTGGGCGAAATGCAGCACATGGTGCAGAATCGCGACATCGGCCTGGGCATCGCCCATCGGCAGGGCATAGAGATCGGCCTGGCGCAGCTCGGCACGATCGAGACCCTGCTCGGCTAGCTTGGCCCGCGCCAGCCGCAGCATCTCCGAGCTGCGATCGATGCCGAGCGCTTGCGCTGCCTGTGGCCCGAACAGTTCAAGCATCCGCCCCGTGCCAGTGCCGATATCGATCAGCTGGCCGATCGTTCCGCTGCCGAGAACGCGCGTAATCGCCGCTTCAACCTCGCTTTCCGCAATATGCAGGGAGCGGATAGCATCCCACTGCCCCGCATTAGCCTCAAACCACGCATTTGCGGCGGCGGCACGGTCGGCGCGAACGGCTGCCAGCCGGGCCGCATCGGCCACGGCCCAGTGATCAGGCGCGCGCCCAGTCCAGGCATCGAAGGCAGCGAGTACCGGATCGACTAGCGCGGCATCGCCAAGCGCGAGGAACACCCAGCTGCCCTCTTTGCGGCGTTCGGCCAGCCCAGCGTCGCACAGGATTTTGACATGCCGCGATACGCGCGGCTGGCTCTGCCCCAGCACCTGCGCCAGTTCGCCAACGGACAGCTCCATCGACTGGAGCAGTGCCATGATGCGCAGCCGGGTCGCGTCGGCGAGCGCGCGAAATATATCGAGGGCAAGGGTCATCTTCCATAACATATAAAGATATCTTTATATGTCGTCAATCTACCTTCCATTCTGCTCCTTCACCAAATCACGGCCTGCCCAGCAGCGCGGCTTTCATTGCGCGGGCATGGACCCTGGGATAGACTTTGTGCGTTGGCCCGGCGTCAGCATACGAACAAGAGGACCATCCTATGCGATCAATGATCACCATGGCGCTGTTTGCCACCGCCGCGATCGGCCTGTCCGCCTGCTCCCCAAAAGCACAGAATGAAACGGCCGAGGCCGCCGACGCCATTACGGCTGACGCCAATGCGACGATGATGGAAGCAAAGAACGACACCGAGGCCGCCAGCGATCAGGCTTTTGGCGCCGCCGAAAATGCGATGGACCGGGGCAGCGAGAAGCTGGACAATATTGGCGACGCGGTTGGCAACGAGATCGAGGATTGATGAAACGGAAGACGCCGTCGCACGTAATCGCGATGATCTTAGGGTTGATGATCGCCGGCTGCAGCGCGCCGGCGACCGACGACAGCGGGGCATCACCCAGCGAGGCTCGTCAGCTCAATGAAGCAGCGTCGATGCTCGACAATGATAGCGTCGCCGCCAACATGATCGGCGACGATTCGACCGACCTGGACAAACCATGACTGACCTTCGACAACTCGGCAGCACAGAGCTGCACATCGGCCCACTCGTGCTGGGCGGCAATGTCTTTGGCTGGACCGCCGACACGGCCGCGAGCGTCGCGGTGCTGGACGCGTTCGTCGCCGGCGGCGGCACCATGATCGACACCGCCGACGTTTATTCAGCCTGGGCACCGGGCCATGTCGGCGGTGAATCGGAGACCATGATTGGCGACTGGCTTAAGAGCAGCGGCAAGCGAAACCGGGTTCAGATCGCAACCAAGGTCGGCATGCTGCCGGGCGAAGGCGGCGCGAAGCTGGCCCCGGGAAGGATCGCGGCGGCCTGCGACGCCTCGCTCAAGCGGCTTGGCATCGAGACGATCGATCTGTATTTTGCACATCAGGACGATGAGGATGTGCCGCAGGAGGCCGTTCTGGAAGCATTTGGCCGATTGATCGACGCCGGCAAGATCCGGGTCATCGGCGCGTCCAATTTTCGTGCTGCCCGCCTCAAATCTGCGCTCGATCTGGCGACTACGCACGCGCTCCCGCATTATCACGTCCTCCAGCCCGAATATAATCTGGTCAGCCGGCACAATTTCGAAGGCGAATTGCAGGATTTGTGCGTGACCCACAATATCGGCGTGGTGCCCTATTTTGGCCTCGCCTCTGGCTTCCTGACAGGCAAATATCGCAGCTGTGACGATCTTGGCAAAAGTGTCCGTGGTGACCGGGTGCAGGCGCTGCTCAGCGAGAAAATGGGCGTCCTTGTCGCGATGGATGCGATTGCAGCGGAAACTGGCGCGACGCTAGCGCAGATCGCGCTAGCCTGGCTCATCGCTCAGCCCAGTGTGACTGCACCTATCGCCAGCGCGACGACTGTTGTGCAATTGGAGGACCTGATGGGTGCGATGAAGCTCACGTTGCACGCAGACCAGCTTGATCGACTGACGGCGGTAGGTGCCTGACACCGATAGCGGTCCTTTTTTGGAATGACGTGCAACATACTTCCCCGGCGGGGGGCCGGGGAAGCCCGTCAGTCTATCCAGTAACGCGCCGGCGAGCGCACGCACTTCAACCGACGAAGGCGCGTTCCAGGACGAAGGTGCCAGGATGTGACATCGCACCCTCCGTAAATCCAAGCCCTTCGAGAATCGCCGCCGTTTCCTTGATCATCGCCATCGACCCACACAGCATGACGCGATCGGTTTCAGGATCGAGTTTGTAGCTGCCATCGCGGATTCGGTCGGTAATGCGGCGATTATCTTGGCCCGGCGCAGCGGCATCGCGGGTAGCCGCCCAGTCATAGCTGAACTTCGCTGCGGCTTCTTCGGCAACCAGCGGGTCATCAGCCAGCTTGCTCGACAGCATGTCAAAATAGGCAAGATCGCTCTTGGCGCGAACCGTGTGCTGGACATTGACGCTGTCGAACCGGTCATAGACGTCGGGATCGCGGATCAGGCTGAGCCACGGCGCGAGGCCGGTGCCAGTGCCGATCATGTGCAGATTCTTGCCCGGCAACAGTGCATCGAGCACCAAGCTGCCCACCGGCTTGGCGGCGAGCAGGATTTCATCGCCTTCCTTGATGTGCTGCAACCGCGATGTCAGCGGTCCATCCTGAACGATGATGCTCAAAAATTCGAGCTCTTCGGCATAATGTTGCGAGGCCATCGAATAGGCACGGAGCAGCGGCTTGCCGTCCACCGGCAGGCCCAGCATGACGAACTGCCCGCTGAGGAAACGAAAACTGGGCGGCCGGGTAACTGCGAACGAGAACAGGCTCTCATTCCACTGCCGCACCCACAACACCTTTTCCACACTGTGATTCATGCCGTCCTCGGTACCCTTCATTGCTTGGCGGCCTTACAGCTACCCCGGGGCTCAAAGTCCAGCATTTGTTGCTATGCGGCATGCAAGCCCACATATCGCCGTTGGGTCAATCACCGGCAAAGCTGATCGGCGAGAGGCGGCGCTCATTCTCGTTGACGATCAGCGCGCGACCGGTCGGCGGGGCCGAACGCTGAGGGCAATCGGGACGCAGGCATGCGCGACACCCGAGACCGATCGGGGTCGCCTCTCCAGCGAGGTCAACCCCGCGCGCGACCGCCAGCGCCCCGGCAAGGCTTGCCTCCACGCCCATCCCGACCACGAATTCAGCACCGGTCGCGCCGTAACGGCGGCCCTGCGGGGTGACTGTGCGCGCCATCGTCAACCAGCGGCCGCCCTCCTGCAACTCGACGAGCTGGACGGTGAGCGACCCCGGGCGTTCAAAGGCATGATGCAGCCGCCACAAGGGGCATCGGCCATCGGCCTCGACCAACGCCGCGTTACTTGCTCCCGAGAACCGTTTGGAGGCCTGCCCGGCGCGATCGATGCGGACCATGAAGAAGGGCAAGCCGCGCGCGCCAACGCGCTGCAGAGTTGTCAATCGGTGTGCGACCTGCTCGAATCCTGCGCCAAAGCGGCGCTGCAGCAGCTCGATATCATAGCCCGTCGCCTCGCATGCGCGCAGGAATCGGGCATAGGGCATCATTACCGCTGCCGCAAAATAGCTGCATAGATGGCGGCGATGCAGCCGCTCTGCGGCGCGATCGGTAAAGCCCGCGCCGACCACCAGCGCATCGATTTCGGCCCGTCCCTCGATCTGGGCGAGCTGGAACAGCGCTGCAAAGGCGCGCGAGGCCGGATCGAGCAATTCGGACAGCTGCAACTGCCGCGCATGGAGATCAAGTCGCCGCAGCATGTCGGGCATCACCTCAACCGGCAGTACCCGCAGGGACAGCTGATGCTTGACCCGCAGGCGGTCCGCCACCGCGCCATAGAGGTCCCCTGCCCCCAACCGCATTTCGTCAGCCAATTGCTCGGCAGCGGCATCGAGATCGGGAAAATGATTGCGCCAATGATCGATCTCGCGACGCACTTGCGCCACAGGATCAGGCCCCTCCGCCGCCACTCCTCCTCCGGCGCCCATCCGATCGAAAGCGCGTGCAAAAGCTTCGACCCCGCCCGGCGCCCCGGCCAGCCACTCCTCGATCTCGTTGCGATCGATCTCCAGGTCGGCGAACATCGGATCGGCGAGTCGGCGGCGAATCCCTGCCTCACCACCGCCCGGTTCGTTGGCGGCCAGCGCGCGCGGATCGAAATCGAAACTTTCTGCGAGCTTGACAAGCAGCTGCGCCGACAAGGGGCGCTGATTGCGTTCGACAAGGTTGAGATAGCTGGGCGAAATCGCCAGGGTTTCAGCCATCGCCGCCTGGGTCAGCGCGGCATGGCGCCGCAATCGGCGCACGGCATGGCCAGCGAAAAGTTTACGATCGGCCATGCAGTCCCTCGGTAGACGCGTTGTCGCTCAGGTCGACGCGCTAGGCAGTCCAACAGCGCCAAAGCGCCGGCGAAATCCGACCATTCTTGTGAAGGATTTACAGCATAGCAGGCACAGCGACAAGCTGTGGCCGGTTTAGCCCTCAGGAACCAGTTCGATAACGTCGAGGATCGATTCAAATTGCGGATAAGGCAGCACTAGCCGCCAGCGCTTGTCGCCAAGTCGCTCGACATAGCCAACAAGATCACGTGCCGGATCGCGACCATAGTGCATCTGGCGCACCTCGTCGCCGAGAAGCAGTGTGCCGAGAAACATCGCACGCTTGGGATTGTCATGGAAAATCGTGCCGACCGGACGCTGTGCACCAGTCAACTTGTAAAAGCTCGACTCATTGCCCTCGGCATCGATCCGACATCGGAAATCGGCATAGCTGGTGAATTCGGCCATCGCCGTCCCCTTGGCGCCCAGCTTGAAGACCCGGCAGCGATAGGTGCCGGTTGGCGGCACGGCGCCGGCGAGCGCTTGATCGGGATCGAACAAGGCACCCTCGGCCGCGATGCGCGCCGCATTGTCACGGCGGGCGCGATCGAGCGCCTCGGTCCAGGCTTCGCGCCAGCCACGCAGGCGTACCCGATCGGCCCGGGTGGCCATGGCATGCCAATTTGCCGCCGCGGTCGGTACCGCAGTCTCCAACCCGCGATGGCGTCCGCCACAGGCAACGAGTCCGGTGAACAGGACAAGCGTGCCGAAGGTTTTTGGCGTCATGATACTCTAACTGCCCTGCATCCTTTTCCGGCCGCCCTTAATCCTGCGCGGCCGTGCTTGCCAAGCAGTGCCGATCAGGCCGCCGTCCAGCCGCCATCGATCGAGAGATTGGCGCCAGTGATCGCCTTTGCCTCGTCCCGGCAGAGATAAAGCGCCAGGGCGGCCACTTGTTCCGAGGTCACGAATTGCTTGGTGGGCTGCGCATCCAGAAGCACATCATTGATCACCTGTTCCCGGGTCAGTCCGCGGGTCGCCATGGTATCGGGGATCTGCTTGTCGACCAGCGGCGTCCAGACATAGCCCGGGCTGATCGCATTGACGGTGATACCGTGCGTGGCGACTTCGAGCGCAATCGTCTTGGTCAGCCCGGCCAGACCATGTTTGGCCATGACATAGGCGGATTTATTGGGGCTCGCGACCAGCGAATGCGCCGAGGCGGTGGAAATGATCCGCCCCCAGCCCGCCGCCTTCATATGCGGCACGACGGCGCGCATCAAATACCAAGCCGAGGTCAGGTTGATCTTGATGATCGCCTCGAACTTGTCGACCGGGAAATCCTCAATCGGCGCCACATGCTGGATGCCGGCATTGTTGACGATGATATCCGGCCCGCCCAGCTCAGCATGGCAGCGCGCGACCATCGCGGCGATCGCGGCTGGATCGGTCATGTCCGCTGGGTCGTACAGCGCCTTGGCGCCGCTGGTGGCGGCAAGCGCGGCACGTTCCTTTTCGATTTCGCCAGCGTCGCCAAAGCCGTTGATCATGACATTGGCGCCCTCAGCCGCAAAGGCCTTCGCATAGGCCAGCCCGATGCCCGATGTTGAGCCTGTGACAATCGCCGTTTTACCGCTCAGAAACATGGAAATCTTCTCCACTTAGCCATCAAGTTAGCAATCGAGATGTGGCCCTGAACGCTTCAATCCGCGCTTTGGGCACAAATCGAATGCCGCACTTTTGCCGGTCAGGATATTTTCCGTGACGAGCTGGGCATTGGTCATGGCCTGATTGATCGAGCCGAGCCCGGCATGCCAATGTTCGTGCATCGTCCGCGCCGAAAATTCGAAATCGCGCGAGCCACCTTCCCAGGCATTGGCTGTATAGATGAGCTGGACGAGATTGACAGGTTGTTCCGCAGCCGCGTCGCGCAGCGCCAGGACATCGACATCGTCGTGCAGCGCAACGGGGAGCTTGGCGAGCAGCCGCCGGATCATCTCCCGCTCCTGCCGCAGCTTCATAACCTGATCCGAAATCGCGCGGGTACGACTGGAAAAACGAATTTCCTTTTCACGCGCCATCACGTCCATGATCGTGCGCGGCGCCTCGGTCGCGGACGAGAACAGGTCGACCTGGAATACCAGCATGCCATGCTGCTGGTTATCGAGGACATGACTGAGCGGGGTGTTGGAAACCAGCCCGCCATCCCACCACAGGCTGCCGTCGATTTCGATCGGCGGCAGCCCCGGGGGCAACGCGCCGGATGCCATGATGTGGCGAGCATCGAGCCGTTCGATCGCGCTGTCAAAATAGCGAAAATTGCCGCTGATCACATCCACGGCACCGACCGACAGACGCACCGGGCCATTATTGACCAGATCCCAGTCGATCAGCGAGTCCAGTGTCGCCCTGAGCGGGGCACTGTCATAATAGCTGAGAGCACCCGCGCTGCCGGGCGTTGCGAAATTGGGCGGTACCAAGCGTGGCGTGAAAAAGCCCGGCACGCCAGTAGCCAGCACCATTCCCGCCGACCATTCGTGAACGAATTCGCGCACCATGTCGTTGGGAAAGATCGGAAAACTGGGCAGCGCGCTGGTCATCTTGTCCCAGAAGGCGCGCAAACGCTCCACCCGGCGTTCGGGCGGATTACCCGCGACGATTGCCGCGTTGATCGCCCCGATAGAGATACCGGCAACCCAGTCGATCTCGATCCCGGCATCCTGCATGCCCTCGATCACCCCGGCTTGATAGCTGCCCAGCGCGCCGCCGCCCTGCAACACCAGCGCCACCGTATCAGGCAGCGGCATCGCCGCTGCATGACGCATCGGCCTGTCGATCATCGGTCCCTGGTCAGCCATGCGCAAATCCATGGGCGTCTTCATGCCGGCAATCAACGACACTTTGGTGAAATGCACCAGGCGCTTGCAACGATTGGCCGCATTCCGCATTCAGGGCACAGCATTCCTTGGAAAAGGCACCCCCGCGATGCGGCTCGACGATTTCGATCCTAATATTGATGTCGAGGACCAGGGCAATCGCGGGAGCGGTTTCGGCGGCGGCGGCGGCGGCGGCGGCGGATTGCTGCTGGGGTTGCTGCCCTTTGTATTCAGCCGCTTTGGCTGCGGTGGTGTCGCGCTGTTGCTGGCAGTCGTCTTCTTCATGGGCGGCGGGCTGCCGCTGCTGACGAGCGGCGATAGCCCGCCGGTCAGTCGAATCGGGCAAGCGCCGGCAGCTGGCGGAGCTGGAGGCGGCGGGACGGCGGCAATCTGTCGCGCCAATGCTGACCGGTTGGCCGCGTGCAATGCCTTTAGTTCGGCGGAAAAGACGTGGAAGGCGTTGTTCCAGCAGGCGGGCCGCGCCTATCGCGCGCCCGGGCTCCGGTTTTTCTCCGGCAATGGCCAATCGGGATGCGGGGCCGCACAGGCAGCGATGGGACCATTTTACTGCCCCACAGATTCGGACATCTATATCGACACGAGCTTTTTCGACGAGCTCGCCACCCGTTTCGGCGCCAAGGGCGATTTCGCGCAGGACTACGTGATTGCCCATGAATTCGGCCACCATATTCAAAATCTGCTCGGCACGTCGGATACGGTCCAGCGCGCACAATCCAGCGCCAGCCCGACTGAGGGCAACGCCTTGTCGGTTCGGCTCGAATTGCAGGCGGATTGCTTCGCCGGCGTCTGGGGCGCAGCCAATCGCGACCGGCTGGATCCCGGCGATATAGAGGAAGGGCTGACAGCCGCTGCCGCGATCGGCGACGATACGCTGCAGCGTGAAAGCCAAGGCCGGGTGGTGCCCGACAGCTTCACACACGGCAGCTCGGCCGCGCGGATGAAGTGGCTCAAGCGCGGGCTGGACAGTGGCGATCCGGCGCAATGTGAAACGTTCACGGGCGCTATTTGAAGCTCGGCCGCGTCCCGCCAGACCTGGTTGAAAGTTTTGCGCGCGGCTGGGCGCAAGCGCGCGGCCTGGCCCCGCCCGAGCCCGATGGCCCCGCGCTAAGGATCGAATCCGGGCAGCCCGACGAGCGGCGGCGCTTTATCTTTCCCAATCCGCCGGACGGTATCACGGCGCTGGCAGCGACGATCAACGAGCCTCTGATCTTGATCAAGGCCGCGATCGACCCCGTGCAGATGGCAACATTGCTGCCGCCCAACTGGCATGTCGATCAGACCGGCACGACGATGACGGTCGCCACGCTTGCCGGCAAATCGCCGCCGTTGCGCCAAGGACTGATGCTTCAGGGAGCCTGGCACGGACCGGTCTTTGCCGCCCGGCTGATCGACCAGGACGGCACCGAAGCCGCGCGTGGGCGACTGACCCTGATTGACGGCTGGGCGCTTCACGACACGATTGTCGTCGCCAAATCTTATCGCCGGCAGGGCCTGGGCAGCGCGATCATGGCCGCGCTCGCGAACCAGGCGCAGGCCAGCGGCGTTCGCCGCGGCCTGCTCAACGCCACCGTCGCCGGGCGCGCGCTCTACCAGCGCCTGGGCTGGACCGCACGCGCGCCATGGACGACGGCGCAGATCGCCCGATAATCAGAGCTTAACGAGCATCTTGCCAGTATTGCCGCCCGAAAACAGGCCCAGAAAGGCATCAGGCATGCTCGCCAGACCTTGATGGACCGTTTCTTCACGGGTCAATTTGTCGGCCTGCAACATGCCAGCCATGTCGGCATAAAATTCGGCGGCACGCGCCATATAATCGCTAACGATGAAACCCTGAATGCGGATGCGCATGCCGATGATCCGCGGCGCGAAACGCAGCACCGTGGGGTCTCCACTATTGTACATGTTGATCATCCCACAAATGGCGAAGCGCGCGCGCTCATTCGCAACGGCCAGCGCCGCATCAAGATGCTCGCCCCCGACATTGTCAAAATAGACGTCAATCCCCTTGGGGGCGGCGGCCATGAGCTTCTTCAACAGGCTGCCCTCGCCCTTGTAATCGATCACCTCATCCGCGCCGAGTGCCTTGACCCAAGCGCATTTATCGGCGCCGCCAGCCGTGCCGATCACCGTCATGCCCTTGGCCTTAGCGATCTGCACCAGAGTCGAACCGACCGCACCGGCTGCTGCCGAAACGAACACCACATCGCCCGCCTTGGCGCTCGCCACTTCCATCAGGCCGAAATAGGCGGTCATCCCGGGCATGCCGAACTGGCCCAGAAAGGCCTGGGGATCGACGCCGAGTGCGGGCAGTTTCTGGACCTGATTGGCCGACAACACTGCCTCATCACGCCAGCCGGCCATATGCAGCACCATATCACCGACAGCGATGCCGTCCGCCTGGCTCTCGATCACTTCGCCAACCGCCCCGCCCTGCATCTCCTCGCCAAGCACGAAGGGAGGCGTATAGCTTTTCACGTCGTTCATCCGGCCGCGCATATAGGGATCAACCGACAGCCAGCGATTGGCGATGCGAACCATTCCGGCCGCCATGGCTGGCGTGGCGGCCTCGATCATCGCAAAATTATCGTGAGTCGGCATGCCGGCGGGGCGGGATTTCAGCGTCCATGCATGGGCCATCTTGCTCTCCTATATTTTCGTTTTCGAATGCCGGGTATGCGCAATATGTGGCAAAATGCAACCGGGGCCGGTGTCGCAGACGCGCAATATCGACGCACTTGCACATCACAATGCGAGCCAGTCCGATCATATTGCATCACGCGTGTCGGACGGTTATGGCGAAGCCGTGCCGGTCGCACCGGTGAGACGGGGCGGGGCCGTAGCTCAGATGGGAGAGCGCTGCAATCGCACTGCAGAGGTCAGGGGTTCGATTCCCCTCGGCTCCACCAGCTCAGTCTCTTTATTATCAAGCACTGCACTGGTTTTCATTTGCTCATCGGGCACACTTAGCGCCGGCCTGGTATCGCAGATGGGCTTTGGTATGCGCCCCAACGGCTGCCCAAAACGCTTCGGTCGAAGCGATAAACTCCTGAAGATACTCGGGCCGGAGATGGGTGTAGTTCGCGCCTGAACCGCGCTCGCTGCTATGGCCGGCTGCCGCATCGATCTGCGCCTGGGGCACACCGCGGCGCTGATGCCAGGTGTGGATGGTGTGGCGCAGGGTATTGGGCGATCCCAATCCTACCATTTTTGGCCGTGGCTCGGTTTCGCCCTGCTTCTTCCTGGCTGGCAGCCATAGGAGATTATCTTGGGCGTCGGTCGCTTGCCGCGCCAAACCAAGCGTGGGCTTGGCCACGTGAGCGGCAATCAGGCATGCCTCAAAAGCTCGCCCTATATCGTTGGTTTCGCGTTCGAAAAACGCCGGTCCACCTTCACGCTGCGTCTTTTCTGATGTGGCAGCGCGGTATTTGATCACCTTCCCTGTGATGCCGACCAGCCAGGGAGCGAGGGTTGGGGCTATCGGAACGATCGAACGCTGCTTACGGGTTTGCTCGCGGCCATCAGCGTTGAAGTAGATCCGATCACCTTTGATCTGGCTCGCATCCAGTTCCAGGATCGCTTCTGATCGGCCATGCGTGCTGAGATGGATCATGGCATAGAGGTGGACATGCTCGCGGTCTGGCGATGCCCTGGCGGCATCGAGGATCGCTGCCACCTGTTCGGGGCTATACTCGGTCTCGCGCCGCTTCTTGGCCCCACGGACCTCTGCGATCCTCGGTGCGGACGAAATGATCTGCTCTTTCAATGCCCAGTTGATCGGGCCCCGCCATGCACAGAGGTCACGGCTTATGGTGGCATTCCCGACGCCCTGGCATTTGCGCCATTCAACAAAGGCTGAGACGACATTCCTGGTTACCGATGCAACGGTGATGTCGCCAACGATCAACCCCGCCGCGCGCCGATGCTCCCAGAATGCCTGAAGCGTCTGAACGGAATAGGCGTACCGCTCACCCGCCGCCAGATGCGCTACATGGCATGCCAGCCATTGCCGGGTGATATCGGCGAGTAGCACATCAGACGGTGCAAGCGTCGCGTCCGGTGCGGCTGCTGTAACGGGGGTTTTGGCGAGCAGAAAATGCTGCGCGAGTGAACCGCACCGGGATTGTCGGAGGCCATTTGGTTTAAGTTACGCGGCCATGGGGATGTCGTCCAGCATGGCATAGTATCGTTGCTCGGCTTCGGCAGGTGGGATGTTGCCGATGGGCTCCAGCAATCGCCGATGGTTGAACCAGTCGACCCACTCCAGCGTGGCGAACTCGACGGCCTCGAAGTTGCGCCATGGTCCCCGCCGGTGGATCACTTCGGCCTTGTAAAGGCCATTGATCGTCTCAGCCAAAGCATTGTCGTAACTGTCGCCTACGCTGCCGACCGATGGCTCGATGCCCGCCTCGGCGAGGCGTTCGGTGTATTTTATGGATACGTATTGCGACCCACGATCGCTGTGATGAACCAGGCCGCCACGATGAACCGGTCGACGATCGTGGAGCGCCTGCTCCAAGGCATCCAGCACGAAGCTGGCATGCGCCGTTCGGCTGACCCGCCAGCCAACGATATAGCGGGCGTATACGTCGATCACGAACGCGACATAGACGAATCCGCCCCAGGTCGAGACATAGGTGAAGTCCGACACCCACAGCCGGTTCGGCGCTGGCGCGTGGAACTGTCGGTTGACATGATCCAGCGGACACGGCGCCGCCTTGTCGCTGATCGTCGTGCGCACCGGCTTGCCACGGATCACCCCGTGCAAACCCATGTCACGCATCAGCCGTTCGACGGTGCAGCGGGCTATGGCGAACCCTTCACGGTTCATCTGCCGCCAGACCTTGCGCACGCCGTAGACCGCGAAGTTCTCGGCGAACACGCGCGCGATCTCCGGCTTGAGCGCAACGTCGCGCCTTGCTCGCGCCGAAAGGCGCAGTGGATCTCGTCGCTGCGCGACATGCTTGTGGTAGGTGGAAGGGGGCATGAGGGGAAATCGATGATCCGGGGGATCATCGATCCGAGTGGCGGCAGGACGGTGCAGATCGGCTCGACCCCATGAACGGCACGCTGATCGTCGATAAACGCGATCATCGCTTGAACGGGCGGTCGAGCTCCGCCTGCGCAAAATATGCTGACGCCTTACGAAGAATCTCGTTGGCCTGCCGCAGCTCGCGGACCTCGCGTTCCAGCGCCTTCAGCTTGTCTGCCGTATCGGTCGGCACGCCCGCACGCTTGCCGCTATCGACCTCAGCCTTCTTCACCCACTCGTGAAGCGTCTGCGGTGCGCAGCCGATCTTGTCGGCGACCGACACCACAGCCGACCAGCGCGACGGATAGTCGCCTTCGTGATCCAATATCATCCGCACCGCTCGGGCGCGTATCTCGGGTGAAAACTTGTTCGTTGTCTTGCTCATACAGGCTCCGCCTTCTCAGGACTTGGAGCCTCCGACAATCCCGGTGCGGTTCAGACGACTATCAAGCGATCATCTTCGCAAAGGACTGGGAACGCGCTGAGCTCATCTGGGAGCTGATCGATGAGCGATTTTACCTTATGCCAGAAGGGTGGCTGGGCTCGGAATATGATTGCTGGAGACTGCTCGGTCGGGTGCGTCATGAGCGCGAAGCCTGCACGCGAAACATCGAAGGTATCGGCATCTATTCGCCGCGAACCGGCTGGACGATTTTGCCCATCGATTATGCAGCGATCGGGATCGAGCCTCCTGGATGAGGATGCGCCGGGCTTGGGAAACGTTCGAAACGACAGGAGCGATCGATGGTCGGGGTTTTCCTCGCGCCCTCGATCGCCGGTGCAGACCGGCTCGTTCAGAGCATACCAATTCAAGCCATGGGACGCCGCTCGGGATACGGCTGAGTTCGCATAATGGGATTAAGCGAAGTCCGAGGATTGGGAGCGACTTCTCACCCGGATGGTGCCGACTTGCCGGTATTGTTCTGGGCTGTGCCATCCACCGGCTCGGATAGGCAACATTCGCCCCGCACACGACTATAAAATGGCTTCAGCGGACACCGAAAGCTGCCGCTGGTTTCGCCGTTGTTGCTCGCGGCCGAACGGCGGCTCATGGGACTTATCGGTCATTCCTGACGCGATCGCCGAATGACGGCTTTTGGCGAAAGTGGACGTTCGGATTTCGCCGGGGCCTAACGCGAATAGAACAATCTTGGCCGATTGCTGACCTTCCGCGATCGGTTTGGCCAGCGGTAGTTAAGAACCCGAGATTCAGGCGACCAGCCGGTAACCGACACCCGGTTCGTTGCGGAAAATGCTCGGCGCGGCGGGGTCGTCTTCCAGTTTTACGCGAAGCCCGCGCATGGTGACGCGCAGATACTCGACGTCCTCGACATGCGCGTCGCCCCAAACGGCGCGAAGCAGGGCCGCGTGCGTCAGCACGCGGTCGGGGTGGCGGGCGAGCTCGGCCAGAACGGCATATTCCTTCCGCGTCAGCCGCACCTCTTCGCCGTCGCGCGTGACCCGACGCGCGGCCAGATCGATCGTGACCCGACCAATGACCAGCGCCATGGCGACGCTCCCCGCCGAATTGCGGTGGCGCAGCGCGGCGCGGATGCGGGCGAGCAGTTCTTCGGTATCGAACGGTTTCACGACATAGTCGTCCGCGCCAAGATCGAGGGCTGCGACCTTCTCCGCTGTCGCGTCGCGCGCCGTGAGCACGATAACCGCGCGGTCGATTGCGTGCAGAAGCGTCACCAGCTCCAAGCCGTCGCGATCGGGCAGCCCGAGATCGAGCAGCACCAGTTCGCAACCCTCGCGGTGCGCCTCGCTCAGCGCTTCGGCGGCGTTTCCTGCCTCGCTGGCCGAATATCCGGCGCGCTCCACCGCGCCCCGCACCAGACGGCGAATCGCGGGCTCGTCATCGACAATCAGGATTTGCCCGGTCATTCCGCGATGCGCCTGATGCCTGCCTCGGGCCAGGTAATGCTGAACGCCGCCCCGCTCGGATCGCGGTTCGACGCCGTCGCCGTCAATCCCATAGCGTCCGCAAAGCCCTTGACGATGGCAAGGCCGAGGCCCGTTCCGCCGCTCATATCATCGCCGTCGACGCGCGTGAACCGGTCGAACAGGCTGGTTTCGCGCCCGATTGGCAGGCCAGGTCCTTCATCGAGCACCGAAAGCACCATTTGGTCCGGCAATCGCCGCGCCTGAACGGTGATCGGACTGCCGGGCTTCGAAAATTTGGCGGCGTTGCCCAGTAAATTGATCAATATGTGATGCAGCATGCGTGGATCGGCTTCCACCAGCGGCAAGGTGGGTGGCACATCGAGAATGAGCGAATGCCGCACCAGCTCGGCGCGCAGATCATGCGCCGCCGCCGCGATGGCATCGGTCAGATCGGTCGCCTCGCGCTTGACGACGAGCGCGTTGGCTTCGATCCGTGTCATTTCGACCAGATCGTCGAACACGCGGCGCAGGCGGCGGGCTTCGCCTTTCAGGGTCGCGGTGGTGGCGCTCTCGCCATGTTCGGCCGCGAGCGCATCTGCGGCCGCAACGACCGCAGTCAGCGGCGTTTTCAGGTCATGGCCCATCGACGAAAGCAATGTCGCGCGCAGATCATCCCGTTGCTTGAGCGCGCCGACTTCGCGGGCATTGGCTTCGAGTCTCAGGCGTTCATGCGCCAGCGCCGCTTGCCCCAGCAGCGTCGTGAACAGAATGCGCTTGTCGGCGGGCACCGGATCGCCGCTGCCATCGGGGGCGATCCCGAGCACGCCGAGCACACCGAGCGCGGTTTCAAGCGGATGGAATTGCCAATCGCTCGAAGTCAGCGTGCCGCTGTCACGACCCGATATCTCGCCGCGATCAAACGACCATTCGGCTGCGGCCATATCGATTGCACCGAGCGTCGGGTCTGGCGGGCTTGCGCCGATCGGCGCGATCGTGGCGTCGTCCCTGGCGAACAGGACGGTGGATACGCTCAACAATCGTGCGACTTCTTCGCACACCGCTGCCGCCGTCCCGGTTTCGTCTGAGACCGATGCAAGGCGTTGCCCAAAGGCCGCGAGCGCGGCGTTTTCGCTCGCGGTGCGCGCGCCGATTGTCGCTTCGCGTTTCAATCGACCGGTCAACTGGCTGGCGACCACTGCAACGACGATCAACACGAGGAGCGTTACGACATTTTGCGGATCGCTGATCGTGAACGTGTAAAGCGGCGGCAGGAAGAAGAAATTATAGGCAAGCGCGGCAGCCAGACTGGCCACAAGTGACGGGCGGAGGCCGAACAGCGTGGCCGTCGCGATGATCGGCAACAGATAGATCAGATCGATCGAGTTCGACCCCACAATCGGATGGAGTGCGACTGCCCCCGCCGTAGTCGCGGCCACCATGCCCAGCCCCGCCGCAATGCCGCGCAGCGCGCTCGGGCGACGCACTGCTGTTTCGCCGTCCGGCGCCGGCGCGAGGCTGACCGGAACAACATGGATCGCCACGTCGTCGAGCTCACGCACCAGTTGATCGACGACCGAGCCGTGGCGCAGTTCAAACCACCAGCTACGTCGCGATTTGCCGATCACGACGGCGGTCGCCCGCGTTTCGAGAATATGCGCGCGCAGGCCGTCCAGCACCGACCGGGCCGGGACCGTCGCGATCCCCGCCCCAAGGCTCGTCGCCAATTTGAGCGCAGCCGCCATGCGGGTGCGGGCGGCTTCGCCGAGCGTTGCGCTGCGCGGCGTCTCGACGGTGACGGCGGTCCAGGGCGCGCGCATCGCATCGGCGAAGCGCTTTGCGGCGCGGATCAGGGCATCACCGCCGGGCTGATCGCCGACCGCGACGACCACGCGTTCGCCGACCGCCCAATTCCCGCTGGCGCCGACCAGTTCGACATGATCGAGGAGCGATCGATCGACCGCTTGCGCCGCACGCCGAAGCGCCAGTTCCCGCAGCGCCGACAGGTTGGATTTCGAGAAGAAATGGCCGAGCGCGCGGGTCGCTTCATGCGGGACATAGACTTTGCCCGCCTTCAAGCGTTCGATCAGCTCATCGGGCGGCAGGTCGACCACCTCGATCTCGGCATCGTCGAGGATCGCGTCTGGCACGGTCTCGCGCACCCGCACGCGCGTAAAGCCCGCGACGACATCGTTCAGACTTTCGATGTGCTGGATGTTGAGCGTCGTCAGCACGTCGATGCCCGCGTCGCGGAGCTCCTCGACATCCTGCCAGCGTTTGGGGTGGCGGCTGCCGGGGGCGTTGGTATGGGCGAGTTCGTCGATCAGCGCGACGCGCGGGCGGCGCGCGAGCATCGCATCGATATCGAACTCCTTCAGGGTGTGCGACCCGCGTTCGATGGCGCGACGGGGCAGAATTTCGAAGGGGCCGACCAGCGCCTCGGTCTCCACACGGCCATGCGTCTCGACGATGCCCGCAACCACGTCGACACCCTGGCGCAGCATCTCGGCGCCCTGGCGCAGCATTTCGAAGGTCTTGCCGACCCCCGGAGCCGCGCCGAGGAATATTTTCAGCCGTCCGCGCGTCTCTTTCTTCGCTGCCTTGAGCAGCGATTCCGGCGAGGGGCGGGCAGGATCTGTCACGGTGCCAGGTTAGTCGAAATCCGGTCGAGCTGTCGATTAAGCATCAGCACATTGACATGTGGCTCGCCGATAATGCCGAACAGCGGCCACGCGATCGAGCGCTCCACCAGCGCGTGGACCTGCGGCTCGGCCATGCCGCGCGCCTTGGCGACCCGGGCGACTTGTGAAAAAGCCGCCTCGGGGCTGAGATCGGGATCGAGCCCCGAGGCGCTAGTGGTGACCAGGTCAGGCGGGACATTTACCCCGGTCATTCCTTGCGCGCGCGCCTCGGCCACACGGGCGGCGATGGCGTCGCGCAAATCCTTCGATCCCGGCGCGAGGTTGGTCGCGGCCGACGCGCTTGCGTCATAGCCCTTGCCCGCCGCCGATGGGCGCGGGTGGAAGTACCGCGGGGACGCAAAGCCCTGGGCGATCAACTCGGACCCGACGACCGTGCCACGATCGACGATCATGCTGCCGTTCGCCTGGGCGGGCAGCGCGACTTGCGCGACGCCGGTGATGAGCGCCGGATAGGCGAGGCCGGTGATGCCGCCGAGCAGCAGCAGCAGCGTGATGGCGGGGCGCAGCGCGGCGCGGATTTCGGTGAACATGGGTGAGACTTTCTCAGGCGAGATGAAGAGCGGTGACGGCCAGATCGATGATCTTGATCCCGATGAACGGCGCAATCAGCCCGCCGACGCCGTAGACGGCGAGGTTGCGCGCGAGCAGATCGCCCGCCGGTGCAGGCCGGTATTTCACACCCTTGAGCGCCAGCGGCACCAGCGCCGGGATGATCAGCGCGTTGAAGATAATCGCCGACAGGATCGCACTTTCCGGGCTGCCCAGGCGCATCACGTTGAGCACATTAAGCCCCGGATAGAGCACGACGAAGATCGCGGGCAGGATCGCGAAATATTTGGCGACATCGTTCGAGATCGAAAAGGTCGTGAGCGCACCGCGCGTCATCAGCAATTGCTTGCCCAGCCCCACGATCTCGATGAGCTTGGTCGGGTCGCTGTCGAGATCGACCATATTGCCCGCCTCGCGCGCGGCTTGCGTGCCGGTGTTCATCGCCACGCCGACATCGGATTGCGCGAGCGCAGGCGCGTCGTTGGTGCCGTCGCCGCACATCGCGACGAGCTTGCCGCCCTCCTGCTCCTTGCGGATCAGGGCGAGCTTGTCCTCGGGCGTCGCCTCGGCGAGAAAATCATCGACCCCGCTTTCAGCCGCAATGCTGGCGGCGGTCAGCGGGTTGTCGCCCGTGATCATCACGGTGCGGATGCCCATCCGGCGCAACTCGCCGAAGCGTTCGCGGATACCCGCTTTGACGATGTCCTTGAGATGGACGACACCAAGCAGTCGCACGCCATCGGCTACCGCAAGCGGCGTGCCGCCCGACCGGGCGATGTCGTCCGAGATTTTGGTCAAGGCGGCGGCATCAATTGGGTCGGCGCTGTCGCCCAATCGGCGCATGATCGCATCGACAGCCCCTTTGACGATGCGGCGTTCGCCGATCTGCAAACCCGATACACGCGTTTGCGAAGTAAATTTGATCGGCTCAGCCCCGGCGGGCATTGGATCGCCCGCCCCCGCTAGGACAACAATCGAACGACCTTCGGGCGTTTCGTCGGCCAGGCTGGCAAGGCGTGCCGCCGCGATCAAGTCGCGCTCGGCGACGCCGGGGATGGGCAGGAACGCCGTCGCCTGCCGGTCGCCGATCGTGATCGTGCCGGTCTTGTCGAGCAACAGCGTGTCGATATCGCCCGCCGCCTCAACCGCGCGGCCCGATTTGGCGAGCACGTTGAAACGCACCAGTCGGTCCATCCCGGCAATGCCGATGGCCGAGAGCAGCGCCGAAATCGTCGTCGGGATGAGGGTGACGAATAGCGCGACAAGGACCGGCACTGCGAGCGCGCCCCCGGCATAGGCCGCAAACGCCGGCAGCGTGCCGACGGCAATAAGAAAGATCAGCGTCAATCCTGCAAGCAGGATCGTCAGCGCGATCTCGTTGGGCGTTTTCTGGCGGCTCGCCCCTTCGACGAGCGCGATCATGCGGTCTAGGAAACCCTGACCCTGTCCTGCGGTTACGCGCACGGTGACGCAGTCGGCGATCACGCGCGTACCTGCGGTAACGGCGGATCGGTCGCCCCCGGCTTCGCGGATAACAGGTGCGCTTTCGCCAGTGATCGCGGCTTCGTTGACGCTCGCGACGCCTGCGATGACCTCGCCATCGGCGGGGATCAGGTCGCCGGTTTCGACCAGCACCTCGTCGCCGATTTGCAGGCGGGTCGCGTCGACCAGCTCCCAAGCGCCCGCGACCCCGATCAATTGCTTGGCGCGCAGATCGGCCTTGGTCGAACGGAGCGACGCCGCTTGCGCCTTGCCGCGCCCCTCCGCTATCGCTTCGGCGAAATTGCCGAACAGCACGGTCAGCCACAGCCAGAAGACGAGCTGCGCCTGAAACGCGATGCTGGTCGATTCAGTCAGCGCGCCCTTGACGAGCAGCACGGTGGAGAGCGCCGCGACGATACCTGTCACGAACATCACCGGGTTACGGATTAGGGTGCGCGGATCGAGCTTGACTAGCGCGTCGCGTGCGGCAGTGGCCATCAGCGGACCAGTAAAGAGCGAAGTCTGGGTTGCCATGTCGATATGCCTTAGTTGAGCGTGCCAGCGGCGACCTGTGCTTGGTCGGCGATCGGACCGAGCACGAGCGCGGGCAGGAAGGTGAGGCCGCCGACGATCAGGATGACCGCGGCAAGCAAGCCGATCCACAGCGCGCCTGTGGTCGGAAACGAACCTGCGCCCGATGGGATAACCCGCTTGGCCGCCAGCCCGCCGGCGATGCCGAGCACCGGCAGGATCACCCCGAACCGCCCGACGAACATGCCGAGCGCGAGCAGCAGATTGTAGAAAGGCGTGTTGCCGGTGAGCCCGCCGAACGCAGAGCCGTTGTTAGCCGCGGCGCTGGTGAAGGCGTAGAGGATTTCGCTGAAACCATGGGGCCCTTTGGCGAGCGGTCCGGCCAAGCCGGCGGGGACGACGCTGGCGATGGCAGCCAAGCCCAGGATCATCAGCGGCGGCACGAAAATCGCGATGACGCTCAGCTTCATCTCGCGCGCCTCGATCTTCTTGCCGACATATTCAGGCGTGCGACCGACCATCAGCCCTGCGATGAAGACGGCGAGGATCGCGTAGATCAGCACGGCATACAGGCCTGAACCGACGCCACCGATGACGAGTTCGCCAAGCTGCATGTTGAACAGCGGGATCATCCCGCCGAGCGGCGTGAAGCTGTCATGCGCGGCGATGACGGCACCGGTCGAGGTCGCGGTCGTGACGGTCGCGAACAGAGCGGAGGTGGCGACGCCGAAACGGACTTCCTTGCCCTCCATATTCCCGCCCGCCACGCCGAGCGCGTGATGCACCGGGTTACCTGCGGCTTCGGCGCCATAAGCGACCGCGACGCCACCTGCGAACAGCAGCAGCATCGCCGCCAGGATCACCCAGCCCTGGCGGACATTGCCGACGGCCTTGCCGAAGGTCAGCGTCAGCCCCGCGCCGAGCACGAAGATGCTAAGCATCTGGATGAAATTGCTGATCGCGCTGGGGTTCTCGAACGGATGCGCCGAATTGGCGTTGAAGAAGCCGCCGCCATTGGTGCCGAGCATCTTGATCGCGAGCTGCGAAGCGACGGGCCCCAGTGCGATCACCTGTTTCGCGCCTTCAACCGTGGTTGCCGTCATTGACGCGGCGAAGGTCTGCGGCACGCCGAGCGTGACATAGGCGAGCGCCAGCACTAAGCAGATCGGCAGCAGCAGATAAAGCGTCACCCGCGTCACATCGACCCAGAAGTTGCCAATGCCCGTCGCTTGCCGTCGCGCGAAACCCCGGATGATCGCGAAGGCCACCGCAATACCCGTGGCCGCCGACAGGAAATTCTGCACCGTCAGCCCGAGCATTTGCGACAAATGCGAGAGCGTGCTTTCGCCCCCGTAATTCTGCCAATTGGTGTTGGTGACGAAGCTGACCGCGGTGTTGAACGCGAGCAGATTCTCGACCGCCGGGAACCCCTGCGGGTTGAGCGGCAACACGGCTTGCAGCTTGAGCACCGCGAACAGGAAGGCGATGCCAAGCAAGTTGAACGCCATCAGCGATACCGCATAGCCGACCCAGCTTTGCTCGGCCTTGGGATCCACGCCGATCAGCCGGAAGAGCGCGCGCTCACCCGGAAGGCTGTCGCGCGCATAAAGCGCATACATCCAGTCGCCCGTCGGCTTGGCGAGGGCAACAATGAGCGCGGTGAAGAGGAGGATCATGCTCCATCCGGCGAGGGTCATGGCCGCTACCCCCGCTCAATACCGCTCAGGCCGTGCGAGCACGGCGAGCAGATAGACAAGAACGATGGCGAGCGTGACCGCGCCGAGGAGGAGATCAATGGACATAGGGCCGCCTTCGAATGTTCGGCGGCCTGCCTAAGCCCGAAGCGCGTTAAGCTTCGCGATGCTTTTTCGGTCGATGGCATAAGGGGAGCGTAAAGCGCGAATTGAGGGAAACCGGCGCTGTTAGCTGGCGTAACCGAATGACCGCTGACCAGAGATCAGCAGAGCGAACCGATAGTCCGCTTCAGGCTCATTGCCGACTGGTTGCCGTCCAAAGGTCGAACGACCACATCTGTCACAAGCGGACGGTCGTGCTGTTGCTCACGAATGGCGTAAACTGGGTCGACAGCTGCCACGGCGCCGAGTTCAAAACGAGTATCCGCTTCGGCACATTGGTGCGCTGATAGCCGCCAGGTCACTTTCCGCCATCCCTTGCTGCTCGCGGCGGTGAAAGCGACCCAACTCAACGCGAACCTGTGATTATGCTGATGGCAGGAAAAGCGGTCGGTCTGTACTGGGAGCATGAGCTTGATGAAAAACGCTGCCCGCTCATCGGGTATCGCACTGGTATCGCAAATTGCTCCAAATCGCTTCAGTTCAGCAGTTTCGCCTATCTGAAACCCAAGCATTTACGCCATTTCTCGAGGAAATGCTGCAATCGCACTGCGGAGGTCAGGGGTTCGATTCCCCTCGGCTCCACCAACTCAGTCTCAAAGTCGTCGACAAGCTGGAACAGCTCGCGCGCGCACCAGTACGGCGCTAAGCGGGCACCCATAATCTGACGCGATTCAGGCGCAGCGCTTCAATCACGACCGTGAAAAAGGATGGCGCCATCGCCGCGCCCACGAACATGGGCGACATCAGAAGGCCAGTCATGGGATAAAGCACGCCTGCGGCGACGGGCACGCCGATCCCGTTGAACAGGAACGAGAAAAACAGGTTTGGGCGAATATGAACCATTGTCGATTTGGCCAGCGTACGCGCACGGACAACCGCGGCAAAATCACCCTGGCGAGGGTAATGTCGGCGCTTTCGATCGGGACGTCGGCACCCGTGCCCATCGTTGCACCGACATCGGCGGCAGCAAGCGCCGGCGAATTGTTGATACCACATCCGGCCATTCCAACCTTGGTACCCACAACCTGAAGCTCGGCGACGATCCGCGCTTTGTCCTCGGGCTTGAGTTGGGCATGAGTCCCATCGCGCTCGCCAACCGCATCGACAGCGGCCTGCGCCGGTGTCGCGTTGTCGCCTGTCGGCATGATGCTTGCGCCGTCGTGCCGTTGCGCTTCCGCGGCATCGGTGAGCGGCAGCGAATCGACGCCCATGCGATCCATCCGCGCGCTGTTACCGATCACGACTTGAAGGGCTTCCACCGTGGCACTGACGCCGGCACCGACCTGCACCGCAAAATGCTGCAGCTCGGCCAATGTCAGGCCGCATTCGGTTGCCGGTGTCACGATACCGTGCGCAAGCGAATGTTCGGATCTTGCTTCCACCGATGCCGCCAACCGAAGCACATCATCGTCGCTGCCATGGCCAAGTGTCCTCATCGCGACCAGTTTTGGCCTGCCCTCTCTCAGCGCCCTGATCTTGTCGATCTGCAGCTTAACTATCCCCTCAAACGCCTGCAGCGCCTCCGCGCTCCTGATGAGGAGCCCGGCCTGAGCACCGCGCCCCGTGCCGACCATGATCGACTTTGGCGTCGCCAGGCCAAGCGCGCAGGGACAGGCGATGACGAGAACGGCGATAGTTGTGAGTAAGGCGTGGCTCAACCACGGCTGGGGCCGATCATGCTCCACACCGCAAAGGTGGCGACGGCAAACAGGATGACTAGTGGGACGAACCAGCCCGAGATGGGATCGGCGACCGCCTGAGTCAGGGCGTGGCTGCGCTGCGCCTCGGCCACCATTGGGACGATCCGCGCCAGCATCTTATCGTTTCCGACGGCAAGAGTTTGCATCACAAGACTGCCGGTGCCGTCCAAGGTGCCGCCGGTGCGTGGGCTAATGTCCGCCTTGGCGATTGGCAAAAATTCCCCGGTCTTGAACGCAAACAGGGGCACTTCGGCTTCGCTACCATCTGCAGCGATACGGCGCGCGGGTGTGGACGCGAGAATGAAAATCGCCCGGATCGCCATGCCGGTCGTGGCGCGGCCCCTGAGTTCTAGGATCTGGCCTAGCAGCACCAAGGCGACGACAACGCCCGGCGCCTAGTAATAAACCGGCACCCTACCGTGCATCCGGATAGCTTCGGGAAACCGCTCGGGCAGGAACGTTGCCACGAGGCTGTCGACCGGCCCCTGCTGAGTTACCTGCGTTGATTGTTGGTGCATTGTTGCCTCCGTTGCCGTTGCCGTCTGGAGGTGGAGCGAAGCGGAGCTGGAGGGCGGCACACGAACCATCTGCGAGATAATCCGTCGGCGCAAACCGGAATTTGGAACGGCAGCCCTCATGCTCGGCATGCTGTGCAGTCTCGGCCGGATCGACCATCGTGCCGCAAACAAGGTCGGTCGCGGCGTAGGCGGCGCGTGCTTCGGTAGTTTCGGCATCGATCTTGCTTCGGTTACCTGGTTTTGCCCTCGCAGCGACAGCGGCAGCCTATCAATCATCCGATGTCGACATAACGCGCGAGCGGCGGATTTTGTCTCGCAACGATGCGGCGCACAGTGGCCCAGTGATTACCGGATAACATTGCCGCCGAACCCTCGCGCCATAGCAGGCGCAAGTGGTGGCCGTGTCGCGTGTTTTCCGATTCGCGAGCCGGCCGCGAACCAACGCTTAACTAGTCAGCGCTAGACAGAATGACCGCTATCTGAGGTTCGAATGTCCGCGCGACGCCCGCTACATCCCGTCCTACGCGCCAGCTTGGTTGGCATCGCCTATTTCATTGCGGCATCCACGATGATTCTGTTGACGCGCTTCGACGCCGGCGTCGCAAGCCTTTGGGTGGCAACGGCATTGCTGGTCGCCGAACTAAGCATTCGCCCGCGGCAACACTGGCTGATCACGATCGCTGCCTGCGGTATCGGCAGCTGCATGGCGACGGGGTTGGTTGGCTTTGGCTGGGCAGCGGCCGGGCCCTTGATGCTGTTCAACATGTTCGAAGCCATTGTCGGCGCCGTCCTGCTCTGCTGGCTCGGCCATTGCGAGACTTATCTCGACACGCTGGAGGGCGTTGCGGTCTTCGCACTGGCGACCTGCTGCGTCGCCACGGCGGTCACGGCGATCACCGCCGGGCTGATGCTCTCTGCGGTCACCGGCATGTCGCCGATAGCAGAAGCAAGTGCCTGGTTTGCTGGCCATGCCCTTGGTACACTCACATTCGCACCGATCTTCACCCTGCTGCTCAAAGGCGAGATTTTCGGCGTCGCGCGGCGTAGCACCCGACGCGGCGCGATTGAGGCCGGTGGTTTGCTGACGTTGATGGTGCTGGTTGCAATCGCGGTTTTTTCAAACGACCACCTGCCGCTGCTGTTCGTGCCAATGCTGCCATTGATGATCGTCGCATTCAGGCTGGAGCGGTCTGGGGTTGCCATTGCGATCGTAATTCTGGCGGGGATCGGCGGGCTGCAAACGCTGGCCGGCCATGGACCGATGCGGTTGATCGACGGACCGCCCATCGTGCATGCGCAGATGTTTCAGGCCTATCTTGCCGTGACGCTGTTGACGGTGTTGCCGGTCACAGCAGAATTGCAGCAGCGCAAGGACATTTTCCGCCGCCTTGTCGACAGTGAGTTGCGCTACAAGCTGATTACGGAGGCCGCCACCGATATGATTCTGACGCTCGATATGGCCGGGATCATCCGTTATGCCTCACCATCGGTCCGCGAAATCACTGGGTTCGATCCGGGCGACCTGATCGGCCGGCAACCGCAGGATCTGATCGGTGATCAGGAATCGGCCAAATGGATAGCCGCCTATCGCCACGCGATCGATCAGCCCGAAATCCCGTCATCCATCGAATATCAGGCCGCAATCGCCAATGGCGAGATGCGCTGGTTCGAAGCCAATTTCCGAGGGGTTTTTGCCGACGGCAAGCCGACCGGCTGGGTGAGTGCCATTCGTGACGTGTCGCATCGCAAATCGCTTGAGCTGCGCCTCGCACACGCGGCAACGACGGATTCGCTGACCGGGCTGGCCAATCGGCGCGCATTCGATGTGATGCTTGACCGGCAAATCAGGGACCAGCGCGCCGGCAGCGACACCAGCTGTGTCGCGATTTTCGACATCGATTTCTTCAAGCGCGTGAACGATGCGCATGGCCATGCGGTGGGGGACCTCGTCCTCGAGACCTTTGCCGCTGCCGCGACACGGGTATTGCGCGTCGGCGACCATGTCGCCCGGCTCGGCGGCGAGGAATTCGGGCTGATTCTCAATGGCGCAGATTTGGATGCAGCATCGCACATCTGCGACCGGCTGCGTATGGCAATTGCTCGCGACATCACCAAGGCGCCGGGTGGCATTGCCGTTTCGATTACCGTAAGCGCTGGCATCGCGCCGATCGACGGATCGAAGACTGCGTTGCAGATTATGCGGCAGGCTGATGATGCTCTTTACCGAGCGAAGGCAGGCGGACGCGACCAGTTGGCGGTCGCTGCGTGACAATTGCGGAAACGTCATAGGACCTGGCGCGGTTCTGCCTTAGGATCACGCCATGTCCCGCGACTCCACCCCAATGCCGCCTGCCACCCCACCCCAGACCGATCCGATCCCCGCCGCGACGCTGGTGTTGTTCCGTGACTCGGCCGACGGGCCGCCCGAGCTGCTGATCGTCGAACGCGCCCGCGCGATGGTATTTGCCGGCGGTGCGCTAGTATTTCCAGGCGGACGGATCGACCCCGAAGACGTTGCGCTGGCGGCCATCCACGCGCCCGACGACGATCATGGCGCCGCACGAATCGCTGCCATTCGCGAGACGATCGAGGAGGCAAGCATCGCTGTCGGCCTGACGCCCATCCCCGGCGCGGCGCAGCTTGCCGCGCTGCGCGCCGGACTGCACGCTGGCGAACCCTTTGGCGCACTGCTCGCGGCGCAGGGCCTGACATTCGATCTGGGGGCGCTGGTGCCTTTCGCCCGTTGGTTGCCCGCGCATGCGCATATGCGCATTTTCGATACGGTCTTTTTGCTGGCGGCGCTGCCCGCCAACGCCCCCGACCCGATCGTTGATTCGACCGAAAACACGCGCGTCTTCTGGATGAGCGCCCAATCGGTGATCGACGAAGCCGATGCCGGGCGCGCGACGGTTATCTTCCCGACCCGGCGCAATCTTGAACGGCTTGCCCAATTTGGCAGCTTTGCCGACGCCTGCAACCATGCGCGCGCCTATCCCGTCACGACGGTGACGCCCTGGACCGAAACACGCGGCGATCAGACGTTTTTATGCATCCCCGACAATATCGGCTACCCGGTCACGACCGAGCCGATGTCAGACGTGATCCGGGGATAGCCCCGGATCAGTAACCGCATTCAATTTGGCAGCGCGGCGGCATCCACCTTTTCGACCCAGTGCGGGAAAAAGGACGGCTGACGGTTCGACCAGCCCGAGGCGGTGGCCGCTGCCTCGCTGATCGATTGCAGCAGCTGGCGCCGCAATTCGGGATGGAGATGCGGCAAAGCGGCTGCCGCGCAAAAGGCGCCCGGCAGCCAAGGCCGGATCTGGGCACCGATCAGCCGTTCATAGAGAAAGCGATAACAGGCAAAGCTGGTCAGTCGCCCCTGCCCCAGATCAAAGGCACTGACCACGACCAGCGGCCCGAGAAATTGTTCGACCGATTCGAGCCCGCTGTCGTCGGGGATCATGGCGCGGATATCGGGCAGCCGATCATAAAGCCGCGCCTGCGCGCGAATGCTGGCGGCCTCAACCACGTCGCGCGACCAGCGCTCCAGCGCGTCTTCGCGATCAAGGCCGACATCGAGCGAGCGCCGGACATAACGCTGGGTCGCCGCGCTGAACCCGGCGAATTCCTTCATTTCGGCCAATGCCATGGCACCGGCGGCTGGTTTCATGCGTGCACTCATCGTTTCATCCTGCCCCGCTCGTTTGACCCAAACATATCATGCGCTGACATGGTTAACAGTTTCCTTAACGACGCTGACTCGCCCGCGTCGCAACGCGATCTTCGGCAAGAAAATGTCGCAATGCAACATGCCAGCGATTTATTCCGGTCGAGTCGAGCCCCGGCGCTGCGGCGGCCGCACGCCGCGCGGGGCTAAAGCGCGCGGACCATAACTTGCTGCTGGTTCATCTGAGTGCGGCCAAATACCGTCATAAAGGCAATGTCGGTGGCATCGCGGCCCACTGCCACCCGCGCGATATCATCGACATCGGCCATGCCGGTCGGGTCAAGCAAATGCCAGCCATCCGCCAGCCACATTTCGCACACCGCATGGAAATCCTGGGGTTCGACGCCTGGCGCATAGGCCGACACGCAGCGCGCCGGGATGCCGCTGGCCCGGGCCAGCGCGCAGAGCAGATGGGCATAATCCCGGCAAACGCCGCGGCGATCGGCAAAGGTCATCATCGCAGTCGTCACGCCGCTGCTGGTGCCGCCTTCGTAGCGCAGATTCTGCCTGACCCAATCGCGCATCGCCAGCGCCAGCACGCCGCCTTCGAGCCCGGCAAATTCGGCATGGACGAACCCTTCGAAACGATCGGATTCGCAATAGCGGCTGGGCAGCAGGTAGGAGATGATCGCACCGGGCAGCGCGCGTGGCGGTGCGGCGGCAAGCGCGGCGATATCTATGCTGGGCCGATCGATCGTGACGATCGCGCGATATTCGGCGCGGAAATTGCCCGTGCCGC
The DNA here is from genome assembly GCA_002281535.1 of Sphingomonas sp. 28-63-12. GTDB lineage: Bacteria > Pseudomonadota > Alphaproteobacteria > Sphingomonadales > Sphingomonadaceae > Sphingomonas. The sequence continues at coordinate 66,847 of NCGD01000013.1, forward strand.
GCGCAAGGCAGCGTTGGCCGATACCGTCTTCGCCAACCACCGCCACCAGCGGCGTATCGGTCCATATCTTGAGGTCCTGCGCTTCGAGCTTCTGGTCCGGCATCGCCGCCACCTCGATCTGCAACAGCACATCGGCGGCATCCTCGATCCAGTAATCCAGCACGGCTTCGACGGACAGGCGCATTCACGTTCCCGGGCGGCTGGAGGCAGATAGGCAAAGAACAAACAAAAGGCCCGGCGAGTTTCCCCGCCGGGCCAAGATTGTTGGTGCGGTGTGGGTTCTAGTTCCGGCTGCTGCCGAACAGGCGCAGGATGAACAGGAACATGTTGATAAAGTCCAGATACAGCGTCAGCGCCGACATGATGACCGTGCGGCCTTCATATTCGGTACCGGCCACTGCGGCATACATGCTCTTCACCTTCTGCGTATCATAGGCGGTGAGGCCTGCGAACAACAACACGCCGACCATGCTGATCACCAGCGAAAGCGGGCCGGACTGCAGGAACATGTTGACCACCATCGCCACGATCAGGCCGACCAGGCCCATGATCAGGAAAGTGCCGAACGCCGACAGATCCTTTTTGGTGGTGTAGCCCCACAGGCTCAACCCGGCAAAACCGGCCGCCGTGGCGAAGAACGCGCCGGCGATCGACGTACCGGTATATTGCAGGAAGATGGTGGAGAGCGACAGGCCCATCGTTACCGCAAAACCCCAGAACATCGCCTGAAGCGTGCTGGTCGACATCCGGGCCTGGCCGAAGCTCATCCCGAAGACGAAGCCAAGCGGCGCGAACATGATGACATATTTCAACAAGCCGGGCCCGCCGAACACCTGCGCGGCAAAACCGCTCGCGGCGAAAGCCAGCGCAACGATGCCGGTGAGCAGAATGCCCGACGTCATGTAATTATAGACGGACAGCATGTAGGACCGCAGCCCCGCGTCATACGCGACGCCGCGGACGCCAGCGCCGCTCACGAAGGGCGCAGCGTTTGGTCGGGGATCAGACCAGTTAGCCATTTCGATAAAACTCCTTTGCCCGGCAACAAGCCGGATACGGGGAATATCGGCGCTCTCCCCTCGATTTTCAAGCGAAACCGGTTGTCTGAATTGTTGCTGGAGGCCACATCAGGCGATGATGCACCGCCTGTTTATCGGCCTGCGCCCGCCGCGCGAGATTCGCGCTGCCCTGATCGCGATCATGGGCGGGGTTGGCGGCGCGCGCTGGCAAAGCGATGACCAACTCCATCTGACACTGCGCTATATCGGCGAAGTCGATCACCGGACGGCGGAAGAAATCGCCATCACGCTTGCCCGCGTCCATGCGCCGCCACTGACGGTGGCGCTGCACGGCGTCGGCCAGTTCCACAAACAGGGCCGCACCGATGCGATCTGGGCAGGCGTCGCGCCCGGCGACGCGCTGCACCGGCTGCACCACAAGATCGATCACGCGCTGGTCGCGCTGGGCTTGCCCGCCGAAGGCCGCGCCTTCCGGCCCCACATCACGCTTGCGCGGCTGGCGCGCAGCCTGGGCGTAGCGGACCAGGTCGACGCGTTTGTCGCCACCCACGCCGCGCTGGCCAGCCCGCCTTTCGCCTTCAGCCATATCACGCTGTTCGAAAGCCAGCTGACCCGCGACGGCGCCCGGTATGAGGTGGTCGATCGCTGGCCGATCGACGGGTGATTACGCACCCCATGCACGAATAGCCCTTCCGCATGGCCGCCACGCTCTGCTAGCCCGCCTTTTGACGATGGGCTTTTGAGGGGATTTGCATGGCAGACGCGCAACCGGGCTCAGAGACCCATGCTCCGCGCTATGCCTGGTATGTGCTGGCCATCCTGTTCACCGTCTATGTGCTAAACTTTGTCGATCGGCAGATCATCTCGATCCTGGCCGAGGACATCAAGCGCGACCTTGGGCTGCGCGACGAGGATCTGGGGTTCCTTTATGGCACTGCGTTCGGCGTGTTTTATGCGCTGTTCGGCATCCCGCTCGGGCGGCTGGCGGATAATTGGCACCGGGTGAAGCTGCTGACATTCGGGTTGACCCTTTGGTCCGCCATGACCGTCGTCTCAGGCTTTTCGCGGACCGGCGGCATGCTGGCGGCGGCACGTGTCGGCGTCGGCATCGGCGAAGCGTCGGCGGCGCCATCGGCCTATTCGCTGATTTCGGACTGGTTCCCGCGCCGGCTGCGCGCCACCGCGCTGGCGATCTATTCGGCCGGGCTCTATGTCGGCGGCGGCGTTTCGCTGGGCATTGGCGGTTTGATCGTATCGGGCTGGAACCACGCCTATCCGGGCGGGGGGCCGCTGGGGCTGGTCGGCTGGCAAGCGGCGTTCATGATCGTCGGCCTGCCCGGCCTGGCGCTGGCGCTGGTGATCGCGACATTGCGCGAGCCGGTGCGCGGCCGTTCCGAAGGCCTGCCGCCGCCGGTGCCGCACCCGGCGCCGTTTCGCGCCTTCTTCGCCGATCTGCTGACGATCGTGCCGCCGCTGACATTGATCGGCGCGGCACAGGGCGGCGTTCGTTCGCTGATCACCAATGTGATCGGGCTGGCCATCGTTGTCGGCATCGTCACCGGGCTGGTGATGCTAGGTGAGCCGGCGCCGCAATGGGTAGCGGTTGGGATTGGCGCCTATGCCGTGTTTTCCTGGGCAAGCGCACTGCGCCGCCGCGACCCGCCGACCTTTGCGCTGGTCGTTGCCAACCCGGCCTTTCTCTGCGTTGTGGTCGCCTACGGCCTGAACGCCTTTCTAAGCTATACGGTGACCTTCTGGGCGGCACCCTATGCGATCCGCGTGCTTGGCCAGGCGCCGGGCACCGCCGGCTTCATCATCGGCGGGATGGGCGCCATGTCAGGCTTTCTGGGCGTGACGATCGGCGGAATCGTGGCGGATCGGCTGCGCCGCCGGAACCCGGGCGGGCGGATGCTTGTGGTGATATTTGGCGCGGCCGTGCCCTGGATCGCGATCCTGACTGCCTTCACCACCACCAATGTCAGCCTGTTCTATGTGATGCTGTTCCCCGCCCAGGCGCTGGCGAGCTGCGCGCTCGGCGCCGCGGCGGCGACTACGCAGGATCTGGTGCTGCCCCGCATGCGCGGCACCGCCACCGCCACCTTCCTGATCGGCACGACGCTGTTGGGGCTGGCGATGGGACCCTATCTTGCCGGGCGAATCTCGACGCTGTCGGGCAGCCTGTCGATCGGCGTGATATCGTTGCTGGTAACGGTGCCGATCACGGTAACGGCAGCGATCATGGCCTATCGGCTGGTGCCAAAGGCAGAGGCGAACAGGGAAGCACGCGCAAGGGACGCTGGCGAACCTATTTGAGGGCGATCGCTGCCGCGCCATTAACCAGCGCGCGACCAGAGTGCGGCGACGCCTCACGCTGGAGCCCGCCATGTTTTCTGCCGAACTGATCATCAAACCGACCGACAACCGCCGCAGCACGCGCAGCAAGGTCGACATGCCCGGCCGGGTCACGACCGAGGGCAGTTGGCGATCGGTGTGCAGGATCGCCGACCTGTCGCGGCACGGCGCGCGCCTGTCGACCTTTACCGCGCTGACGCGCGGCACGGTGGTCTGGCTGAACATCGCCGGCCATCCCGCCCGCAAGGCCGAGATCGTCTGGGCCGACGAATTCAATGCGGCGTGCCAATTTTATCAGCCGCTCGATGAGCGCGCGGTGATCGCCCTTGTCGGCCGATTCGGGTTCAAGGTCGAACCCGATCGCCCGATCGAGGACATGATCATGGTTGCCTAAGCGGCAATCAATTGGCGGCGAAGACCCCGCACGCGATCCGCGCACCGCTCTTGCCCGATGGATCGGTCATCAGATCGTCCGCGCCGGCGTGGATAACCATCGCGGCGCCATCGGCGTCGAGCAACCCGGCCATCGTACCGGTCGGAATCGTGACGCCCAATGTCCCACGCCCGTCGGTGCCGATGACGAGATTGGGCAGATCGCCTTCGTGCGGGCCGGCCGGGTTCATCGATCCATGCTGCGTGCCCGCCGGGTTCCAATGGCCGCCTGCACTCATGAAATCAGGCGCATCACAACGCCCGGTGGTATGAATATGCGCGCCGTGCGTACCCGCTGGCAGCGCCATGGCTTCAATCGTCACGCGTAGCCCGCCAGTGGCCTCGCGCGCGGTCGCCCGGCCGACCGCGGTACCATCGGCCAGCTTGAGCGTGGCGACCGCGATCCGGCCCGATGGTTCCTGCTTGCCCATCCCCTTGGTGTAGGAGGCGCAGCCGCCAATGCTGACCATCGCCCCGGCTGTGAGTGCCAAAATTGCGAAACGCATGCTGATTCCTCCTGCTGTAAAGCCCGGATCAACCTAACGCGCGATCCGCCGGGCCGCCATGGCCTTGGCATGATTCTATCGATTCTTGTCCGCCGGGTCACCGCTTTGGGCGGGCGCGGCGCATTGCGGCGATGGCGTGTGCCCCGACCAGAGGCCTATTGCGGCACGCCTGGGCCCGGCAACTAAACGCGTGACATTGCACTTGGTGCGGCGCTGCTTCTTGACCCCCGTCGCCCGCCTGCCCCATAGCGGCAGCATGGACGCCGCCGTTGCAATAGATGAAATGTCGTTTGAAGACGCCCTGAAGGAGCTGGAGCGCATCGTCGCCCGGCTCGAAAGCGGCGACGAACCCCTCGACAATTCGATCGCCTTGTACGAGCGCGGCAGCCAGCTCCGCCAGCGTTGTGCCGACCGGCTGGACGCGGCCCAGGCCCGAATCGAAGCGATCCGGCTGGACAGCGACGGACGACCGGTCGGCACCACTTCCTTTGCGGCAGGCTGATATCATCATGGCGCAAGCCTCGTTGTCGCTAAAGGCGGCGCTTTCCGAAGTTTCGGCTGAGATCGATCAGCGATTCGATCTGTTGCTGACGATTCCCGATGATCCGCGCGCCGATCTGTATCGCGCGATGCGGCATGCAGCGATCGGAGGCGGCAAAAGACTCCGCCCGTTGCTGGTATTCGCCACCGCACGGCTGTTCGGTGTCGACCGCGACTGTGCCGGGCGCGCGGCGCTCGCGATCGAATGCATCCATGTCTATTCGCTGATCCACGACGATCTGCCGGCGATGGATGATGACGATCTGCGCCGCGGCAAGCCGACCGTCCATAAGCTCTACAGCGAAGCCACCGCAATCCTGGCCGGCGATTGCCTGCACGCCATGGCGTTCGAGGTGCTGGCCGAGCCCGACACCCATGCCGATCCGTTCGTGCGCGCCGAGCTGGTGCTCGATCTGGCCCGCGCCGCCGGCCCGACCGGGATGGCCGGCGGGCAGATGATGGACATCGAGGCTGAAAAGGCGAGCTTCGACCTGCCGACGATCACCCGGCTGCAGGCGATGAAGACTGGCGCGCTGATCGCCAGCGCGGTCGAGGCCGGCGCGATTTTGGGCAAGGTACCGCCCGAGGCGCGGACCGGCTTGCGTGGCTATGCCCGCGATATCGGCCTGGCCTTCCAGATCGCCGACGACTTGCTCGATTATGAGGGCGAGGAAGAGAAAATGGGCAAGCGCGTCCATAAGGACCAGGACGCCGGCAAGGAAACCTTCCTCAGCCTGCTTGGGGTCGATCGCGCGCGCGAGCAGGCCCGGATGCTCGTCGAACAAGCGATCCAGCATCTCCATAGCTATGGCCCCGAGGCCGATCTGCTCCGCGAGATTGCGCGCTACACGCTCGAGCGTGATCGGTGAACGCGCGCATCGGCGTCTATCCCGGTACCTTTGACCCCGTCACCTTGGGGCATATGGATATCATCCGGCGCGGTGCGAAGCTGGTCGACCGGCTCGTAATCGGCGTCACCACCAATCCCAGCAAATCGCCGATGTTCACGCTCGACGAGCGCATGGCGATGGTGAAGCGCGAGGTTGCCGATATCGGCGGCGAAATCCATGTCGTCAGCTTCGATTCGCTGCTGATGGACTTTGCCGAGCGCGAAAAGGCCGGCGTGATCGTGCGCGGCCTGCGCGCCGTCGCCGATTTCGAATATGAATATCAGATGGCGGGCATGAACCAGCAGCTCAACAACCGCATCGAGACGGTTTTCCTGATGGCCGATGTCGCGCTGCAGCCGATCGCTTCCCGGTTGGTCAAGGAAATCGCGATGTTCGGCGGCGATATTCGCAAGTTTGTCCCGCCGGCGGTGAGCGACGAGGTAATCGCCCGCGTCAACCGGATCGGCCGCAAGGGCAGCTGATCGCCGGATCGAGGATAACGTTCAGTTTGGCGCAATCCGCGATTTGCTCTAAGCGCGGCTCAAATCGCTTTTGTGCGGGGATGTGATGCGTTTTATTGCCAGCCTGTTTGTAGCCTGCAGCGCCCTGACCGGGTGCCTGATCACGATGCCCGCGACCGCCCAGATCGTTCCGTCGACCGTGGCCGACCGCGCGCCGTTGCCGTCGATGACCGACAAGGAAAACCTCCTCTATCTCGACCTGTCGACCGGCGGCCGGGTGGTGATCTGGCTGCGGCCCGATGTCGCCCCCAAGACGGTGGAGCGAATCAAGATTCTGGCACGACGCCATTTCTACGACGGCCTGATCTTCCACCGCGTGATCGACGGCTTCATGGCACAGACCGGTGACCCCAAGGGCGACGGCACCGGCGGATCGGAGCTGCCCGACCTGAAGGCGGAATTCAATTACCTGCCACATGTGCGCGGTGCGGTATCGGCGGCGCGCGCGCAATCGGACGACAGCGCCAACAGCCAGTTTTTCATCGTCTTCCAGCCGACGCTGAAACTCGACAAGAAATATACCGTTTTCGGCCGCGTGATCGAAGGCATGGATTATGTCGATGCGGTCGAACGCGGCGAACCGCCGGCCGCCCCGTCCAAGATCGTGCACGCCTATGTGGCGGCAGACAGCCCACCCGGCTTCACGCCCGCCGCCGCCGCGCCAGCGGCCGATCTTGGCCCGGCAGTGACCTTGCCGATGTCCACACCGGCCAAGCCGGCCGCCAAGCCCAGCGCGCCGGGCAAGAAAAAATCGCTGCGCTAAGCCTGTTGCGCGGATGACCAGGGCTGGATTTCGGTGAAGGTCGAGCTGTTCGATTTCGATCTGCCGCCCGAGCGGATTGCACTCCGACCGGTGGTGCCACGCGATTCGGCGCGATTGCTGGCGGTGGCGCCCGGCGTGATGACCGATCGGGCGATGACCGATCTGCCCGCGCTGCTGCAGCCGGGCGACCTGCTTGTCTTCAACGATACACGCGTCATTCCAGCCCAGCTGGAAGGGACACGCGGCCAGGCCCGAATTGGCGCCACGCTGCACAAGCGCGAAGGGCCGCGGCGGTGGCGTGCCTTCATCCGCAACGCCCGCAAACTGCGCGAGGGCGAAGAAATCGACTTTGGCGCAGGCGCCACGGCGATTGCGCGCGACCGCGCGGCCGATGGCAGCTTTGCGCTCGACTTTCTGGGGGACGAGCCTGTCGAGCTGCTGCTTGATCGCGTCGGACGGATGCCGCTGCCCCCCTATATCGCCGCCAAACGGCCGACTGACGCGCAGGACGCCGATGACTACCAGACGATGTTCGCGCGCGAGAAGGGCGCGGTTGCCGCGCCGACGGCGGCGCTGCACTTCACGCCGGCGTTGCTCGCCACGCTCGCCGGGGCAGGCATCGGCCATACCACGCTGACGCTGCATGTCGGCGCGGGCACCTTCCTGCCGGTCAAGGCAACCGATACCGTCGATCACGCCATGCATGCCGAATGGGGCCGAATTGCCCCCGATACGGCAGCAATCCTCAACGCCGCGCGCGCGCGCGGCGGGCGGATCATCGCTGTGGGCACCACCAGCCTTCGCCTGATCGAAAGCGCCTGTGGCGAGGACGGCGTGATCGCCCCCTTCGAGGGCGACACGGCGATCTTCATCACCCCGGGCTATCGCTTCAAGGGGATTGACGGGCTAATCACCAATTTCCACCTGCCCAAATCAACATTGTTCATGCTGGTATCGGCGCTGATGGGGCTGGAGACGATGCAGGCGGCCTATGCCCACGCCATCGCGGGTGGATATCGGTTCTATTCCTATGGCGACGCCAGCCTGCTGCTGCCGCGCGGTTAAATCGCCCGGTGTTTCGCGGCGCAGCGTTGGTGCGCGGTTCGATATGACCGGTGCCAAAATGCCCCCGCGCCCCGCGCCGCACGCGAGAATGCGCGCTTGATCATTGACATCATGCGAGAAAATTGAACGATCGGCAATGGGATGGCATTGCTGGCTGGCGATGCCGAGCGGCGGGGTTGGCCATGATCGGGCGGTTGGCATCGTTGGTGCTGGCGTTGCTGATTGCAGCGACGGTATCGCCGCTGCCCGCGCTGGCCCAGGAAAAATCGGCGGTGAAACCCGGCTTCGCGATCCCGCCGGACAGCGCCGCGCGGATCATCGTCTTTCGGCCGTCGATCGTCGTCGGCGAACAATCGACCGGCGGCCTGTTCGAACCCAATGCCGACTGGACCGAACAGGCCCGCCTGTTGATCGGCGCCGCACTGCGATCAGCGCAGACCAGCATCGGCAATCATCTTACCGATTATGGCGACCCGATTGGCGAGGATGCGGTGCGCGTCGCTGCCTATCAGGCGCTGTTCACGACGGTTGCCGAAGCGGTGATCGAGTTCCAGTTCTTTCCCGGCAATCGCCTGCCGACCAAGAAGCGCGACAAGGGCTTCGACTGGACGCTGGGGCCTGAAATCCGGCAGCTCGCCCGCGCGGCCGAGGCCGATTATGCGCTGTTCATCAATACCGAGGACCAGTTCGGATCGGGCGGGCGCAAGGCCGCCCAGGTCGTAGGCGCGCTGGTGGGAATCGGCATCCGATCGGGCGTGCACAAGGGCTATGCCGGGCTGGTCGATCTGCGCACCGGCGATCTCGTCTGGCTTAATGCCGATGTCCAGATGGGCGGCGATGTCCGCACCCCGGACGGCGCGGCCAAGCGCGTGGCGCAATTGCTGGAGGATTTCCCCAGCCAGCCGGCGCCGATCGCCGCAGCGGCCAAGGCCCCTTAAACCGTGCGCGCGCGCCCCGGCATCGGGCTCGTCCCGAGCGTGATCGCCCTTGGCCTGTCCGGCATCGCGGCTGCTGCCGAACCCCAATCATCCAAACCCGCGCAGCCACCTTATGCAGGCGCCTATCAGCCGAGCAGCGTTGACGAGCGCGGGCTGTGGATGCTGGTCGATGAGGAAGAGCGGCGGCTGCGCGATTCGCCCTTCCTGATGACCGACGCCGCGCTCAACCTCTATGTCCGCCAGGTCCTGTGCCGCACGGTGGGCGAGGAGCGCTGCCGCGCGGTGCGGCTCTATATCGAGCGCGTGCCCGAATTCAACGCCTCGATGATGCCCAATGGCGGGTTGCAACTGTTGACCGGGCTGTTGCTGCGGGTGCGCAACGAAGCCGAACTGGCGGCGATCCTGGCGCATGAATTCGCCCATTTCGAGGAACGCCACTCGCTCGCCAAGTTCCGGCTGGAGCGGCGCAATACCGACATCGCGCTTTGGGCCGGCCTGCTGGGCAGCGCTACCGTTCAATCGGCGGCAATCGGCGGTATCTTCAGCTTCAGCCGGGCCGAGGAAAAGGCCGCCGATGTCCGGGCGGTCAGCTACCTTGCAGCATCGCCCTATCGCGTTGCTGCCTTTGCCGACATCTGGGCGCGGCTGCTCGACGAGGCCGATGCGACATCGGCCGGACGACGGCAACGCTCCAAACGCTACAAGCCAGCAGGCTTTTTCGCGACCCATCCCGCCGCGCTGGAGCGCGAAACCTATATCAGGGCGCTGGCCGACCAGACCGGCGGCGGCGGCATCGACAATGAGGCCGCCTATCGCCAGGCGATCGCCAGTTGGTGGCCGCTGCTGATCGACGACCAGATCAAGGGCAATGATTTTGCCGGGACGGAATATCTGCTGAACCAGCATGCCGCTGGCGGCTGGACCGCGGATTTGCTGTTGGCGCGCGGCGAACTTTACCGGCAGCGTGGCCATCCGCGCGACCTGATCGCGGCGGCTGGCTTTTACCAGGAGGCGATCGCCAAGGGCGGCACCCGACCAGTGCTGTGGCGCGGGCTCGGCCTCGCGCTGCTGCGCAGCCGGGCGGCGAGCGAGGGCCGCGCCGCCTTGCAGACCTATCTCGCCAGGGCACCAGACGCGGGCGATGCCGCCCTGATCGCGGCGTTGATCGATTCGCCGCCATCGCCGACAGCGGCACCGCGATGATGCGCCACTGGTTGCTGATCGCCATCATCGTGCTGCTGCTGGCCCCGCTGCCGGCACCGGCCGGCAACCGGCTGGTGGCAACGGGCGTGCGGACGGCGGTGGCGCAATCGTTGCTGACGGTGGTGCCCGACCGGGACTGGAATCGATTGGGCCGCCGCCCGGGCAGCAATGCCGAACGCTGGACGCTCGACGGACCGCAGCTCAACGCGCTGAATTTCTATGGCGGCATTGCCGACGATCGGCCGCTGTTCAGGGACCGCGACCATCGCAACAGCCCGTTGCCGCACTTTGCCGCGACAATGCTGCCCACCGACATCACCGCCCTGTTCGAAAACAGCTACCGCGTCGCGATCGGCACCTCGCTGATGACGATCGATTCGAGCGCGCCGACCGTCTTTGCCGGTGCAGCGGGGCTGCGTTTCACGTATCATTTTGTCGTGCAGGGCGAGGAGATCGAGCGCCAGGGCATTGGTGAGGCCGCCGTGATCGACAAGAAACTCTATATGATCACCTTCGAAGCGCCGTCGCTTCATTATTTCGCCGCCGGCCTGCCCTCCTATCACCGGATTGCGGCCAGCGCGCGGCGCGCGCCCCTGCGCTAGGGCTGCTGACGCCGCCCCCGCCGGCAGTACCGCAAGCGCCCGAAAAATCGGCCACAGCGCAGCAAGGCGTTCAACTGGGCTATGCCAATGCCCCCAAAGGCGGCTATCGCATGCCGGCTATGGCGACCGCTTCTCCTCCCCCGACGCGACCGATGACGCACCTGCTCCTTGCCGGCAGCGTGGTTGCGGCGCTCGCATTGGTGCCGGCTGCGGCGCAGCGCGCGCCTGCAACCGCCGATCCCGCCGTGGCGGAACGCGTGCCCCCGATCACTCAGCCGCCGAACGCAACGATCATGGCCGAACCGGTGGCGCTGTTCATCGGTGCCTGCGATGCCGACGGCGATGCCCGGGTGACCCGCACCGAATTGCGCGCCTGCGTCGCCCGCAGCTTTGCCAGCACCGACAAGGCCCGCCCGGAATCGATGGGCTATATCGAAATGGCCGATTGGGCTGAGCGCTGGCTGGGCGACCGCAATGCCCTGCCCAGCGCTTATGAAACCGATACCGATGGCGACAACCGGATCACGCTGGCCGAACTGACCGCCCAGATCGACAAGACCTTTACCCGGCTAGATCGGGATAAGGACGATGTGCTGGTGCGCAGCGAATTGTTGACGCTGGACAGCACGCGCCCCAATCGACTCGATCAGCGCGGGCGGCGCGGAAGAGCACCGCGATGAGCGCGCCGGCATTGACCCTCGCCGCAGCCGCAACCGGGGCCACGCCACGCTATCGGCTGGCGATCTTCGATTTTGACGGGACGCTGGCCGACAGCGGCGATTGGTTCCTGTCGATTGCCGACGATCTCGCCGAGCGGTTTCGCTTTCGCCGGGTCGATTCGGCCGAAGTCGAAGCCTTGCGCGGGCGCACGACGCGCGAAGTGATCCGCCATGTCGGCATTCCGCGCTGGAAGCTGCCGGCGATCGCGCGCCATATCCACAAAAGGCTGGCCGACGAAACCGACCGGATCGAATTGTTCGACGGCGTTGCCGCGATGATCGACCAACTTGTCGCCAATGGCGTCAGGATCGCGGTGGTCACGTCGAATGCCGAGCATAATGCGCGGGCGATCCTGGGCCCGGCACTCGTCGCCAAGATCGAGATGTTCGAATGTGGCGCATCGCTGTTCGGCAAGGCCCCGCGCTTCAAGCGCGTGCTGCGCAAGCTGGGGGTGGCCCATGCCGATGCGATATCGATCGGCGACGAAACCCGCGACCTGACCGCTGCGCGCAAGGTTGGCATCGATGCGGCTGCGGTGCTGTGGGGCTATGCCAACCGCAATATCCTGACCGCGCTCAACCCCGATGCGGTGTTCGATTCGCCCGCCGAGGTGATCGCGTTCATGCTCGGCAACCAGCACGAGGCCGTGGCTTGAGTCGCTTTACCTTTACCGTCAACGCCACCGATGGACGCGCCCGGACCGGGCAGATCGCGATGCAGCGTGGCACGATCCGCACGCCCGCCTTCATGCCGGTCGGCACCGCCGCGACCGTCAAGGCAATGAAGCCTGCCGATGTCCGCGCATCGGGGGCCGACATCCTCCTGGGCAACACCTATCATCTCATGCTGCGACCGGGGGCCGAACGCGTCGCCGCGCTTGGCGGGCTCCATGCGTTTATGGGGTGGGACCGCCCGATCCTGACCGACAGCGGCGGCTATCAGGTGATGAGCCTGTCCGACCTGACCACGCGCAACGAAGACGGGGTGACGTTCAAATCGCATCTGGACGGCAGCCGCCATACGCTGTCACCCGAGCGGTCGATCGAGATCCAGCGGTTGCTGGGATCGGACATCGTCATGGCGTTTGACGAGCTGGTCCCGACCACCTCGACGCCCGAGGTGCAGCAGGCGGCGATGGCGCGATCGATGCGCTGGGCCAAGCGATCGCGCGCGGCGTTTGACGGCGGCGGCGCGCATGCCGAGCGCGCGGCGATCTTTGGCATCCAGCAAGGCGCGCTCGACGAAGCGCTGCGCCAATCCAGCGCCGATGCGCTGATCGAGATCGGCTTTGACGGCTATGCGGTGGGCGGGCTCGCGGTCGGCGAGGGCCAGGCGGCGATGTTTGGCTGCCTCGATTTCGCGCCCGGGCAATTGCCGGCGGACAAACCGCGCTATCTGATGGGGGTCGGCAAGCCCGACGACATTGTCGGCGCGGTCGAGCGCGGGATCGACATGTTCGATTGCGTGCTGCCGACCCGATCGGGGCGCACCGGCCAGGCCTTTACCCGCACCGGCCCGATCAACATCCGCAACGCGAAATTCGCCGAGGATATGGGGCCGCTTGACCCGGGGTGCGGTTGCCCGGTGTGCGCGGGCTGGAGCCGGGCCTATCTCCACCACCTCGTCCGCTCTGCCGAGATTTTGGGCGCGATGTTGATGACCGAGCATAATTTGTGGTTCTATCAGACGTTGATGAGTGATTTGCGCACCGCGATCAGCGAACAGCGCCTGACAAGCTATGCGCAAGACTTCAGAAAGCGATATGCCGGCGGATGAACCGGCGCGTGAAGGAGAGTAAGATGGCCGACATGAACGAAATCGAGGCTGCGGCCCGCGCCGCCAAGCGCGTCCGCGAAGCCGGCGACCAGACCGAACTGGAAAAAAAGCAGCAGGCCAAGGAAGGCAACTGGCCGTTGGTGCCGATCGGCATCGGCATCGGCATCGGTTCGGCCGCGCTGGCCGCCGCGCTGCTCTATGCGCGCAGCGGCCGCAAGGATCGCGGCTGACGCTTGCCGATGCCCCGCTGCGATGGCGCCCAGTGAACCGACTCCCCAGCGCATCGCCGATTGACAAGCATAACACACCCGCGCCACGCTGACGGCGCCTTGCCCCCCTATGCCGTCCTGGAGAAGATGTTGATGCGCCTGTTCCGTGCCGCCTTGCTGATCGGTGCCGCCGTTCTGCCGCTCACCGCCCAGGCGCAGCAGACGCCGGCACCCCAATCGACCAGTGCGGTCAAGCCGATCGCCTATACCGAACGCACCCTGGCCAATGGCCTGCGCGTCTTTGCGATCCGTGACACGGGAACGGCGACCGTATCGGTGCAGGTCTGGTATGATGTCGGATCGAAGGATGACCCCAAGGGGCGATCGGGCTTTGCGCACATGTTCGAACATCTGATGTTCAAGGCAACGCGCAACCTGGTCGCCGAGCAGTTCGACCGGCTGACCGAGGATGTCGGCGGCTACAACAATGCATCGACCAACGACGATTACACCAATTATTACGAGACCGTCCCCGCCAATCACCTGCAGCGGTTGCTGTTCGCCGAGGCCGACCGGATGGCGTCTCTGGTGGTCGAGCCGACCAGCTTTGCCTCAGAACGCGACGTGGTGAAGGAGGAGCTGCGGCTGCGGGTATTGGCTGCCCCTTATGGCAAGCTGTTCTCGCTCTATTTCCCCGAAATCTCCTACACGACCCACCCCTATGCCCGGCCCGGCATCGGCAGCATCGCGGCGCTTGAAGCGGCATCGATCGACGATGTCCGCGCCTTCCACGCGACTTATTATCGGCCCGACAATGCCGTGCTGGTGGTGGCGGGCAATTTCGACCCCGCGCAACTCAACGCCTGGGTCGATCAATATTTCGCCGGCATTGCCAGGCCCGATCGCCCAATCCCGCGCGTGACGGTAACCGAGCCCGAGCGCACCGCCGCGATCACCCGGACGGTCTATGAAGACAACACGCCGCTGCCGGCGGTGCTGATCAGCTATCCAATCCCGGCCGATCGCGATCCCGATTCGGCAGCGCTGGCGGTGCTGAATGCGATTTTGTCGGCAGGCGAAAGCTCGCGCATTTATGAATCACTGGTCTATCGCGACCAGATCGCCCAATCGGCGGGGACGTTTCTGGATTCCAAGCAATCAACCGGCGCCTTCGCCGTTTATGCGATCCTGGCCGGCGGCAAATCGGCCGGGGCTGGCGAAGCGGGGCTCAAGGCCGAGATCCGGCGTGTTCGCGAGCAACCGGTAACCGAGGCCGAATTGAGCGAGGCGAAGAACCAAATCATCACCGGCGTACTCAACGAGCGCGAAACCGCCAATGGCAAGGCGTCGACGATCGCCAGTGCGGTGATTATCGACGGCGATGCCGGCGCTGCCGACCGCCAGCTTGCCGCACTTGCCAATGTCACCGCCGCCGATATCCAGCGCGTCGCCAAGCGTTATCTGACCGACAATCGCGCGGCGACGATCCGCTATCTGCCCGCCACCCCGGGTGGCCCGAAAGGCGATCCGATCGACGTTGCCGCCACGGTGCAGGTCGCCGCGCTGACGCCCCCGGCCGATATCAAGATCGTCGCCCCGGCAACAGCGGCCGAGCGAATCCTGCCGCCGCCACCGGCCGCCCCGGTCAGCGCGGCGATCCCGGCACCGGTCGAAACGCGGCTGGCCAATGGCTTGCGGGTGATCGTCGTTGAAAAGCATGATTTGCCGCTGATCGCCGCCAGTCTGGTTGTTGCGCCCGGCGGCGGCGCGGTTGATCCGGGCAATTTGCCGGGGCTGAACAGCCTGACCGCCGAGTTGCTGACCAAGGGCACGACTACCCGGTCCGCCACCCAGATCGCCCGCGAGATCGAATCGCTCGGCGGGTCGATCAGCAGCGATATCGACTGGGATGGTGCCACCATCAGCGTCGGCGTCAAATCGGATCAGGCCGAGCCGGCGATGGCGATCCTGGCCGATGTGGCGATGCGCCCGGCCTTTGCGCAGGCGGAAATAGACCGCGCCCGCACCCAGGCGATCGATGGTATCGGCGTCGAGCTCAAGGATCCGGCGCAGCTCGCCGGCATCGTCGCCGCGCGCGCGGTGTTCGGCAACAAACCCTATGGCCATGTGCTGACCGGCACGCCCGACGGGCTGAAGGCGATCAGCCGTGCCGATATCGTCAAAAGCTATGCGACGAGCTGGCGGCCCGATCGCGCTGCCCTGGTTCTGGTCGGCGACATCACGCTGGCCCAGGCCCAGGCGCTGGCAAGCAGCAACTTCGCCAGCTGGAAGGCCCCTGCCCTCGCTGCGCCCGCCGCACCAGCCGTCAGAGCAAGCTATCCGGCGCCGCGGGTGATCGTGGTCGATTTCCCGGGTGCCGGCCAGGCCGGTGTCGTGGTCGCCCGGCCCGGTATCGCGCGCAGGGATGCGGGCTATTATCCGGCTGCTGTCGCCAATGCGACCCTGGGCGTGGGCTTCTCGTCGCGGCTCAATCAGGAAATCCGCATCAAGCGCGGTCTGTCTTATGGGGCGGGCAGCACGGTTTCGGCGCGGCGCCAGCCCGGGCCGATCAGTGCCAGCACGCAGACCAAGAACCCGTCGGCGGCCGAAGTCGTGGGGCTGGTCGTCGCCGAGATGAAGCGGCTGGGCAGCGAACCCGCCGCTGCCGCCGAGCTCGAGACGCGCAAGGCCGTACTGATCGGCGGCTTTGGCCGATCGACCGAGACGACGGGCGGCATTGCCGGACTGATCGGCGGCTATGTCATCGATGACGTGCCGCTGACCGAGCTAAAAGACTATGCCATCCGGATCGAGAGCGTCGATCCGGCAGCGGTGCAGGCCGCCGCCGCGCAATTGCTCGACCCGGCCGCCGCCAGCATCGTCGTGGTTGGTGAATCAAAGCTGTTCATCGACGATCTCCGCAAGGCCTATCCAGCGCTTGAACTGATCCCGGCCAGCGCGCTGAAACTCGACTCGCCGACGCTGAAATGAACAGACAATTACGTTAACCATCAAGTGTTTCGCGGCGGGACATGGCAAAATCAGCCCGCGCGGACCACGCCGAAACGCGCTATGGCGCCGGGCGCCGGACAGGTGACGTCCGGGGCGGTGGCAAAGGGATTTCGGGCGTGTTCTGGCGGCGGTTTACGGGCAGGCAGATACGGGTAGCAAGTGCCGCCGCGCTGCTCGCGATCGTGTGCCTTGGCTATTCCGCGCAAGCCGCGATCCGGGCGATCATCGCCAGCCAATCGGCCCCCGGCCATAACGTGGTGCGCGCGGCGGGCTATGAGGCCGAGGATCATTTCCCCGGTGCCGCCCTGCTCTATGCTGCCGATGCCGATGCGGCGCCCGCCACCGGTACCACCGGCACTGCCGCCTTACCCGACCTGCCCGTGCCGGCTGATGCCGCGCAAGGGATGGACGGCACGATCCACCCCGCCGCTCCCTTTTCGATGCGCAACGCCAGCGCGACCGACCGTGACCGCGCCCTGCAATGCCTGACGGCCGCAATCTATTATGAGGCGGCCAACGAGCCCGATGCCGGCCAGCGCGCGGTGGCGCAGGTCATCCTGAACCGCGTGCGCCACCCGGCCTTTCCCGCCACTGTCTGCGGCGTGGTCTATCAGGGATCGGAACGCGCAACGGGCTGCCAGTTCAGCTATGCCTGTGACGGATCAATGGCGCGGGTGCCGACACGGGCGAGCTGGCTGCGGGCCATGCGGGTGGCGGCGGTGATGCTGGCCGGCGCCGTCGAGCGCGATGTGGGCACAGCCACCCATTATCACACCTATGCCGTCACCCCGGCCTGGAACCGGCAATTGGTGATGACGGCGGCAATCGGCGCGCATTTCTTCCATCGCTGGCAAGGCTATTGGGGAACACCGGCCGCGTTCCGCCAGCCCTATCTGGGCGGCGAGCCGGTGCCCGGCCCGCATTCGCGCGCGGCTTTGCCGCTGCCGACCAGCCCCTATGCGATTGCTACAGCGAATGCGATTGCCGCAGCGAATGCGCCCCGGCCGCGCACGGCTGCAGCGACGATCCAGCCGGCCTATGCGCAAAGCAGCCTGCCGATCGCCGGCTATGCGCCCAGCCGCCCCGCCGCCGACACGCTGCCGGAATCGACCATCCTCGACAAATGGAAGGACAGCGGCAGGCCGCTGCGCTGATCCGCCGCTATTTCGTCGCCAGATATTTGTCGAACCACGCAATTGTCCGCTTCTGGACGTCGATCGCATTGGCCGGTCCGCGGATGCCATGGCCTTCCTCGGCATAGATCACCAGGCTGGTGGGCACGCCGAGATCCTTCAGCGCGTGCCAATATTCGATCGACTGGGTCGGCGGCACTTCGATATCGCGTTCGCCGACATAGATGAAGGTGGGCGTGCGCGCGGCTTTCATGAAATAGATCGCCGAGGGCGCTTTATAGGCGTCATAATCTTCGTACAGCGTCTTGCCGAAATAGGGCAGCATCCACTGATCGATGCCATTGGTGCCATAATAGCTGATCCAGTTAGACAGCCCGGCACCCGCCACGATCGCCTTGAAGCGGTTGGTCTGGGTGTTGGCCCACATCGCCATGAACCCGCCATAGCTGCCCCCGGTCAGCCCGAGCCGCGCATCATCGATCGGGGCGACTTTCTCCACAGCGTCGATTCCCGTCAGGATGTCGCGCAGATCGCCGCCGCCGAAATCGCGCTTGTTGGCCGCGGCGAACGCTTCGCCCTGGCCATAGCTGCCGCGTGGATTGGGCAGGAAGACATAATAGCCCGCGCGCACCAGTTCGGCCATGCCGCCGCGATCGACGAAATTGGGGACATTGGCCGCTGCCGGGCCGCCATGGACGATCGTGATCATCGGCGCCTTGTTGGCGGGATCGGCACCGATCGGTGCGAGCAGCCAGCCCTGCACGTCAAAGCCGTCATTCTTCCAGCTGACGCTGCGCGCCGCGACGAGCGCACGGATATCGTCATTGTCATGGCTGATCTGGCGCGGGCTGGCGGGCTTGCCGGCGAAAATCGCCGGGGCATGCGCATAATCCTGCACGACCGTTGCCACCTGACGGCCATCGGCGCTGAACGCCGCGCGCCCGTCACCGGCGCCAAAGCTGGCCGCGCGGCTGAACAAGGGCGCGGAAAAGCCGGTATCGGCGGCGACCGCGACCAGTTGCGCCTGATCGCCCTTGAGCACCACGGCGCGCAGGCCCGCCCGGGTCCAGTCGAGCGAGGTGGCCGTCGCCCTGGCCCCGTCGGTGATATTGACCGGCGCGCCGCCGGCCAGCGGCACCGTCCAGACATCGCCGCCGACCGAGCCGAAATCGCTCATCAGCCCGCCAATATAGGCGACCGTCTTGCCATCGGGCGAGACGCGCGGAAAGTTCAGCTGGGTGGCCGGTTTGGCGATCTGGCGGATCGCGCCGGTCTGCGCATCGACCGCGTCGAGCGTTGCCACCCACCAATTGGCATCGCCATTGCCGAGCGCCGAGGTGACAACCAGTTCGGTCCCGTCCGGGGTCCAGTCATATTCATAGATATAGCGGCCTTCGGGCGAGAGCGGCTTGACCGCTTCCGCGGCAAGCGGGGCCGCGCCGAGCGCGAATATCGCGAGGCGCTGATCGTCATTCTTCTCGCCAATCTCGCCGACCTGGCGCACCCCGGCCTGGGCCGCGCCCGATTCCTTGGCGGCGCCGATCGTGACGAGCAAGGCGATGCGCTTGCCATCGGGCGAGAAGCGCGGCGTCTGGGCGATGCCCTTGATCGTGGCGACCGTCTGCAGCGACGCATCGCTGTGCGCGAGTTCAAGCGTGACCGTGCCGGCGGTGCGATCGCGCGCGAGAAAGGCCAGCGTGCCGTCGTCGGCAAAGCTCAGCCCGGCATAGCTGCACGTCGCGCAGGGATCGATCGTCGCAACGATGCGGCCGTCGCTCGCCTTGCGCAGCAGGATCTTGCCATGGCCGCCGCTGACCGTCTCGACCGTGGCGATGCGGTCCCCGGCCGCGTTGAGGGCAAGCCCGGCATATTGGCGGGGCGCGGCCAGCGCCGGGGCGCTGACGGTGGCAAAAAGGGTCGCGACGACAAGGGCAATCCGCATGCAGCTGTTCTTTCCTGGAGGACAGCGTCGGATAGCACAGCTTTGCCGCGCGGCAAGCGGGTCACGCGCCGGCGGAGCGCCGGGCGGCGGGAAGAGTGTCACCAATCTCCCCGCCACGCAGCGGCATTACCGGCTTAGCGGCAGCGCACGTCGTTCTGGTCGTTCTTGTCGATCGCCTGGCCGGCGAGCGCGCCGCCACCGGCGCCGAGCAGGGTGCCGAGCACCTTCGACCCGCCCGGGGCGATCAGATTGCCAAGCAGCCCGCCAACTGCGGCGCCGACCACCAGCCCGGTGGTGCCGTCATTGCGGCGGCAATAATAGCGCCCGTCCTGGCCGCGATAGACGCGGTCATTCTGGTTCAGCCGATGCTCCTGATAGCGGCGATTATCCTCGCGATAATATTTGTCGGCATAATAGCCGCCATATTGCGGATCGGGATTGTTGTAATCATAGCGCCGATAATCCGAGGCATAGCCCGGCCCGGTGCTGCCATAGGTCTCGCAACCGGCGAGCAGGGTAGACGCGGCCAGCAGGCCAAGGGTGATCGTGCGCATGTCATCTCTCCAGCGTTGGTATTGGAGGTTGAATGCGCAGACGGCGATTTCGTTGCGTCGGTCGTTCAGGGCAGGGGCACCGTCCGGGCGTTGATGCCCTTGGTGCGCGCGGTTGGTTTCGCGCAACGGCCAGCCCGGCGCGGCGCTAGACCCGCGCCACCGCCAGCGATCCCGCCGGGGCCGGGGCGATGAGATCGGCTGCGGGCAGCTGCCCGGCAATCCAATGCCCCCAATGCGCGCGCGGCAGGAGGACGACCTGGCGCGAATGATAGGGCGCGACATCGGGGCCGGGCGTGGTCGTCAGCATCGTGAAGGCCTCCCCCACGGTTTCGTGCGTGCGCCAGATACCGGCAATGCAGAGATACGCGCCCGCCAGCGCGCCGCCCGGCGCGGGCGTGAAAATCCATTTGGTCTTGCGCTTCTGCCCCGGCTCGGGCGCGGTGAATTCGTAGAAGCCATCGACCGGAATCAGGCAGCGGCCGCCGGCGGCCGAATTGCCGAAGCGGCGACCTTCGCTGCGCAGATTATAGAGCGGCTTGCCCGCGCCGGGCCCGCTGGTGAGCGGCCAGCTCCAGCGGCGGGTGACGAGTTCGGCGGTGAGCGCGGTGTTGGGCACAGTGCTGGCGGCATCGCCAGCGGCGGCGCGGATGATGACGGTGGGATCGGTGATGCGGATGCTCTCGAGCGGCGCCATGTTGGGCGCGCCTTCGGGGAAAACGAGCGGGATCTTGATCTGCGACCAGTCCTCACGGAGCTGGCCGAGGGAAATGCGGCGAGCGGCTTCATTGCACATGGCGCGCGCATGCTAGGATTTCGCGACAGCTAAATCCAGCGCCGCGCGCCCGCGCGGGCAAGCCCGGCCGGCGCGGCCTCAAGCCGCGACCGACGACGCGGCTTTGCCGCGGCGGCCTTCCAACCCCTCCCCCCACAAAAGAACGCGGGCGGCCTTTCAGCCACCCGCGTCCCTCCGCTCGGAGCTCGATTACCTGTTCTGCAGGCTGTGCTTCAGATCGCGCATCTCATCATGCCCGGCCTTGACCGACTGCCACGCCGCACCAATTGCCGAGCGCGTTGCCGCGCCGAGGTCCTGGTCGTTCAGCGCGGTTTCGAACTTGGCCTTGATATGATCTTCGCCGCGCTCGACCTCGTTGACGATGGCCTGATCGTCCTGGCCGGTCACGGCGGCCTTGAGATCAAGGAAGGTGCGGTGCGCGCTGGCGAGGATCGTGCCGTCATCCTCCGGATTGCCACCGAGCTTTGACACTTCGGCCTGGAGCGAGCTGGCAACCTGGCGACGCTCGGTCGCGCGGCTGGTGAACAGCGCGGCAAAGCGGCTGTTGTCGGCATCCCTGGCGGCTTCGGTATAGCCATCGACGCTGTCGATCGTGGTGGCGATCAGGCCGTTGAGCGTGCGGATGTCATAGCTGGTCTCGGTCATGAGCATAACTCCTTGGTTTGTGGTGAGGAGTGAACGCGCAAGGGCCGCAGATGGGGGCGCGGTTCGTCGGGTATTTTGCGCTGATGAAGGCGCACGCACGCCAGGATTTAGCGAACGCTAACTCCAGCGCCGTGCGACCGCGCGGGCGAGCCCGGCCGGCGCGGCGAGAAGCCGCGACCGACGCGGCTTTGCCGCGGCGCTCCCCTACTCCACCCCCAATTGACAACCCCAATTCCGTAGTTACATATTCCCATGCGTGGAGATCAGCTTCGATCCGCTCAAACGCGCCCTGACGCTTGCTGATCGTGGACTCGACTTCGCCGACGCAGGCAAAGTGTTCGACGGCCCGGTCTTTGAGTTCGAGGATGTTCGCTTTGCCTATCCGGAGCGACGTTTCTCCACGATCGGGCTACTGGACGGTCGGATGGTAGCGATCATCTGGTCAGAGGCGGACAACGGGCGGCGCGTGATATCGATGAGGAAGGCCAATGAGCGAGAGCAAGCCAAATACCGAACCCGTCTGGCTTGATCCGGCGGACGACGCGCCGGAATGGACCGAGGAGATGTTCGACATTGCCGCGCTTTCCATCGGCGGCAAGGTGATCCGCGAAGCGACGGGCTATCTCGGCCCAAACGGCGTGGTGCGCGGCCGCCCGCCAATGCGCGGCGTGGCGAAGCAGCAGGTGACGCTGCGGATCGATCCGGATGTGATCGCGCGGTTTCGCGAGGGTGGGCCGGGCTGGCAGGGGCGGATGAACGAGGCGCTGCGGAAGGCGGCGGGGTTGTGAGTCGAGCCAGAGGTTGAGGCATTCAGCAGCAGATTGGCACCGTAATTTAAACGTCGCTCTCATCAATGAGTTGCATTTCGCCGGGTCGATTACCCTTGTTATCGAGCAACCACATCTTGCCAGATGTAGATGACACAATTACCGAACCAATGTCGTCCTGTACTAGCTCCGCTATGTCTTGCTTGAATTTCCTAAACGACTGACCGGCGGGCCGTCTTAAGATCACAGTCGTTTTATGGCGAATTAAGCTGGCCTCATAACCTCGGCTTCGCAAGCGCCGAACTACATTCTTTATATTGTCACCAACGCATCGATTAAACTCTGCCAAATATACAGGATTCGCTATCTTTTCAGCCATCGCCTCTACTCCATTTTTATTTTTTCCTACGATATTCTAACATGCTCAGCATGTTTGTGAAGTTTACAACTCCCCAACATTCTCTAAGCGCCAAACTAATCAAAAAGTACATCCAGTAAGCTGATAATCTATTATCCCAATAATTACCAAACACAGTTAGGTTTATTCCACCGCCAGCCATTAAAGCAACGTATCCAACCATGATCATTACGATCAATATCGATAATTGAAAACCGTAAACGTAGTCTTCTGCCGGTCGCTCATCATTAAACAGCGCATCTCGCAATTCTTTCGTCTGTAGCACTGTTGAAGCCCGGGTAGTCCAAGCCATCGACATGCCGATCAATACGGAAGATGCAGGAAATAAAGCCTTAGCTGCAAATGACACGGGATCTGCCACGATCGAATAGGTTGCAGCTAGTGCGATTGTGGCATGTAATGCAAGCCATGCATTAAATATGTTACGAAATCCTGCTGGTGCATTACCCGAGCCCACTCGCAACCATTTCCAGAACGTGATCACGGGCGGGCACTGTTTCTCACACGAGCGTATGCTGCGCGCGTGCGATCCAAAATGGCTGCGAAAACTGAAGTCTTCTCGTTAGTCTCGACGGGTTCCACTACCGCATTTCCACTCAAATACACTCGTTTTGTACGACCGCCACCCTCAGGAATTATGTTGGCTGCTGCAATTTCACCCACAGCGGCAGTTGCATGCGCCACCTCTTCGATTAAATCCTTGTTTAGGTTTTCACCTTCGACTTCAACTCTGGTTCTCGTACCTTCTGCCGCCTCTGTAAACTCTTCGGCAGGGCGCTGTATTAACCTGTTAACGTCGTGGGGATTGGGTCGAGAGACCGTAAAGATAAACCGAGTTACAGCTTTTGCTCGTCTTATCGCGTCTATAAAACCAACAGGGTCTGGAATGGGCTCGACTATTATACGACTATTACTCTCGCGAGCGAAACGAGCGGCATTCAACAAAACTTCCAAATTTCTCGCAACTTCTGATGAGTTTTGGGATACACCCGTTTTACGTATGATCCCGCAGGCCTGCGTTTCAACATCGAAAACTCCAATAGTGAATGGAGCCTTCATGGCTTCCTCTTCGACGAAATCATGACTAACACTGTCAAATTTTGGCGACGTTACCGCTTGAGTACGCCCCATCGCAAAGGCAATTCCACCGCCATCGACACGCTCGACGTTACCGATATGCCATTCCGATCTGCGTCCCACCTCCGCGGTTGGCTTGGACTCTATCGATTTCGAGATAACTTCCACCGAATCTCGGGACGCTCGTAGGAAGTCTCCCTGTGGAAGGGATTCACATTTAACGCGGAACAAATGTATATAGAACATGTCTCGCTCCTAGATTTTGGCGAGATATTAAGCACAAATTGCACAATAGAAAGCATGTGGGGATCATGACTTGGCATCATCCTAGCCCCGACGTTCTGATTCCCCGACGGCGGTGCCAAATACCGCCCCGTAAAGCTCCCCTTCACCCCCGCCACCTTCTCCGGCGTCCCTTCCGCCACAATCTCCCCGCCCTTGACGCCACCCTCCGGCCCCAGGTCGAGCACCCAGTCCGCCGTCTTGATGACCCCTGCCGTCGGCGGGGCAGGCTGGTTATGCTCGATCACCACCACGGTTTTCCCTGCCCGACCAATGCGTGGCGAATCCTTCGTCAAGCTCAGGACGGGCTTCCAGCAGGTTGCGCGGACCAGCCCCTCAAATTCTCACCACTTCCCGCCCGCATCCTCGATCGCCTTCAGCAACCCCCGTTTGCTCTCAGTTCGCCGCTTGCCGCTGTTGCGGGGAAGATCGGTGATGCCGGTTGCCGCACGGCGGCGGGCGATGTCGGCAGCGAGGGCGGCGAGCGTGGTGCGCCTAGACGTCTTGCCATCCATAGTCACCGCCGGTCTCCTCGCGAATGCGCCGCTCAAGATAGGCGCGGTCGGCGTCGCTGTGAAGCGCGAGCAAGCGACGCGCCTGTTCGCGCATTTCGGGGGCGCTGCCGCTGGCGAACTGGCCCATCCGGTCAGCGATGATATCCTCCACCGACAGGATCGCGGCTTCACCCTCCGGACCGACATCAACCAGCAGCACGCGGTCCCGATCCGCCAGGCCATTGAGCAGGGTTGCCGAGACGATCTCGAAACCCAAAGCAAGCTGCGGGTGAATCCAGCCGCGCGTTGCCGTGCCGGGGCCGGATGGTCGCACGAAGCCGAGACCGCACAAAATCTCTTCGAATTCAGATTGGCACGCGGTCGACAGATCGAAATCGCCCGTGCTGATCGCGCTTGCCGAATATAGCTCGACCGCCCCGCCGCCAACGAGCACCGGGCGCTGATATCCCCGCGCGACCATCGCCTCGCTCGCCTGTGCGAGCAGCCGCAGCGCCGCTTCGAATTCGGGGCGATAGCTCACCCCGCCGCTGCCTTCGCGGGCTTCTTCTCCAACAACGGCGCCAAATACCGCCCCGTAAAGCTCCCCTTCACCCCCGCCACCTTTTCCGGTGTCCCCTCCGCCACGATCTCCCCGCCCTTGACGCCGCCCTCCGGCCCCAGGTCGAGCACCCAGTCGGCGGTCTTGATGACGTCCAGATTATGCTCGATCACCACCACGGTATTCCCCTGCTCGACCAGCGCGTGGAGCACTTCCAGCAATTTGCGCACATCCTCGAAATGCAGCCCCGTGGTCGGCTCGTCGAGAATATACAGCGTGTTGCCGGTCGCCCGCCGCGACAATTCCTTGGCGAGTTTCACGCGCTGCGCCTCGCCGCCGCTCAGCGTCGTCGCCTGCTGGCCGACCTTGACATAGCCGAGACCAACCTCCGCCAGCATGGCCATCTTGTCGCGGATGGGGGGGACGGCCTTGAAGAATTCGACCGCGTCCTCGACCGTCATGTCGAGCACATCGGCGATGCTGAGGCCCTTGAACTTCACCTCCAGCGTTTCGCGGTTGTAGCGCGCGCCGTGGCAGACGTCGCAGGTGACATAGACGTCGGGGAGGAAGTGCATCTCGATCTTGAGCAGGCCGTCGCCCTGGCACGCCTCACACCGGCCGCCCTTGACGTTGAAGCTGAAGCGGCCGGGCTTGTAGCCGCGCGCCTGGCTTTCG
>NCGD01000014.1 GCA_002281535.1 Sphingomonas sp. 28-63-12
CCATGACGGCATCATCGAGCTGCCGAGCGATGCGCCGGTCGGCTCGAGCTATCCCGATTATGCCGGGCTCACCGATCCGGTGATCGACGTGTCGGTGACGCCCAACAAGCAGGATTGCATGGGCGTGCGCGGCATCGCCCGCGACCTGGCGGCGGGCGGCATGGGCACGCTGCGCCCGCTCGCCGATGTGTATCGCATGGCGGCGGTGACAGCGACTGGCGAGGGCCCCGGCCCAAACGTCCGCACCGATGATCCCGCTGGCTGCCCGGCCTTTTATGCACAGGCGGTGGCTGGCGTCACGAACGGCGCGTCGCCGGCGTGGATGCAGCAAAAGCTGAAGGCGATCGGGCAGAAGCCGATTTCGGTGCTGGTCGACATCACCAATTTCGTGATGTTCGATCTTGGCCGCCCGCTGCACGTCTATGATCAAGCCAAGCTGGTCGGCGGGCTGGTGGCGCGGAAAGCACAGAGCGGCGAAAGCGTGGTCGCGCTCAACGGCAAGACCTATGCGCTCGACGAAACCATGACGGTCATCGCCGACGACGAGAAAGTGCATGACATCGGCGGCATCATGGGCGGCGAGGAAACCGGCGTTGCCGAGACGACCACCGACGTGCTGATCGAATGCGCCTATTTCGACCCCGAAAGCATCGCGCGGACGGGGCAGAAACTGCTGCTCACCAGCGACGCGCGCACGCGGTTCGAACGCGGCGTCGATCCGGCATTTCTCGACGAGGGCCTAGCGATCGCGACCTGGCTGGTGACCGAGCATTGCGGTGGCACGGCGAGCGGTGTGACGCGGGCGGGCACGCCGCCGCATGGCGAACGCACGATCGGCTATGATCCCAACCGCGCCGAAACGCTCGGCGGGCTGGCGATCGAGCCCGCACGCCAGCGCACGATCCTCGAAAGCCTGGGTTTCGAGGTGACCGATGACTGGCAGGTAACGCCGCCGAGCTGGCGCCGCGATGTCGACGGATCGGCCGATCTGGTCGAGGAAGTGATCCGCATCGAGGGCATCGACAAGGTGCCGTCGACGCCGCTACCGCGCGTGCCCGGTGTCGCGACGCCGACCGCGACGCCTGAGCAAAAGCTCGAACGCCGCGTGCGTCGTGCCGCTGCCGTGCGCGGGCTGAATGAGGCGATCACCTGGAGCTTCCTGCCGGCAGCACAGGCTGCCGTGTTCGGCGGGGGTGCGTGGACGCTCGCCAACCCGATCAGCGAGGATCTAAAGGTGATGCGGCCGTCATTGCTGCCCGGCCTGCTCGCCGCTGCCGAGCGCAACCTGAAGCGCGGCGCGAGCAGCGTGCGGCTGTTCGAGATTGGTCGGCGTTACCTTGCCGATGCTGAACGCGCGACGCTGGGCGTGGTGCTGGCGGGCGACAAGCGGGCGCGCGATTGGCAGAGCGGCAAGGCCGTCGCCTTCGACGCGTTCGATGCCAAGGCCGAGGCGCTGGCGTTGCTCGCCGAGGCGGGCGCGCCGGTCGACAACCTGCAGGTATTCGGGGAGGCAGGGGACGCCTGGCACCCCGGCCAATCGGGCACGCTCCGGCTGGGGCCTAAGACGGTGCTTGCAGCCTTCGGCATGCTCCACCCGCTGACGCTTAAGGCATTCGATCTGGATGGCGCGGTAGCAGCGGTCGAGGTCTATCTGGATGCGATTCCGGCAAAGCGATCGAGCGGCTTCATGCGTCCGGCCTTTGCGCCGCCGGCGTTGCAATCGGTGACGCGCGATTTCGCGTTCCTGGTGCCCGATGGCCTCGCCGCTGATGCGCTGGTGCGCGCAGTGAAGGGCGCGGACAAGGCGGCGATCTCGGCGGCGCGCTTGTTCGATGTGTTCACAGGCTCGGGTGTCGAGCCCGGCACGAAGAGTCTGGCAATCGAAATCACGCTTCAGCCGAGCGAGAAGAGCTTCACCGACGAGGCGCTGAAGGCGATCGCAGACAAGGTTGTCGCGGCAGCAGGCAAGCTGGGAGCAGTGCTGCGCGGGTGATTGGCAGCAAGCGGTGGGAGGTTGCCTAGTCGCCGGCCTGCTAGGTGCCTGGCGGAGCGGTTGGAGGACGGAGCGACATGATGGACGATTCCCTGGGGGCGATGGCAGACGCAGCGCAAGCAGCCATCGCCTATCGCCGCAGCGTGGCGGATGCGCTGCACACGCCGGTGGCCGATTATGCCACGATCCACGCCGCGTTTGCCGCGCCCACGCCCGAAACAGGTGACGATCCGCAGGCGATCCTCGCCGAACTGATCGAGCGCGCCTCCCCCGGCATTCGGGCGCAGACCGGCCCGCGCTTTTTTGGCTGGGTCATCGGCAACAGCCACCCGACGGGTGTGGCCGCCGACTGGCTCGCGAGCGCCTGGGGGCAGAATGCCGCCAACACCATTGCCTCGCCCGCAGCATCGGCAATCGAGGACATCGCGGCCGGCTGGCTGCTCGACCTGCTCGGCCTTCCCGCCGAAGCGTCGGTTGGCTTCGTCACCGGCGCGACGGTTGCCAATTTCGTCTGTCTTGCTGCGGCCCGTAGCGAGGTGCTGCGGCGGGTGGGCTGGGATGTCGAGGCGGATGGCCTGTTCGCCGCACCGCCGATTACTGTGCTGATTGGCGCGGACGCGCATGCCACCGTCTTTTCGGGGCTCAAATATCTGGGGCTGGGGGCAAAACGCGTGCGGATCGTCGAGAGCGATTCGCTCGGGCGGATCATCCCCGGTGCCTTCAGGCGCGCGCTCGACGAGACCAGTGGGCCGGTAATCGCCATCGCGCAGGCAGGGCAGATCAATACCGGTGGCTGCGATCCCTTTGCAAAGATCGCGCCGATGGCGCGGGACGCAGGGGCGTGGCTGCATGTCGACGGCGCCTTTGGTCTATGGGCACAGGCAGCGCCGGACCGCGCGCACCTGACCGCGGGGGTCGAGCTGGCCGATAGCTGGGCGACAGACGGGCATAAATGGCTCCAGACGCCCTATGACAGCGGCTTTGCGATCGTTCGCGATGCCGCAGCCCATGCCCGCGCCATGGCGATTTCGGCAAGCTATCTGCCACCGGCGGAGGGATCGGATCGCGATCCGTCGACCTATGTGCCTGAATTGTCGCGCCGCGCGCGCGGCTTTGCGGCCTGGGCGATGATCCGCCAGCTCGGCCGCCAGGGCATTGGCGAGATGGTCGAGCAGCATTGCCGGATCGCCGCGCATATGGCGGCGCGGCTCGATGCTGAAGATGGGATCAGCTTGGTTGCCCCGGTCACGCTCAACCAATTCATGGTGCGCTTTGGCGAGAGGACCGATGCTGATCGGTTGACGTTGGCCACCGTTCGCCAGGTGCAGGACGATGCCATCGCCTTTTTGGGCAGCACCGAATGGCGGGGGGCGCTGGCAATGCGCTGCTCGGTTACCTCGATCGCGACAACGATGGCTGAAGCCGATACAAGCGTCGATGCGATCATCGCCGCGTGGCGGTGCGTGCAGCAACGGGAGACGGCATGCCTGACGACAGCCTGATCGAGATTGGCTCCAGCCAGCTGCGCGCTGCGATCAATCCCTTTGGTGCCGAGCTTTCCTCCTTGCGCGATGCCGCGGGCCGCGAGCTGATGACCGATGCCGATCCGGCCTTCTGGGCCGGACGCGCGCCGATCCTGTTTCCCATTGTCGGCCGGTTAAACGACGATGTGCTGTGGCTGGACGGGGTGTCCTACCGCATGGAAAAGCACGGCTTTGCCAGAAGATCAATGTTCGACGCAGTCGATGTGACCGGCAGCAGCGCGCTGTTCCGCATGACCGACACGGTTGAGACCCGCGAACAATTCCCGTTTCATTTCCTACTCGAAATCGGCTTTGCGATAGAAGAGACGACGCTGACCATGACCGCGAAAATTGGCAATGGCGGCGACATTCCGATGCCATTCAGCTTTGGCTGGCACCCGGCCTTCGCTTGGCCCTTGCCTTATGGCGCGGCGCGCGCGGACCACCGCATCCTTTTCCAAACCGATGAACCCGGCATGCTCAAGGGCCTAACCCCAGACGGCCTGATTGCCGCGGATCGACCGACGCCGGTGCGCGGCAATATGCTGCTGCTCCAAGACGCCCTGTTCGAACGAGATGCGCTGATCTGGAGCCCGATCGAATCGCGCCGGCTTTCCTATGGCGCGGCCATCGGCCCTCAGCTCGACATTGCGTTTCCCGATACCCCCCGATTAGGCATTTGGACCAAGCCCGGCGCATCGTTCCTGTGCATCGAGCCTTGGATCGGCATCGCCGATAGCGTCGGCTTTGGCGGGGATTTCCGGGAAAAGCCCGGCATCCTGGACGTGGCCCCGGATGGGCAACATTGCGTTGAGATGCAGATAACCGTCTCAGGCTGAGAATTGCCGCCAATGGCGAATCGCTTGCCATCGACCGGGAGATCGATAGGTTTTTGCGACAGGGGAATCGACATGGCCGATATTGACCCGGGGAATGCCTGCGCCGCCTTCACCGAGTCCGAACTCGTGGAGCTGCTGGCGATCGCCGAAATCCACGAAGATGCCGGCGGTGGCCTGTTGGCGCTTGCTGCCAAGGCAGGCGAGCGCGCCGATCAGGTGATTGACTGGCTGCCCGATAATTTCGAGGACAAGCTGCAGGGCGTCGTCGATCTGGCGTTGCGCCAGGCCTATGCCATTGCCTTCACCACCCATGGTGGGCGGCGGCGCAAGAGCAAGCGACCGATCCGCAACCGCGAAGGGTTTCACCGATTTGCCGCCGGGGTTGCCGGAATCGTCGGCGGCGCGGGGGGCATCGCCACGACGCTCGCCGATCTGGCGGTCACCACGACGCTCATCTTGCGCTCAATCCAGGAAATCGCCGCGAGCTACGGCGAAGATCTCGATGATCCTGATGTCCGCGCGCAATGCATCGCGGTGTTTGGTACCGGCGGCCCGCTGGTCGACGACGACAGCCTCGATACCGGGCTTTGGGCCGGCCGCATCGCGCTCAGCCACCAATCGGTCTCGGCCACGATCCGCGCTGTGGTGCCGCAATTCGGCAAGGCGCTGAGCGAGGGCATCCTGACCCGCGCCGCGCCGCTGGTCGGCGCGGCGGCCGGCGGCGCGATTAACAGCGCCTTTATGCGTTATTACCAGCGTATGGCGCATGTGAATTTCCGCCTGCGCCGGCTGGCGCGCGGCCACCACCCCGATGAAGTGCTGGCCTGTTTCTCCCGAATTATCACGCTCGAGCGTGAGCGACGCAAACATAAAAGCAAGAAGAAGCGCTAGGCCGGGCTGCCGCTGAGCGGGGCGACGGTCTCGACTTGCGCGCGCCGCCCGCGTAGGGCGCGCGCGATGACTCAGACCAACGACCGCCGCACTTTTGCGATCATTTCCCATCCCGATGCTGGCAAGACCACGCTGACCGAGAAATTGCTCTATTTTGGCGGTGCAATCCATCTCGCCGGTGAGGTCAAGGCGCGCGGCCAAAATCGCCGCGCGCGATCGGACTGGATGAAGATCGAGCAGCAGCGCGGCATCTCGGTCACCTCCTCAGTGATGACCTTTGAAAAGGACGGCATCACCTTCAATCTGCTTGATACGCCAGGGCACGAGGATTTTTCGGAAGATACGTATCGCACGCTGACCGCGGTCGATTCCGCGGTAATGGTGATCGACGCCGCACGCGGTATCGAGGCCCAGACGCGCAAATTGTTTGAGGTTTGCCGGCTCCGCTCCGTCCCGATCATCACCTTCGTCAACAAGGTCGATCGCGAAGGGCGCGATGCCTTTGACCTGCTCGACGAGATTGCCGAAATGCTAGCGCTCGATGTCACGCCGATGAGCTGGCCGGTGGGGATGGGTGGCGAGTTTGAGGGGATCTATGACCTCCACGCCAACCGGCTGATGCAGCCGGAGGGGGGCAGCCGAGACTATCTCGGCAGGGCAACTCTGTTCTCCGGGCTGGAGGACCCCGCACTGGCCGACAAGCTCTCGCCGGTCGGGCTGGCCAAACTTCGCGACGATGCCGAACTGGCACTGGGGGGCTATGGCGCTTTCGATCCCGAGGCGTACCGCGCGGGCGACCAGACGCCGGTCTATTTCGGCTCGGCGCTCAAGGATTTCGGCGTCGGCGAACTTATCGACGCACTTGCGCGCCACGCGCCGGGGCCGCGCCCACAGCCCGCCGAGCCCGGCCCGGTCTCGCCCGACCGCGCCGACGTCACCGGTTTCGTCTTCAAGGTGCAGGCTAATATGGACCCACAGCACCGCGACCGTATCGCCTTCATGCGGCTCTGCTCGGGCGTCTTTAAACGCGGCATGAAGCTGACGCCAACGGGGCATGGCAAACCGATTGCGATCCATTCGCCGATCCTGTTCTTCGCGCAAAACCGCGAGCTGGCCGACGAGGCCTTTCCGGGCGACATTATCGGCATTCCCAATCACGGCACCTTGCGCGTCGGCGATACGCTGAGCGAGCGTGCCGATGTCCGTTTCACCGGCCTGCCCAATTTCGCGCCGGAAATCCTGCGACGTGTCGCGCTCAAGGACCCGACCAAGACCAAGCAGCTCAGAAAAGCGCTGGACGACATGGCCGAAGAAGGCGTGACGCAGGTCTTCTACCCTGAAATCGGCTCGAACTGGATCGTTGGCGTGGTAGGCCAATTGCAGCTCGAGGTACTGCTCAGCCGGCTCGCGGCAGAGTATAAGGTCGATGCGGCGCTCGAAATGGCGCCGTTCGAGACAGCACGCTGGATTTCGGCTGAAGATCCCGCCGACCTCAAGAGCTTTATCGACCTTAATCGCGGCGCGATGGCCAAAGACCGTGACGGCAATCCCGTTTTTCTGGCCAAGAGCAATTGGGAGGTTGGCTATATCGTCGATCGCTATCCCAAAATACGCTTTGCAGCGACTAGAGAACGCTAAAGGCCAAAGTTTTACGATCCACTATCGCGGCGCGCGCACGTAACCAGTCTTTAACAATCCTCAGGCTACCAGAAAATCATCAAATCAAAACAATGATTTGATTCGAAACCAGCCTGATATTTTTTCAAACATTAATGATCTCCAGCGCTAGAGAGGCCATGCATGACAACTCATGCAGTTCAGCAGACGCGTGTCTCGTCTTTTGATCACCGGGCCTTGTTGATCTGGCTCCTTTGCTGGGTAATTCTTCCCAATATCGGCTTTTGTCTGTTATGGATGATCGGTGCTCCCAGCCGGATGACGGAGATATTTGTCATCGGCGCGCTGGGCATGCTGACCCGCAACCAATCCTATGCCGTTCGGTGTACGATCTTGATGTCGTCAATCCTTTATTCGGTGCTGTCCTTCTTGTCGGGGTTGTTCAATTTACCGGTCTGGTCTCTAATCGGCTCTGTCCGCTATCTGACCGAGATGGAGCCTTGCGGATCGGCCTTTTACCTGATCGCTGGCGGTCTGGCGGCGGCAAACTTGGCGGTGGCCATCAAGGCGCTGCACTATGATGCGCGCCTGAAGGATGATCTATCTATGCTGCTGGCGCTTGGCGGGGTGGTGGCGCTGACGGGAGTTGATCAGGCCATCGCCTTCAATAATCGCGGGGCCTATGCCCGCGCGATGGCGGGCGAACAGGTGTTCGATTCCGGCGTGCGGCGCAGCGGCTTTGCAACGAAGCCCAGCCAAGGCCGCCATCTAATGCTGGTGATGGTCGAATCGATGGGTTTGCCACTCGACAGGGGATTTCGCGACCAGCTGTTCGCGCGCTGGCGGGCAAAGGATGTTCGGCACCGTTATCAGGTGATGATGGGTACATCGCCCTTTGCGGGATCGACCACCAACGCCGAAATGCGTGCGCTATGCGACCGCTGGGCAGGCTATGAAGAGGTAATCGACATGACCGATCGCGGCTGCCTGCCCGCTCGGCTCCGCGCTATGGGCTATACGACGAGTGCCTATCACAGCTTCGACGGCGGCTTGTTCGATCGCAATCGTTGGTATGGGCATATCGGCTTCGACACCACCCACTTCCGCGACGAGCTCTATGCCAGCGGTGCAAGTGCCTGTGGCGGGATTTTTCCGGGCGCTTGCGATCGCGATGTGCCCGCGATCATGGCCCGCCAGCTCAAAACCGCCACCAAACCGCAATTCCTCTATTGGCTGACACTCAACACGCACCTACCGGTACCGGCCGAGGCCGCGCTGCACACCATAAGCTGTCGCGAGGGTGTCCCGCCCGTGGTGCAGGCGTCGGTGATGATTTGCCGTCAGTTCATGCTGTGGACCGAGCTGCAGCAAGCGCTTGCCGACCAGCTCGTCGCGGCCGATTTCCCCGATACGGACATTCTGATCGTTGGCGACCACATGCCGCCCTATTTTCTCCGCGCTGAGCGCCAGCAGTTCGATGACCAGCAAGTGCCATGGATCCTCCTGCGGGCACGCCACGTTCGCGACCAGCGCACCACCGGCACGGGGCGCGTCACGGTGACTCGCGACTGAGGCGCGGCACACCCCGGAGGCTGTGCCGCACCTTGCCGAATCAGAACTTCACTTGCGCCGTCAACGTCACCTGGCGCGGATTACCATAGTAACCCGTGAGAACGCCGTCGCGACCCAGAGTGGCGATATAGTTTCCGGTTAGCGTCCGGTTGAACACGCCGGTATCGGGATTCTGGCTCAGGAAATTATACCCGGAAACGACATAGCGTTTATCAAACAAATTGCGGCCATGCAGCCCAATCGAGAAGGTCTTGTTGACCGTCCACACTGCGTTGGCGTCGAACAGCGCAAAGCCGGGCTGGTCGAGCATCGGCGTCGGCACTTCGAACTGCTGCGAAGCACCGCGATAGGAAACGGTACCGCCGATGTTCAGCGATCCATCCCTGATCGGCACGTCGTAGCCGAGTGTCGCACTGGCGGTCCAATCCGGGGTGTTCTGGACAGCGCGGCGATCGGCGACCTGAAGCCCACGCGAATCGATGTAGGATTTATACTTCGCGTCGAGATAGCCGACCGTCCAGGCCAGATTTACCCGCCCGCCGCTGGTGCCGAAATTCTTGGCGAGCAGGGCGTTGCCCTCAAATTCGATGCCGCGAATCTGCGCCTTGCCGGCGTTCGTAGTGATCCCGGCAAAGCTCTGGATGCCGCCGACCACGATGCCGACTGAGCCCGGGATCTGGACATCGGTATAATCCGAATGAAAGGCCGAGAGCGACACATTCAACCGACGATCGAACAACGCCGCCTTATAGCCGATTTCATAGGTGCGGACGCTTTCAGGATCGAACGACAGGAAGTTGAAGATGTCCTGCTGATCGCCACCGGCCCCATTGATGCCGTTGCCGTTGAGGTCTGGCGCTGCCGTCCCCACGCCGCGCGGGTCAAAGCCACCGCCCTTGAAACCTTCCGCGTAGCTCGCAAACAATGTGTTGTTGGCATTCGGCTTGAAGCTGACCGAAACGCGCGGGGTAAATTGCTTAAAGCTCAGCTTGCCGCGGAAATCGGTCTGCCGCACGATCGGGGCAGTTGTGCCACCGAAGAAGGGCGACGAGCCGAGATAGACGTTGCGCTGAATCTGCGAGCGGCGATTATCCCACGTATAGCGGCCGCCAGCCGAAATGCTGAACATATCGGTGAGGTCATAGGTAAAGTCGCCGAAAATCGCGGCCGTATCGGTACGGACATTGCCATAGGTAAGCGCGGTAACGGTACCAGGGAGCCGGACGTCAAAGGTCGTGCGCGATCCGGCATCAAGATAATAGGCACCGATTAGCCCGTTGAAGCGGCCGGTGTCGATTAGGAACTGCACTTCCTGGCTGAACTGGTAATTGTTGTAGAAGGCCGGAACGTCGACATCGACGGCGGGCAGCGCATCAAAATCGATTGGCGATGCGCTGTCATCCTGACGATAGGCGCTGATACTGCGGAACGTCAGCCAGCTGGCTGGGTGGACCTCGCCAAACGCCGAAATGCCCCAAGCGACGACATCCTGCTTGGGGCTGTTCAAACCGCCCTGGGTATCGAATACATTGGCGAGCACCGGGGTGCCGGAAACGATCCCGGGAATCAGGCGATGTCCACCCCGCGCATTGGTCTTGTCATGGGTATAATCACCTGTGACCCGGAAAAATGCCTCGCTACTTGGTTCGATTTCAATCGTGCCGCGGCCGGCCCAGATATCCTTATTGTAATTTTGCTGACCAGTGGTGAAATTGGTGCCGAAGCCGTCGCGGCTGAGCCGGGCGAGCGCGCCGCCGATCTTCACCTTGCCGTCGAGCAACGGCACGCTACCGCTGGCGACCCCGTCGGCCTGATTATAGCTGCCATAGGAGCCACGCAGCGTCAGCGTCGGGAGATCGGCCAGCCGCTTGGTGACATACTTGATCGCGCCGCCAATCGTGTTGCGGCCATAAAGTGTACCCTGCGGGCCGCGCAGCACTTCAATCCGCTCGACATCATAAATGTCCAGTACCGCCGCCTGCGGGCGATTGAGATAGACATCATCGAGATAGATGCCGACGCCGGCTTCGAAGCCCGCAACCGGATCCTGCTGGCCGACGCCGCGGATAAAGGCGGTCAGCGTTGAGCTGGTCCCGCGCGAAACTTCGAGTGTCACGTTCGGAGTGCTGTTCGCGATATCGGTGATATCCGATGCCCCCGAGCGGTCGAGCTGAGCCGCCGAAAAAGTCGTGATTGCGATCGGGACGTCTATTAGGCTTTCTTCGCGGCGACGCGCGGTGACGAGTATCTCGCCATCGTCCTCGGCTGGCCGGTCAGCCTGGGTTGCGGTTGGTGTGGTTTGGGCGAACGCGGGCGCGGCAGCCAGGGCGCCGAGCGCGATACCAAGCTGCAGCAGGCTGCGAGCGGACAAAGGATGACGTGACATGATGATATTCTCCCCTCCAAAGTAGCGCGCCCCTCTGATGGGTTGAACGCCGTTGCCGGACGCTATACTGAAACCTGAACCACGATTCAACTTGGGACTTTAGGGGAGCAAAATAATGGCGGGTGAGCGTGCCGCATCTGCAACACTATCCGCCGCGAGCGCGGGCAAGGCGCCACGGACAGAACGCGGGCGCAAGACACTACGTGCAATTCTAGACGCGGCGGCGATCGAATTTGGAGAGGGCGGCTTTCACGACACCTCGATCAGCGGCATCACCCGCCGGGCGGGGGTCGCCTTGGGCAGTTTCTATACATATTTCGACAGCAAAGACGCGGTATTCCGGGCGTTGGTACGGGACATGTCCGATCAGGTCCGCGATCATGTTACCCCGCATATCCGCGCCGCGCCCGACCAGATCGCCGCCGAGCGCGCCGGCCTGATGAGCTTCATCGACTTCGTACGCGGGCATAAGGAGATTTATCGAATCATCGACGAATCAGAATTCGTCGACCCTGCCAGCTTCCGCGCGCATTATACAACCACGGCCGAACGCATTACCCAACGACTCGAATCGGCGACGGCGCGGGGCGAGGTACACAGCGACTCGCCTGAGGTGCTGGCCTGGGCCATTATGGGCATGAACGTGTTTCTGGGGTTGCGCTACGGCGTTTGGGACGAGGACCGAAGTGCAGACTCGGTTGCTGACGTGATGGCCAGCCTGCTCGCTCGCGGCATTGGTGTAAGCTAGGCCGCCTTCTCGCCCGCGCCATGCTCCGCCAATACCGTTATCAACAATCCTTGAGCCCAGCTTTTGTCGGGGTGCGCCATAGTTTCAATCGATCCGACTGCGGCCCTTGTCCAGGCGGATTACGCGCTACCATCGTGCCGCAGCGCCTCCGCCAGCAAATCGCGCACCGCCTTAACCGCCGATATATCTACCGCCGTCGACCGCTGCGGGCGTTCGGCCGACAGCAGGGCCTGCACGCCGCGAATCGTATAGCCGTCACGGTTGAGCAACGCGTCGATGCGGCGAACCAACGCGACATCTTCGGGGCGGTAATAACGCCTTTTACCAGCCCGCTGGAGTGGCCGCAGCTGCGGGAACCGCGTCTCCCAATAACGAAGAATATGCCGAGGCAAGCCGATTTCCAGCGACAATTCGCCGATGGTACGGAACGCTCCGGCCGCCTTTTCGAGCGGCGCTTGCACCGTGCGCGTCAGCTCGCGCCGACGATGCGCTCACGCATCATCTGGCTGGCGCGAAAGGTCAGCACGCGGCGCGGCGCGATCGGCACTTCAACCCCGGTCTTCGGATTGCGGCCAATCCGCTCGCCCTTGCTCCGCAGCACGAAGGTACCGAAGCCTGAAATCTTTACGTTTTCGCCGCTGGCGAGCGACTCACTCATATGGTGCAAAATCTGCTCGACCAGCTTGGCCGAGTCCATCCGCGACAGCCCGACTTCCCGGTGCAGTGCGTCCGCCAGATCAGCCCTTGTCAACGTGCCTGCAACGGCCATGTGCATCTCCCCCCTTAAAATCCTACCCCAATATAAGTCTAGCACAGGCAACGCGCAGATCGAAAGAGGTTTGTAACCATATTGTTACAATCAATAACGGATGAGCGCTGCCCCCCAGGTAAACCCGCCGCCCATCGCCTCGAGCACCAGCAAATCGCCGCGCTTTATCCTGCCATCGCGCACCGCGACGTCGAGCGCTAGCGGCACTGAAGCGGCTGAGGTGTTAGCGTGCTGATCAACCGTCATGATCACTTTTTCCGCCGGCAGGCCAAGCTTGCGCGCGGTAGCGTCCAGGATTCGGGCGTTGGCCTGGTGCGGCACCACCCAATCGATGTCCTTTGCCGTAAACCCGGTCGACTCGAGCACTTCTGCCATCACCGAGGCAAGGTTGACCACGGCGTGGCGGAAGACCTCGCGGCCCTTCATCCGCACCTTGCCGACAGTCCCGGTCGTTGAGGGGCCACCATCAACGTACAGCAACTGGTTGTGGCGGCCATCGGCGTGGAGCCGACTATGCAGCACACCGCGCTGACCGCCAGTTTCGCCTTCCAGCACGATCGCCCCGGCGCCATCGCCGAACAGCACGCAGGTGGTGCGGTCTTCCCAATCGAGGATACGACTGAACGTTTCGGCACCAATTACCAGCGCCCGTTGCGCGGCACCGGTGCGAATCAGGCTGTCCGCAACATGGAGCGCATAAAGAAAACCCGAACAGACCGCCGCCACGTCGAAGGCCACGCAATCATCGATGCCCAGCATTGCCTGCACCTTGGTCGCCGATGACGGGAAAGTCTGATCCGGCGTGGCGGTAGCCAACACGATCAGGTCGATGTCGCTGGCTGCGCGCCCGGCCGCGGAGAGTGCAGCGCGACACGCGTCGGCGGCAAGCGTGGCCGTCGTTTCGCCGTCTCCTGCAAGATGCCGAAACCGAATGCCGGTCCGCTCGACAATCCAGTCATCGGTCGTGTCGACGGTTTCAGCCAATTCGGCGTTCGATACACGGTGAGCGGGCAATGCCGACCCCGTACCGGTGATCACTGCCCGAATCATACCGGCCTGCACCTGCCCGATGGTCATGCAGCCTGATCCTCGAAATGGCGCAGATCATCGCTGATTCGGCGGGTCAGATCGTCGCGCACCATCTTGGCGGCCACTTCGATCGCATGTGCGACACCGATGGCGTTGGCGCCACCATGACTTTTGACGACCAGCCCGTTCAGACCCAAAAATACGCCGCCATTGTGATTATTAGGATCAAGATGGTCGCGCAGGAGTTGGGTGGCTGGGCGGGAGATCAAAAAGCCGACCTTGGAGCGGAAAGAGCTTCGAAATGCGCGTTTGAGCAGGTCACCGACGAACTTCGCCGTGCCTTCTGCGGTCTTTAGCGCGATATTGCCCGTGAAACCGTCGCACACGATCACGTCGAGATCACCCTGGGACAGCCGGTTACCCTCGACAAAGCCCGCAAAAACCAGCGGCAGATGCGTGGCCTTTTTGAGCATCGCGGCTGCATCACGGATGCTGTCGGTACCCTTCAGATCCTCAGTGCCGATGTTGAGCAGCGCCACGCGCGGCGCGGCTAGATCGAAAGTGGTGCGCGCATAGGCGGCGCCCATCACCGCGA
Organism: Sphingomonas sp. 28-63-12; assembly: GCA_002281535.1. Classification (GTDB taxonomy): domain Bacteria; phylum Pseudomonadota; class Alphaproteobacteria; order Sphingomonadales; family Sphingomonadaceae; genus Sphingomonas. Next base: position 13,963 of record NCGD01000014.1, read on the forward strand.
ACTGGACCAGATTGCGCGCATCGCATTCAGTGTTGGCGCCGAGATCGAGCATGACGACGTCATTCTTGCCCAGCGTCGGCAGCAGCGCGGCAAGCGCCGGGCGATCGATCCCCGGCAAGGTGCGCAGTGCGATTTTCGCCATCGTCATCAAGGCACCGGTGTTGCCTGAGGAGACGGCTACGCCAGCCCGGCCCTGTTTGACCAGGTCAATCGCGATTCCCATCGACGTCGTCTTGGCGCGGCGAATCGCCTGGCTGGGCTTTTCGCTGGCGGTCACCATGTCGGGCGCATGGATGATCTCGATACTGCCATCGAGGATCGGATGGTCTTTCAGGCCAGCGCGAATCGCTGGCTCATCACCGACCAGAAGGAAGCGTAGCGTCTCGAATCGGTGCCGGGCTTTGGCCACACCGGCCAACATGACCGACAACCCCTCATCGCCACCCATCGCATCGATGGCAATCAGCGCATTGGTCGACACGTGCTGGTTACCCCCGGTCGATGCTGTGATCAGCCTTCGACCGATACGACTTCACGGCCATTATAATGGCCGCAAGACGAACACAGGATGTGCGGACGCTTCAATTCGCCACAATTCGGGCATTCCTGATAGGATTCGACAGCCAGCGAATCGTGGCTGCGACGCATGCCGCGCTTGGACGGCGAAGTCTTTCTTTTGGGGACGGCCATTTCGGCACCTTAGCTGTGAATATCGTGAACGAAGGCGATAGACCGGGCCACTGGAGCAGGCAACCATCAGCCACAAGGCCGCGGAAGCCACCAGCGGCCAGACACATCGCGAAGGGTGGCGCTATAGCGAATTCGGCGCGCCTTGCAAGCACAGCGACGCACCAAGCCGCATTGCCACCCCATGATTGCCCTGCCAAGGCATTTGGGAGGCCTGTCCACCGGGGGAATATCATGTCAGTTGCACTGCCCATCACGCTTGTTGCCGCCGGTGGCGCTGCCATCATCAACTTCTGGCTGTCGATGCGGGTTGGCAATGTGCGGCGCACCGCCAAGGTCAGCATCGGCGATGGCGGCGACTTGGGGCTGATCGCCCGGATGCGCGCCCAGGCCAATTTCATCGAATATACCCCGATCGTGCTGGTGCTGATCGGCGCGATCGAGCTGAGCCAGGGTAGTTCCACCTGGCTGTGGGCAGTCAGCGCCATCTATCTGCTGGGGCGCGTCGGCCATGCATTGGGCATGGATGGCATGCGGATTGGCCGCGCGGCGGGAACGATTACATCGATGCTCACGATGCTCGGGCTGGGTGTGTATGCGCTGGTGATCCCGTTCACGACCCCGAACCCGGCGGTTAAAATCGTCCCGATGGCCGTCCTGCCGCACGTCGGCTAACCCTGTCGACGATGGTTATCCGGCCATCGCCACATCGCTGACAAAGGGATTATGGCGGCGTTCATGCCCGAAATTACTCATCGCGCCATGGCCTGGAACAAAGGCAGTGTCGTCGCCGAGCGGCCAGAGCTTGGTGGTGATCGCGTCGAGCAGGTGCTGATGGTTGCCCATCGGGAAATCGGTGCGGCCGATCGAGCCCTGAAACAGCACATCGCCGACTAACGCCAGTTTCGATGCCGGGTGATGGAATACGACATGCCCCGGCGTGTGGCCCGGGCAATGATAGACATCGAGCACAAGATCGCCGACCGTTACCTGATCGCCCTCAATCAGCCAGCGATCGGGCTCGAACACCACGCCGGCAATGCCATAGGCGCGCCCGTCTTCGTCGAGTCGCGCAATCCAGAAACGATCCGCCTCGTGCGGGCCCTCAATCGGCACGCCCAGCTCCCGAGCGAGCGTGCCTGCTTCGCCGCAATGATCAATATGACCGTGGGTGAGGATGATCTTTTCGATCGTCACGCCGTGATGCGTCATCGCCGCCCTGAGCTTAGGCAGATCGCCGCCGGGGTCGACAAAGGCGCCCCGCATTGTCCGGGTGCACCAAAGCAAGGTGCAGTTCTGCTGAAGCGGGGTGACAGGGACGATGGCCGCGCGAAGCGGCGGGGGCAGGGTTTCAGTCATCGCCGCTGAGATATGATGCGGGACGCCTGCAGACAAGCCAGAGCCGCCACCGCCGCCCCCTCCCCGACACCGACTCCGCCGGGCAAAGCGTCACCGCCGCAACCGCACGGGGTTGCCCCGTCCTGCCGCGCGTTGCATTTGGCTTAAGTCCCATGGCCGATTTCACCCCGCCCTTCGTTCTGCTAGACGATGCCCGCCCGGGCGGCGCACCTGCGCGCCTGTATCGCCAGCCGACTGAGGTCTTTGCGGCTGAGCGGATCACTGACGTGTTGCCGACGCTGGCGGCGATTCGCGCGGGCATCGCGCGCGGCCAGCATGCCGCCGGATATCTGTCCTATGAAGCCGCGCCAGCATTCGAGCCGGTGCTGGGCGAGCGCGGCGACCGGCTCGGCCCTCTATTGTGGTTCGGTCTGTTTGACGGCTTTACCGAAATCGCTGCCGATGCTGTCAACGCCTGGCTGCCCGATCCCGACGGCGCCTGGATCGGCGGGCCGGCCCCGCTTGACGATCGCGCACGCTATGACGCGAAGCTCGCCGATGTGCTGGCGCTGATCACTGCCGGCGATCTCTATCAAGCGAATCTGACCTTTCCCTCGGTCGTCGCGTTCGAGGGCAGTCCGCTGGCGGTCTATGCCCAGCTGCGGGCGCGATCTGGCGCCGGCTATGGCGCGATCGTCAATACCGGGACCGAAACGCTGTTGTCGCTGTCACCCGAGCTGTTTTTTGCCGTTGAGGGCGGCAAATTGCTGTGCCGCCCGATGAAGGGCACTGCCAGCCGGGGGGCGACCGCTGCCGAGGACGAGACGATTGTGACCAACTTGGCCAACGATCCCAAACAGCGCGCCGAAAATCTGATGATCGTCGACCTGATGCGCAACGATCTGTCGCGGGTCGCCGTGCCGGGCAGCGTGGCGGTGCCATCGCTGTTTGCGGTCGAAAGCTATCCGACGATCCACCAGCTGGTCTCCACCGTCACCGCCGACCTTGCACCCGGGAAGGATGCGATCGACGTGATGGCCGCCCTGTTCCCGTGCGGTTCGATCACCGGCGCGCCCAAAATCCGGGCCATGCAGGCGATTGCCGCGATCGAGAATGCGCCGCGCGGCCCCTATACCGGCGCGATCGGGCGGTTCGATGCGGCTGGTGCATCGGGCCGGGGCGATGCGATGTTCAACGTCGCGATCCGTACGCTGATGATCCGGGGTGGCGACGCTACCGCCCTGTTCGGTGCGGGCGGTGGCATCGTTGCCGATTCGGGTGCCGACGAGGAATGGGAGGAAGCGCGCGCCAAGGGGGCGTTTCTAATGACGGGCCATCCGGGCTTCGACCTGATCGAAACGATGGCCTTTCACCCCGAATCGGGAATCGCCTTGCTCGATCGGCACCTGACGCGGATGAAGGCCAGCGCCAATCGCTTCGGCTTTGCGTTTGATCGCCACGCCGCACGGAACGAATTACAGGCCGCGACCTTCCGGCTTGGCCAGCCCAGCCGGGTGCGGCTGCTGCTTGCACCCAGCGGGGCCATCGCCATTGAATCGGCGGCGATGCCAGCCGCCCCTGCCGCACCGGTTGCGGTATCGATCATGCCCCTGCCCGTCGATCCGGCCGATTTTCGCCTGCGCCACAAGACCAGCGACCGGGGCTTTTACGATGCCGCACGGGCAGCGTCGGGCCAGTTCGAGGTGCTGTTCCAGGGTCCTGACGGGCTGATCACCGAGGGGAGTTTCACGTCGCTGTTCGTTCCGCGCGATCAAAGGCTTGTCACACCATCGCTGGCCAAGTCGGGATTGCTGCCCGGCGTGCTGCGCGCCGAACTGATCGCGCGCGGCAAGGCGATTGAGGGCAATGTTACTCCCGATGACCTGGCCATGCCGTTTTTCATCGGCAATGCGCTGCGCGGGCTGATCCCGGCCAAGCTGGTTGCGCCGCAGCAAAGCCCGGCGCTATAGCCCGCGCGTTCCCTATCAAAGGCGAAACCACATGCACCCCTCTGCCGCGCTCGACCGGATCAAGCCTTCGCCCACGCTTGCGATCACGACGCGGGTCTTCGAGCTGAAGGCACAGGGGATCGATGTGATCGGCCTGGGGGCGGGCGAACCCGATTTCGACACGCCCGATTTCGTCAAGGAAGCCGCGATCAAGGCGATTCGCGACGGCAAGACCAAATATACGGTGGTTGATGGCACGCCCGAGCTGAAGGCCGCAATCGTCGCTAAGTTCAGCCGTGACAATGGCCTGGAGTATACCGCCAGCCAGGTGACGGTGAATGTCGGCGGCAAGCATACGTTGTTCAATGCGATGGTCGCGACGCTCGACGCGGGCGACGAGGTCATCATCCCGGCGCCCTATTGGGTCAGCTATCCTGATGTTGTGCTGTTCACCGGCGGCGTGCCGGTGATCGTGCCGGCCGGTGCGGACCAGCACTACAAGATCAGCCCCGCCCAGCTTGAGGCGGCGATCACTCCCCGGACGAAATGGCTGATTCTGAATTCACCGTCCAACCCGACGGGTGCGGCCTATAGCGCGGCCGAATTACGCGCACTGGGCGAGGTGCTCATCCGCCACCCCCATGTCTGGATACTTGCGGACGATATGTACGAACATATCCTCTATGACGATTTTGAATTCGCCACGATCGCCCAGGTCTGCCCCGAACTCTATGAGCGGACACTGACGATGAATGGCTGTTCCAAGGCCTATGCCATGACCGGCTGGCGGATCGGCTATGCCGCCGGCCCGGCCTGGCTGATCAAGGCGATGGGCAAGCTGCAATCGCAATCGACCTCCAACCCCTGCTCGATCGCCCAGGCCGCCGCCGTTGCCGCGCTGAACGGCGACCAGAGTTTTCTGAAGGAACGCAACGCCGCGTTCCAGGTGCGGCGCGACCTGGTGGTGTCGATGCTCAACCAGACCAACGGCATGACCTGCCCGCGGCCCGAGGGGGCGTTTTACGTCTATCCGGAATTTTCGGCGCTGATCGGCAAGCGCACCCCCAAGGGCGTGGTGATCGACAGCGACGAAACAATGGTTGCCTATCTGCTCGATGAGGCGCGCGTTGCCGCGGTGCAGGGCGCGGCCTTCGGGCTGTCGCCGGCGATGCGGATCAGCTATGCCACCTCGGAAAATCTGCTCCGTGAAGCCTGTGAACGTATCCAAACCGCCTGCGCCGCCGTATCTTGATCGGATTGGCCAGCGCTTGTTCATCGCCCCCAAGTAAAAGTTGGGGTTGTTTGGATGGCAATCGCTCCGATCTGAACGGCATGCTCCGGCGCGCTCCCTAGCGCAGGGCCGATAAGGATCTGGTTATGGTGAAGCTTTTGAAATCATCGCTGCTGGCGCAGCTCGGCACTGGCTTTGCGCTGGGCATGTTAGGCATTCTCGCCTTTCAGCCGGCCGAGGCAACGCGAACGCTGGCCAGCCAGGTGGTCGCCATCACGCCGTTCATCGGCTGAATTTGCTGCCGGGTGTAACCGGCGCCAGGCCGTATCCGTATTCCTGACGGGACAACCAAGAGGAATATCATGACTCGAATGATCGTTGCCGCCGCCGGTTTTGCCGGCCTTGCCCTGCTCGCCTTTGCCGGGGGCAGTGCCAACGCAGAGCGCGCTGTGCCGATTCCTGCCGCGCTGAAGGATGTGCCCCGGACCCCGGGCATGCAAACAGCCGTCCTCGCCGGTGGCTGTTTCTGGGGCATGGAAGCGGTGTTTGAAAGCGTGAAGGGTGTCCAGTCGGTCACCTCTGGCTATGCCGGCGGGACGGCCGATACCGCCCAATATGACATTGTCAGCACCGAAACGACCGGCCATGCCGAGGCCGTCCGCATCGTCTATGATCCCGCCAAGGTCAGCTATGCCACGCTGTTGCGCGTCTATTTCTCGGTGGCGCACAACCCGACCGAACTCAACCGCCAGGGCCCCGATAGCGGCCCCAGCTATCGCTCGGCGATTTTTCCGCAGAATGCCGCGCAGAAGCAGGTCGCCGCCGCCTATATCGCGCAGTTGCAAAAGGCACATGTCTTTGACCAGCCGATCGTGACGCGGATCGAGACCGGCAAATTCTTCGCGGCCGAATCCTACCATCAGGGTTTCTTCCGGCAGAACCCCTATCACCCCTATATCGTGCGCTTCGACAAGCCCAAGGTGGCCGCGTTCAAGGCCGCCTTTGCGCCAATCGCGCGCTGAACCAATGCTAGGCGGCCAGGGCGAAGCGCAACAGCCGGTCATCGATCGGGACCAGCGCTTCGGCCGGGCCGCCGATGGCGCGGCGGATTTCGGGATGCCCGGCATCGAGCCCACCGGTGAACGCACCAAAGGCGGGCAGGATAATCTTCGCGCTGCTTGCGACAAAACAGCGCCGCGAAACGTGGCGGCCGCGCAGCGACACCCTGAGTTTGGGATGGAAATGACCCGACAGCTCGGGTCGCTGCTCGCCCGGGTCGGCTTCGTGCCGCAGGACCAGCCCATCAACCACCGCCTCGTCTATCACCGTGCCGCCACAGCGATCGAGCAGGGCGGCATCATGGTTGCCGGTGATCCACGTCCAGCGCGCGCGCGCCGACAACGCCTGCAGCATCGCCTGCGCGCGCGATGGCAAGCGGTCGCTCCCCGCCGCATCGTGGAAGCTGTCGCCGAGGCACCAGATTTCCGCCGGCTGCAGGTCATCGACGATGGCGGTCAGATCGGTAAGCGTCGCGATGCTGTCATAGGGGGGGAGCATCTGCCCGCCGGCGGCATACCAGCTTGCCTTTTCGAAATGCAGATCGGCGACCAGCAACGCGCGGCGGGCCGGCCAGAACAGCGCGCCCTGCGGCAGCGCGACGAGTGTATGATCAGCGAACGAAAAGGGAACCATCGACCTGCTATGGCGCGATCGCGCCGCTCGGGCAATGGACGGCGTTCGCGGGTGCAACAAAGATGTTGCGCGGAATTGCCACAAGCGTAAAGCGCGCCGTCCTGCCATGAGCACCCATTGCTATGTCCGCTGCCGACGCCGTGCCTGAGGGCCCACTGCCAAATAGCCGCACCACGCTGATCCTGGCGATCGGCGCGATTGGCGTGGTGTTTGGCGATATCGGCACCAGCCCGCTTTATGCGTTTCGTGAAGCGCTCGCCCAATCCGCCGGCGACGGGGTAGATCCCAGCGAAATTTTGGGCGTGCTGTCGCTGGCGATCTGGGCGCTGATCCTGGTCGTCACGCTCAAATATGTGCTGTTCCTGATGCGCGCCGATAATCAGGGCGAGGGCGGGGTGCTGGCGCTGACCGCGCTGGCGCGGCGATCGCTGGGCACACGCGCGCAGGTCGCGCTCGTGCTCGGCGCAACCGGTGCCGCACTGTTCTACGGCGATGCGATCATTACCCCGGCGCTGTCGGTGCTGTCGGCGGTGGAGGGATTGAAGACGATCCCGGGCGGCGCGGCGTTGTTCGGTGAACCGGAGATCGTGACGCTGACCATCATCATCCTGGTCGGCCTGTTCATCATCCAGGCGCGCGGCACGGCCAGCGTTTCGCGGCTGTTCGGGCCGATATGCGTGCTGTGGTTTCTGGCGATCGGCAGCCTTGGCCTCTACCATATTCTCGACGAGCCTTCGATCCTGCGCGCCTTTTTGCCCGGCTTTGGCGTTGGCTTCCTGCTGGGCCATGGCGTCACCGGCCTGTTCGTGCTGGGCGCGGTGTTCCTGACGGTAACGGGGGTGGAAGCACTCACCGCCGATATGGGCCATTTCGGGCGCCTCCCCATCCAGCTTGGCTGGTTCGTGCTGGTTTTTCCGGCGCTGCTGTTCAACTATCTTGGTCAGGGCGCCTATGCGCTCAACGCGCTTGAAGCTGCCAATGCCGCCGGCCTGCCCTTTGCCAATCAGGATTGGTTCTTCGTAATGGCACCCGGCGTGCTGCGCATTCCGCTGGTGCTGCTCGCGACGCTGGCGACGATCATCGCTAGCCAGGCCGTCATCACTGGTGCCTATTCGCTGACCCAGCAGGCGATTCAGCTGGGGCTACTGCCCCGTCTGCGCATCCGCCAGACATCGGCCGATCATTCGGGGCAAATCTATCTGCCGTCGATCAACTGGCTGTTGCTGATCGGCGTGCTGGTCCTGGTGATCCAGTTCCGCACCTCGTCATCAATGGCCGCCGCTTATGGCATTGCGGTGACCGGCACGATGGTCGTCACCACCTGCCTCGCCTATATCGTCGTGCGGCATCACTGGCATTGGCGACGCCTGCCCGCGATCGCGCTGATCGCGCCGTTCCTGTTGCTCGATCTGATCTTTTTCGGCGCCAATATCCTGCGCGTGATCGAAGGCGGCTGGGTGCCGTTGGTGGTCGCCGCTGCGATCGGCCTGCTGATCGTGACCTGGCGGCGCGGCAAGCGGATCGTCGGCGCGTTCGAGGCGCGGCAGAGCATCCCGCTCGCCGATCTCGCCGCCGCGCTCGCCAAGCGGCCACCAGAACGCGTTGAGGGCACAGCCGTGTTCCTCACCGCCAATCCCGCCAACACGCCGGGCGCGCTGCTCCACAATCTCAAGCACAACAAGGTGCTGCACGCGCGCAACCTGATCGTCAGCGTCCGCACGGCGGATCGCCCCACCGTGACCCAGGAGGAGCGCGCCAAGGTGCAGCGAATCGACGACAGTTTCACGACCGTCGTGCTGACTTATGGCTTTATGGAAACGCCGGATGTGCCCCAGGATCTGACCAGCGAGCTGGCGATCACCCCGCTTAAGACCAGCTATTTCATCGGCCGCAACACGCTGAAGGCCTCAGCCGAAGAAGGCATGCCGCTGTGGCAGGACCGGATCTTCATGTTCCTGCAACGCAACGCCAGCGACCCGACCGACTTTCTGCGCATCCCACCCGGCAAGGTGCTGGAGCTGGGCGAGCAGGTAACCGTGTAGGCTACTATCCGCGGTCGCCACAATCGACTTCGCTAAAGCCGGAAAAGCGGGGAGCGGCGCATTGCGCAGCGCCTACCCCGCATATGCCTTGACCAGATCGAACAGGTAATCGCGCCCGGCATAGAGCGATTCCACGCGGATGCGTTCGTTCAGGCCGTGGGTGCCGTTACCGTCGGGATCGATGAACAGGCCCGGCGCGCCATAGACCGGGATTCCGATCGCCTCGAGGAAGATGCCGTCAGTCGCGCCGGTCGACATGATCGGCAGCAGCGGCAGGCCCGGGAAATGCTTGGCGGCGACGGCCTTTGCTGGCGCCGTGATCTTTGGATCGAGCGAGGGTGGAATGGCGGTCGGGCGGATCGGCGCGTTGGCCGTGACCTTGACGGTGTCGCCGGCGAGTTGTTGCAGCCTGGCGAGCGTGCCTTCCACCGTCTCGCCGGGGAAGATGCGGCAATTGATGTTGGCGGTGGCGCGCTGCGGCAGCGCGTTTTCGGCATGGCCGGCGTTGAGCAGGGTCGCCACACAGGTGGTGCGCAGCGTTGAATGCATCGCCTTGTCGCGGCTGATCAGCGCATCGGCCTCTGCATCCTGCGGATTGGCGAGCAGCCGCGTGATCGCCGCTCCCGCCGGGCCACCCATCGCCACCGCGCTGGCCGTGAAGAAGGCACGCGTCGTGTCGGTGAACTTCACGGGAAATTCGTAGCCCTGCACCGCCTTGATCGCATCGGCGAGCTGGTAAATCGCGTTGATCGGCAACGGCTGCGAGCTGTGCCCGCCCGGGTTAGTGACCAGGAAGGTGTAGTTTTGTGCGGCCTTTTCGCCGACCTGCATCGCCAGCAGCTGGCGCTTGCCACTTGCATCATAACGCCCGCCGCCGCCTTCGTTCAGGGCGAATTCGGCGGCGATAAGATCGCGTTTGTTTTCGCTGAGCCACTGCGCGCCATTCCAGGCAAAGGTGGTCTCCTCGCCACAGGTCAGTGCCAGCTTGATCGTGCGTTTGGGGCGATAGCCTTGCTGCTTGAAACGGACCATGGAGTCCGCCCAGATCGACGCCTGCGCCTTGTCATCAAAGGTGCCGCGCCCGTAATAATAGCCGCCTTCCTCGATCAGCGTGAAGGGATCACGCACCCAATCCTCGCGCTTGGCCTCGACCACGTCGAGATGGCCGAGCAACAGCATCGGCTTCAACTTTTTATCGGCCCCGTCGAGAATAACGACGATTCCACCCTCCTTGGGGTGATCGGGCACGCTGAACAGCGTGATCGCGCTGGCCGCATAACCCGCTGCCTTCATCCGGGTGCCGATCTGTTCGGCGGCGCGCGTGCAGCTGCCCACCGACAAGGTCGTGTTGGTTTCGACCAATTCTTTGTAGAGGCTGAAAAATGCCTGTTGATCGGGGCGCGCCTGTGCCTGGGCGGAGGCAGGAAGCAGCGCGGCCAGCGCAGTGGCGGCCAGCGCGATGCCCCGTCTTGTTGCCATCAATCCCGTCGCCCGCATCGCCCGTCTCCCTCCATGACCAATCACCAGCAAGTAGACCGGGTTTGCAGGAAGGTTGCAACCGTCAGCGGGGCGGTGCCGGCAGGGCCAGCCTGACTTCACGATTGGCGAAATCGATATCGACCCGCCGGAACTGGCGCAGCGCATCCATCCCCAGCAACAGCGCCGGGCGTCGAATCAGCCCGAAGCGCGCAAAGGGCGCGGCATCGGCAAAGGCGACCGGCAGATTGTCGAAGGTCACCGTGCCGAGACGGACCTGGCCGATCTGGGTATAATCGGCCGCCAGCGAATCGCCGGTCACGCTGGTCAGCGCAATCGCCTGGAGCCCGGCGGCCGGCGTGGATATCTTGCGCCGCAGCGCCAGATTGCCGACGGTGACCGCCGATCCGGTATCGAGTACCACGCGGACCTGCTGGCCCCGGAAGGACGCATCGGTGACCACCAACTGACCAAACAGACTCTTGGCCCGGATGACGATTTCGCCGGGCAGGTCGGCATCGCGACGCGCCCGCCGGCCAGCGGCCCGCACCGTCATCTGCTTGGTATCAAAGTCGATCTTGACGGCGCGGCCCTTGAGCGAATCAAGCCCCAACAGCCCGGGCGCGCCAAGATCATAGCCGTTGAAGATTGGCGCCTCGATCCGGTCGGTATCGATCGTGCTGACCCGGAGCGACGGAATGATCGCGGTGTTGACGGTGGTGAGGCCAGTCATCGCCGTCACCCGCACTGTCCGCCCGTGCGCCAGCCCGAGCAATCGGGCGAGTTCGCGCGAGATCACGGTGCGCTCAGCGCCCGTATCGATGGTGAAAGGATAGGGGCCGGCCCCGCCGATCGTTACCGCCACTGTCAACCGCCCGGGAATGTCGCTGCCCAGGGTCAGCACATCTGCCTCTGTGACCGGTACCGTTTCAGGATCGACCACCACCGGCACATCCTGCCCGGGAACCGTCCCCACGGGCAAAAGCACCAAGGCAATAGAGGCAACAAGGCCGTTCACGACGCGAAGCTAGGCCTGCCCCGCCGCGCCCGCAAGCGATCAATCGAGCCGCATCGCTTCCACAGCTAAAGCTTCCGCCTCGATCAGGATCGCGTCGTCGGCCAGCCCCTGCGGCACGCTTTCGCGGCCGATCATCACCAGCACCGGCACAGCGAGCGGCGACACCCGCTCAAGCACCACATGCAGCATCGTCCCTGCCGCTCGGTCGAGCAGATCGGCGAGCCGCCCGACATCGGTCATCTTCGCGCGCGCATCGGCCCAGGCGGCTTTCAGCAACAGATGATCGGGTTCGTAACGCCTGAGTACGTCGTAGATCAGGTCAGTAGAAAAGGTCACTTGCTTGCCGGTCTTGCGCTTGCCCGGATGCTGGCGCTCAACGAGGCCACCAATCACCGCGACCTCGCGAAACGCGCGCTTCAGCAGATGCGAACCCTGCACCCAGTCGACAAACTCGTCCTCCAATATATCTGCAGAAAACAGCGCCGCCGGGGCGGTCACCGGATCGAGCGAATAACAGGCCAGCGCATAGTCATTGGCGACGAAGCCAAGCGGCTTGAGCCCCAGCGTCTCCATCCGCCGCGTCAGCAGCATGCCGAGCGACTGGTGCGCATTCCACCCCTCGAAGCAGTAGGCGACCATATAATGCCGCCCCTCATGCGGAAAGGTCTCGACCAGCAATTGCCCCGGCTGCGGCATGATCGACCGCTTCGACTGGATATCGAGCCATTCGCGGACGTCGTCGGGAAAGCGGTGCCACCCGCTCGGATCGGCCAGAAACCCGCGCACCCGGTTCGCCAGATTGGTCGTCAGCGGCATGCGCGCGCCGCCATAGCTGGGGATCCGCGCCGGCCGCGCGGTCGCGCGCACCACCAGATCCTCGGTATCGATCTTCTCGACCTCAAGGCTCATGCCGGCGAAGAAAAACGTATCGCCGACCGACAGGGTGGCCGCGAACCCCTCCTCCACCCGCCCCAATTGCCGCCCGTTGCGGAAGCGCACGCTGAGCATCGTCGCCTCGACGATGATCCCCGCATTCAACCGGTGCTGCGCGATGAATTTCGGATGGCTGACCCGCCACGTCCCATCGGCCTCGCGCACCAGCCGCTTGAACTTGTCATAGGCTTTCAGTGCGTAACCGCCGTCGCTGATGAACCCCAGCACATGCCCGAATTGCGCCGCCGTCAGCGCGGAATAAGGGAGCGCCGACTGCACCTCCGCCAGCATCGCCGCCTCGTCAAAAGGGGCGGCACACGCACACGCCATGACATGCTGCGCCAGCACGTCGAGCCCGCCCGCGCGGAACACATCCTCATCCAGCTCACGGTCAGCCACCGCATCGAGCGCGGCGCGCGCCTCGAGATATTCGAAGCGATTGCCCGGCACCACGATCGCCTCGCTCGGCTCATCGAGCCGGTGATTGGCGCGCCCGATCCGCTGCAGCAGCCGCGATGCCCCCTTTGGCGCGCCCATCTGGATCACGCAATCGACATCGCCCCAGTCGATCCCCATGTCGAGGCTGGCGGTGCAGACCAGACCGCGCAAGCGCCCGTCCGCCATCGCCGCCTCCACCTTGCGCCGCGCCTCCAGCGAGAGCGAGCCGTGGTGGATGCCGATCGGCAATTGCAGGTCGTTCGCCTTCCACAAATCCTGGAAGATCAGCTCGGCCAGCGCGCGGGTGTTGCAGAAGACGAGCGTCGTCTTGTGCGTTTCGATCTCGGCGATCACCTGTTCAGCCGCATAGCGCCCCGAATGCCCCGACCAGGGCACGCGGCCTTGTGGCAGCAAGATCGAGATATCGGGTTCGGCCCCCTGCTCGCCCTGCACCGTCGTCACCAAATCGATATCGCCATCGGGCGCCAGCCAGCCGCGATAGCCATCGGGATCGGCCACCGTCGCCGATAGCGCCACGCGCCGCATGCCGGGCGCAATCGCCTGCAACCGCGACATCGCCAGCGACAGCAAATCGCCGCGCTTCTGCGTGGCAAAGGCATGAACCTCGTCGATGACGATTGTCTTCAGCCCGGCGAACATCAGGAACGAGTCGGGATAACTGATCAGCAGCGACAGCGATTCGGGCGTCGTCAGCAGGACCTGCGGCGGCCTGATCCGCTGCCGCAGCTTGCGGTCGCTGGGGGTATCCCCGGTCCGCGTCTCGACCCGAATATCGAGGCCCATTTCCTCAATGGGGGTCAGCAGATTGCGCTGCACATCGACCGCCAGCGCCTTCAAGGGTGAAACGTAGAGGGTGTGGAGCCCTTCCGATGGGTTCTCGATCAGGTCGGCAAGCGTCGGCAGAAACCCGGCAAGCGTCTTCCCTGCCCCGGTGGGTGCGACGAGCAACGCGTGGGCGCCGCTGCGCGCAGCCGCGAGCATATCGAGCTGATGCCGACGCGGCGACCAGCCCTTGGCGGTGAACCAGTCGGTCAAGGGAGCAGGAAGAGCGGCGGTCACGCAACTGATATGGGGGCGAAGTGGGGGATTGGGCTAGGGGGTGAGAGAAAAGCCCGACCGAGCGACCCCCCGGACGATCCACCGATCCTCAATTCCCCCATGCAACAACCAAAGCCCGCAGTCGTTGGTACATCACTGATCGGCGTCGGGTTCGCCCGGCGAACGATCGGCAGCACCGCTCGGCCGGACCGCTGCTCAATCGATAACCATCGCGAGGATGCCAGCATGACCACCGTCAAACTCCCTGAAAACACCCTTGTCCTCGTTACCACCGGCGAAGAGGCCAAGCTGTTCCGCGTCGACAATGGCAGCCTGGCGCACAAGGACAATTGGGAGCCGACCGATCTGGCCGATGACGGCCCCGGTGGCAGCACGCCCACCGACTTCTCCGATAAGGACCTGAACGAGGCCACCTTTTCGAAGCAGATCGCCGAGCGGCTCTATGCAATGGCGCACAAGGGTGACTTTGCGAAACTGGTGCTGATCGCCGACCCGCAGACGCTCGGGCAGATCCGCCCGCTGCTCCACATGGAAGTGTCGGACAAGATCATCGCTGAATATCCCAAGACGTTCATCAACGCACCGGTGTCCGATATCGAACGCCTGCTCAGCGACGACTGACCGAACAGGCTTTCCCAACCCCCGTCCCGATCCCATATCGCTGCAATGACCAAGCTCGGCGACTGGATCGAACCGCATCCGCACGGCATCTATATCCCCGCGGCGGACGCGTGGGTCGATCCGTCGCGACCCTCACCGCGCGCGCTCGTCACCCATGGTCATGCCGATCATGCGCGCGGCGGGCACGGCGCGGTGTGGGCGACCGAGGGGACGCTCGCGATCATGGGCGTGCGCTATGGCCCGCAGGCGAGCACGCCGGTGGCCTATGGCGAGCAGCTCATGATAGGCGATGTCGGCGTGCGCTTCGTGCCGGCCGGGCATGTACTCGGGTCAGCGCAAATCGTGCTGCAGCATCGCGGTGAGACAATTGTCGTGTCGGGCGACTACAAGCGCCGCGCCGACCCAACCTGCGCGCCATTCGAACCCGTCAAATGCGACGTGTTCATCACTGAGGCGACCTTCGGCCTGCCCGTTTTCCGCCATCCCGACACCGGCGATGAGATCGACAAGCTGATGGCGGCGCTGCACGCCAACCCGGAACGGTGCGTGCTGGTCGGCGCCTATGCGCTCGGCAAGGCGCAGCGGGTGATCCGCGAGCTGCGCGACCGCGGACATGCAGCGCCGATCTATATCCACGGCGCGATGCAACGGCTGTGTGACCTGTATGTCGCCCACGGCGTAGATCTGGGCGAGCTGCGCCCCGCGACCGAGGCGAGCAAGGCCGAAATGATGGGCCATATCATCGTCGCGCCGCCCTCCGCGCTGCAGGACCGCTGGTCGCGCCGCCTGCCCGACCCGATCACCGCGATGGCGAGCGGCTGGATGCGGGTGCGCCAGCGCGCGGTGCAGCGCGGCGTCGAGCTGCCGCTGATCCTCTCCGACCATGCCGATTGGGACGAGCTGACCACCACCCTCACCGAAATCGCGCCGAGGGAAGTGTGGGTGACTCATGGCCGCGAAGAGGCACTGGTCCATTGGTGCGAGACCCACCAAATCAAGGCGCGCGCGCTGGCGCTGCTGGGATTCGAGGATGAAGATGATTAGCGCGAATTGGCGCTGCGAGTTGCCGGTATTGCATCTTCGTTGTCTTCGAACAGCCACGCCTCGGCTTCTTCAGCGGTGCGGAAATAGGCGACGTTGCGAAACGCCGCCGCTCGCTGCAGCTGCATCCGCGCCAGGGTGGAGGCATGGACGAACGCCAACTTGCGCGATCTGTGGGTTGGATCCGCAAGCAAGCGCTGGAAGGACATCACCATTTCCTGCGACTGAATGCTCATATCGGTGACATCGTTGAGCGTCATATGCTCATGCGGCCCGCATTGTAGGCGCGCATGCGCCGCGTTGCGGGCGGTGACGAATTGTTCGATCGCCTCGGGTCCAAAAAAACCGCCCATGCGGATCATTACCAAGTCGCGCGCGATGTCCACGTCGATGTTGAAATAGGGTTTCATCCCTAACACTTGCCGCAAATTTCTTGTCGTTCTGTAAAAATGCGCGCCGATGGCGAGATTTCACCCCAGCCATGGGCTATCAACTGTACCAAGCGAAGGCGTCAGCGCTTGATCGGCGATGCCTCATAAAGTTCAAGCGTCCCCGGCCGAACGGCATAGGCCTTTATCGCTAGCATGAACTCGCCCGAGCCGGGTTGCAGGAAGTGCAACTGCAGCGCTGCCATGTCGCGCCAGCGCTCGAAGAAGACGAGCGTCAGCGGATCCTCGGCGTCGACATGGACGCCATGGCTAATACAGCCGCCCTCGGCGCGCGACCGATGGACATGGTCGAGGCTTGCCTGGAACAATGCTTCGAAACTGTCGGGCCTTGCCGTCACGCAGCCGGTAACGATGATCATGAAGCCCTTTCCAATGTCCTGGCGCGGCGGCGTTGCACGCTGCTGCCTATGCCGAGCGCCTCACGATATTTCGCGACGGTGCGGCGGGCAATGTCGAAACCCTTGGCCTTCAGCAGATCGACCAACGTGTCGTCCGACAGGATCTTGCTGCCCTCGCCTGCGATCAGCGCCTTGATCGCGCTCTTCACCGCTTCGGCTGACACCGCATCGCCGCCATCGGCGGACTGGATCGCCGAGGTGAAGAAATATTTGAGCTCATAAAGCCCCCGGTCGCAGCTGAGATATTTGTTGCTGGTCACTCGGCTGACCGTCGATTCGTGCATCTCGATCGCGTCGGCAACCTGGCGCAAGGTCATCGGCCGCAGGTGCGCGACGCCCTTAAGGAAGAACGCCTCCTGCTGTTTTACGATCTCGGTCGCGACCTTGATGATCGTGCGCTGGCGCTGGTCGAGCGCCTTGACCAGCCAGTTGGCGCTGGCGAGCATGTCCGACAACCAGACCTTGCTGGTCTTGTCCTGCGCGCCGGTTGACAGCTCGGTGTAATAGCTGCGGTTGACGAGCAGCCGCGGCAGAGTTGCCGCGTTGATCTCGATCGCCCAGCCGGTCTTGCGGCGCGCGATGAACAGATCGGGCACCACGGCCTGCGCCGCTTCCCCCCCATAGCGACAGCCCGGCTTGGGATCGTAATCACGCAGTTCGCGGATCATGTCGGCCATGTCCTCGTCATCGACGCCACACAGCCGCTTGAGCCGGCCGAGCTCACCGCGCGCCAGCAGATCGAGATTGTCGATCAACCGCGCCATCGCCGGATCATAACGGTCCGCCTCTCTGGCCTGGAGCGCGAGGCATTCGGCGAGGTTGCGCGCGCCGACCCCGGTCGGCTCGAATGTATGGATGATCGCCAACACCGCCTCGACCCGGGCAAGCGGCACGCCAAGTCGACCGGCAATCTCGAGCAGCGGCACGGTCAGATAGCCGCATTCGTCGATCTGGTCGATCAAATGCGCAGCGATAAAGGCATCCACGCCGCTCATCACCGGCCCGGCCTGGGCGAGCAGATGATCGGCCAGACTGATATCGGCGGCGGCAAAACTGTCGAAATCCGGGCCGTCTTCGCTCCCCGAACCGGCTCCGCTGGCGGCATTCATGCCCAGCGAGCCATCCATCCCAGCGCCGTCCGAAACGCTGTCATGATGAAAGCTCTCGGCCGCAAAATCGACGTCAAGCGCGGCCTCACCAGCATGGTCGCCACCCATGATCAATTCGTCGGCGCTGGCTGGTTCGCTTGGCAGCTCGACCACCGCCTCGCGCTCTAGAGTCGGGCCATCATCGTCGGGCGCGGTCGAATCGAGCAACGGATTGCGCTCAATCTCTTCGGCGATGAAGGCTTCGACCTCAAGGTTGGACAGCGCGAGCAGGCGGATTGCCTGTTGCAGCTGGGGCGTCATCACCAGCGATTGCGACTGACGCAGATCGAGGCGCGGACCGAGCGACATCAGGGAGCGTGCTTCACCCCGGCGCCTACCGGGGTTTCAGGCCAGCCATCGCACCCTGTTCGCGCGAAATCCCGCGTGTCGCATGGACGATGACGGGGGCGGGCAGACCGGTTCATCTTTACAGCGAAAAACTTTCGCCCAGATACAGGCGGCGGACATTGGCGTCGGCGACCAGTTCGTCGGGCGATCCGGTGAACAGCACGCGACCATCATAGATGATGTAGGCGCGATCGACGATTTCGAGTGTTTCGCGAACATTGTGATCGGTGATCAGCACGCCGATTCCGCGATTCTTGAGCGCGATGACGAGTTCACGGATATCCGCGATCGAGATCGGATCGATGCCGGCAAAGGGTTCGTCGAGGAGCATGATTGAGGGATCAGCCGCCAGCGCCCGTGCAATTTCGGCGCGGCGCCGTTCGCCGCCAGACAGTGCCATCGCCGGGGCGTCGCGGAGTCGGGTGAGGCCGAAATCGTCGAGCAGATGATCAAGCCGGGCCATCCGTTTGGCGACATCGGGCTCGGACAGCTCAAGCACCGTCAGGATATTCTTTTCGACCGACAGGCCGCGAAAGATCGACGTTTCCTGGGGGAGATAGCCAAGCCCCAGAATCGCGCGGCGATACATAGGCAAACCGGTGATATCGACGCCGTCGAGCATGATCCGGCCCGAATCAGGCTTCACCAGCCCCATCACCGAATAGAAGCAAGTCGTCTTGCCGGCCCCGTTCGGCCCGAGCAGCCCGACCACTTCGCCGCGACCGACCGACACCGACACATCCGAGAGCACCGGCCGCTTATCATAGGCTTTGGCGATCGAGACGACCGACAGCCCACCTGAAACCCCCGGCGAAACCGGCGGCATCGCGATGGCGGCGGCAGCCGTCAGGGTGGTTACATCGTCCATAATGCAGCCTCAATGCTTGCAGGAAATGGTTAATGCCAAATTGAAAAAGCGGAATTGGCAAGCTTCGTGCATGCCTATTGCCCGATCGCTGGCGCCGGGGAAACCCCAACGACGCGCATCCCCCGCACGTTCGAGGCTATTTGTCGCGCTTGGGCACCGAGAATCGACCTGTCACCCGGCCACCCGAACCGCTGACGCTGCCGGCCTGGCCGGCCACCGCCGCGCCACCGTCCAGATAGGCCTTGCCCGTATCCAGATCGATTCGCAGCCGCCCGCCATTGACGGGATTTCCGCCCTGCACCAGCATGACATTGCCCAGCATGATGACTTCGCGGCGCTTGAGATCATAAACTGCGTATTGGCTGCGGGCAGATTGATCAGGCCGCGAAACCGTGACGCCACCCGAGGCATCAAGCCGCGACACTTGCGGGCTGCCGTCGACGACCTGACCGGTATAGGCGACCGTCATCCGTGCCGCACTCAAGGTCATTTCCGCCTGGCGCACCGTCACCCCGCCGGACAATATGGCTCGATTCGCCTTGTCCTGCAGTTCGATGTGATCGGCACCGAAATCGATCGGCGCCGCCGAATCATGCCGAGTTTGGGCGGTGGACGGCCCAGCGATGCCCAGCAATGAACTGGCAAGCAGGGCGGCGGAAAGGCGAAGCGCGTGCATGGACGCCTATCTCGTCCTTCGCGGCACGATCCGCAAGCGGGCATCGCCATCAAGCGTGACGACATGGCTATCGAGATCGGCCGACATGCGTGCAGCGCTGAAGCTGCCCTGGGGGACCTGGCCGGTCACCGCGCCGCCGCTGCTGAGCTTGCGGGTCTTGAGATCAAGCGTGGCGTCGCGCGTGGTCAGGTCATAGCCATTGGCGGCTGTGAACCGAATCGGCCCGTCGGCCATCACCTTTTCGCTGGCCATATCGTAGCGGCCCGAATCGGCGCGCAGATGCGAAGGCCCTTCGGCCATCGCCATCTCCGCCGACAAGGTGGTAAGCTTGACGACCGGTTCGGCCGAACTTTTCTGGACAGCGGACCCGGCACGCAGCGAAAAGGCCCGGCCCTGTTGATCAGCACCGCGATATAACGCCGATTGGATGCGGAGCCGTTCCTTGGCGACCTCAACCTTGTTCTTGTCGAGCAGGAAGCTGACATCGCCACTCATCGTCAGCGGCGCGGTGACCAGAAAAGCGGTGAGGATCCCGATCATCACCGGCAACGCCACGCGTGACGCCTCGACGACGCGATCGTGCCGGCCGCCCGGTGCCGCCCACAGCTGTCGCGCTGTCCGCAGACTGGGGGTGTGATCGGCCATGACGATCAGATGTGCGCGAAGATGTCGATTTCCGGCCAACCAGCAAGATCGAGCTCGGCGCGGGCAGGCAGAAAATCGAAGCAGGATTGGGCAAGCGCCATTCGCCCCTCGCGGACCAGCCGCACATCAAGCTCGGCCTTCATGGCGTGCAGATAGCGGACATCCGATGCTGCATAATCCTTTTGTGCGTCGGTCAACACCGGTGCGCCCCAATCAGACGATTGCTGCGCCTTGGAAACTTCCTGGCCGAGCAATTCGCGCACGAGCTCTTTCAGCCCGTGGCGATCGGTATAGGTCCGCACCAGCCGCGAAGCGATCTTGGTGCAATAGACCGGTGCCGCGGTGACGTGCAGATAATGGCTGATCGCGGCTAGATCGAAGCGGGCGAAATGATAGAGCTTGAGCCGATCGGGATCGGCGAGCAGCGCGCGCAAATTGGGGGCGGCATAATCGCTACCGGGGGCAAAGCGCACCAGATGCTCGTCCGGGCCGCCATCCGAGAGCTGGACGACACACAAACGATCACGCGGTGTCATCAACCCCATGGTTTCGGTATCGACGGCGATCGGTTGGCCGGCCGCGAACACGTCGGGCGGCAGGTCTTCTTCGTGGAGATGAACGGTCATGGGTGTCGCCTAGACCCGAACGCGCCGCCGCTCAATGCTTTGCATGCAGGTGATCGGGCGCTAATCGTTAGGATGCCGATCGACCGCGCGACGAATTTGTTCGCAGCGAGAGTGGTTTTGAGTTATGCACAAGCCGTGGCGCAAGCAGAGGAGCGTCCGGAGACCTGCGTTTGTCGTCCGACGCTCGGGTTCTTGCATCAATTACGGGCGAACCGGGAAGACGAACAGGGCATGAGTTTCGATAAAGGGCGCCGCACAAGCGCGATGGTTTTGGCGAAGGCGGTTTCGACAGCGGCTTTGGTGGCGGTGACCGATTCGGTGGTGGCGGGGATCGCTTCGGCGGCGGTGGCGACCGATTCGGCGGCGGCGGCGGCGGTGATCGCTTCGGCGGTGGTGGCGGTGGATTCCGCAGCGGCGGTGGCGGCGGCTTTGGCGGCCCCGGTGGCGGTGGCGCCGGGCGTGGCATGCCGCCCCAGGTGGTTGGCGAAGGCACAGGCGTCGTCAAATTTTTCAACGGTCAAAAGGGCTTTGGCTTCGTCGTTCGCGATGACGGCGGTGAGGATGTGTTCGTGCATATCAGCGCCGTCGAACAGGCCGGCCTGACCGGCCTGGCCGAGGGCCAGCCGCTTGGCTTCACTTTGGTCGATCGCGGCGGCCGTATTTCGGCAACCGACCTCAAGATCGAGGGCGAACCGCTGCCGGTCGAAGATCGCGGCCCCCCACGGGATCGTGATGCGGCACCCGGTGCGCCACGCGGCGGTGCCGGCGGGCCACAGCGTCAGCTAACCGGCGAGAAGGCAACCGGTACGGTTAAATTCTTCAACGCAATGAAGGGCTTCGGCTTTATTCAGCGCGATGACGGCCAGCCCGATGCGTTTGTGCACATCAGCGCGGTCGAGCGTGCCGGCATGCCGACGCTCAATGAAGGCGACCGGCTGGAATTCGAGCTCGAGGTCGATCGACGCGGCAAGTTTGCCGCGGTCAATCTGGCGCCGATGCAATAAGCCGACCGGCAAGCCGATCAGGCTTGTCGCAAGGATAGCGAGACCCGGCGTGCAGCCTGCGCGCCGGGTCTTTCCTTTTTCAGGGGACCAACCAGCAATGGCGATCGCGATTCGCCCGGCCACCCAGCACGATCTGCCGGCGCTCCACGCGCTGATCGAAAGCGCCTATCGCGGGAAGCACGCCCGCGGCGGCTGGACACATGAGGCCGACCTGCTCGATGGGCAACGCACCGATATCGCCGCACTCGCAGAATCTCTTGCCAACCCGAGCCACTGCGTGCTGGTCGCGATCCACGCTGCCGTCGCTGGCGCGGTAGCCGGCTGTGTCGAGATCACCGACAAGACCGGCGGGCTGGCCTATCTGGGCCTGTTGTCGGTCGCGCCAGAAGGCCAGGCGCAAGGCCTGGGCAAATATCTGATCGCCGAGGCCGAGGCCGAAGCCATCCGCCGATTCGGCACGACTCGCATGGAATTGACGGTCATTCGCCAGCGGGCCGAGCTGGTCGCCTTTTATGAACGGCGCGGCTATCGCCTGACCGGCGAGGAACGACCCTTCCCCTATGGCGACACGCGATTCGGCGAGCCGCGGCGGGATGATCTGGTGTTCGTCGTCCTCGCCCGGGATCTGGCCAAGGCCTGACGCGCCAGGCGGGCGGGCGGCGAAACGCGGGCCACGCCGCACCGATACCGATTTCACTGCGTCAATTCATGTCCGATATTGTCGGATCAATGGCATTTGCGTCACCATAGCCCCGTCGTAGACCGCGACGGCGAGAAAGGGACGCCGTGACAAGATCAATAGCGATCGGGCTTCTGGGGTTTGACGGCGTGCAGACGCTCGACCTGACTGGCCCGCTCGACGCCTTTAACGCCGCCAATCAGGCGCGGCCCGGCACCTATACAATCTCGATCCTCACCATTGATGGCAAAGCCTTTGCCAGCGAAGCGGGCTTGCAGATGGTGCCGCATGGTGCGCTTGCCGAAGCCGGCCCGCTCGATACGCTGATCGTGGCGGGGGGTGAGGGCTTGCGGCGCCGAAGCGCTGCGGCCGCGATGGCAGAAGCGATTGCCGCTCGGGCGCCGACGCTGCGGCGGATCGTCTCGGTGTGTACGGGAATCTATGGTCTTGCCCCGACCGGGCTGCTCGACGGGCGGCGTGCGACCACCCACTGGTCGCACGCGCGCGACGTCGCTGCGCGCTTTCCCGAGATTCGACTCGAGCCCGACGCCATCTTCATCAAGGATGGCCCCTTCTACACATCAGCCGGCATAACGGCGGCGATTGACCTGTCGCTGGCGCTGATCGAGGAGGATCACGGGCCGAGCCTGGCGATGGTGGTGGCCCGCGACCTGGTCGTGTATCTCAAGCGATCGGGCGGCCAGCACCAATATTCCGAACCGCTCCGCCTGCAAGCCGCTGGCGGCGAGCGTTTTGCCGATCTGGCCGACTGGATGATCGACAATCTCGATAATGACCTCTCGGTCGATTCGCTGGCCGCTGTGGTGTCGCTCAGTCCACGCCAGTTCAGTCGCGCCTTCCGCGAGAGCTTTGGCGTCAGCCCGGCGGCGTATGTCGAGACATTGCGGCTTGATGCCGCCCGCCACCAGATCGCCTCAACCGCGGCGGCGATGAAGCAGATTGCCGCCGTCAACGGATTTCGCAGCGACGACAGCTTCAGCCGCGCGTTTGGCCGCCGTTTCGGGCTGACCCCGGCCGAATATCGACGCCATTTCAGTCCTCACTTCACTAACACCAAGGGAACCGACCAATGAAGATTGCGCCTCATGCATTGCTGCTCGCGCCGATATTGCTCACGCTTGGCGCCACTGCAGCCATCCCGCAACCGGCACCGGCCGGCGCGGCACATTACACCCCGTCGGGCGAGCTGATCGTCCCGGCCGACTATCGGGACTGGACCTTCCTGACCTCTGGTGTCGACATGAACTATAGCGACATGCCATCGGGGATGGACCATCAGATGGTCGACAATGTCTTCGTCGATCCGGCATCGTGGCGGGTTTTCAAGACGACGGGCAGCTGGCCCGACGGCACCGTCATGGTGAAGGAAGGGCGCGTCGGATCGACCAAAGGATCAATCAACAAGGCCGGCATCTTCCAAACCGAACAGCGCTTTGATCTCGAAGTCCATGTCCGCGATTCGACCCGATTCGCTGGAAACTGGGCATTCTTCGTCAATACAGGCGACAAACCGGCCAAGCCGATTCCGGCCAGTGCCAGCTGCTATGCCTGCCACACAACGCATGGTGCGGTGGATTCCACCTTCGTGCAATTTTACCCGACAGCGCGGCCGATCGCGGTAAAGGCGGGGACGTTTGACGCCAGCAGATAATAGACCCCGGGCCAGCGCAACGTCAGCTGATCAGCCGCTTCAGGCCCGCCACCGTGTCTGCTTCGGCGGCGGGCTTGTCGGTCCTGATCCGGGCGATGCGGGGAAAGCGCATCGCCACGCCTGATTTGTGTCGGCTCGACAGATGAATCGAATCGAACGCGATTTCGAGCACCAGGGTCTTTTCGACCTCGCGCACCGGGCCGAAGCGCGCCACCGTGTGATCGCGGACGAATTTGTCGAGCAGTTTCAGTTCCTCGTCGGTGATGCCCGAATAGGCCTTGCCCACCGGCAGGAGCTGGCCATCCTCGGTCCAGCAGCCAAAGCTGTAATCGGAATAAAAGGATGACCGACGCCCGCTGCCACGCTGGGCGTACATCACCACGCAGTCGGCAGTGAGCGGATTGCGCTTCCATTTATACCACAGCCCCGTGCGCCGACCGGCGACATAGGGTGAATCACGTCGTTTGAGCATCACCCCCTCGATCGCGGCATCGCGCGCGCCGTCGCGGACCGCCTCGAGCGCCGTGAAATCCGGTGCATCGATCAGCTGGCTGAGATCGAAGCGCTCCGGGTCGAGCCCGGCCACCACCTGCTCCAGCCGCGCCCGGCGTTCGGTCCATGGCCATGCGCGCAGATCATCCCCGCTATCGATCAGAACATCATAGAGCCGCACAAAGGCCGGATATTGGGCGAGCATCCTGGCCGACACAATCTTGCGCCCGAGCCGCTGCTGCAGCGCATTGAAGCTCGCTGCTGAGCCACCGGCCTCGCTGCTGCCCTGCGCATCGCCCTTGACCATCAATTCGCCGTCGACAACGCCGGGGGTAGCGAAAGCACGCGCGACATCGGGAAAACTGGCGGTAATGTCATCACCGGCGCGGCTGAACAGCCGCGTCTCGCCGGCGACATGGACGATCTGCACGCGAATCCCGTCCCATTTCCATTCGGCGACATAGTCAGCGAGATCGACGCGCAAATCCTCTAGCGGATGCGCCAGCATGAACGGGCGAAACACCGGCACATCGGCAGGATCAGGCCGCGGCGCCCGCCCCTCTCCCCAGGCGAACAGCGTGGCATAGGGCGGCGACAGCCCGTGCCACAACTCCTCGACCGCATCGACATCGATCGCAAACGCCTGCGCCAGCGCGGTCTTGGCGAGCCGGGCCGACACGCCGATGCGCAGCGCGCCCGTTGCCATTTTGAGCAAGGCGAAACGCTCGGTCGCGGTCAACCGATCGAGCATCGCCGCCAGCGCGGCCGGCGCGTCCGAGCGCGACAGGCCGAGCAGGGTCTCGATCACGTGGCTGACGGTGAGCGCCGTTGCCTCCTGTGGCGGCACCGGCAGATCAGGCCAGAGTAGCGAAACCGTCTCGGCAGTATCGCCGACATAGTCGCGGCTCATCCTGAACAGGATCGGATCGACGCGCGCCTCGATCAGCGTGCGAATCACGCTGGACTTGATGCCGGGGATATCGAGATCGCCGGTGAGCGCCGCGATCGCCCAGCCGCGATCGGGATCGGGCGCGGCGCGAAGATAATCGGCGATCAGCTTCAACTTAGCGTTGCGCGACCGCGTGTAGATGAGCGCGTCAAGTAGGGCAGCAAAGGACCGCATCGCTGGTTACGGCGCGCCGACCCGCCTGATCGTCTCATCGAGCACCGCCAACGTCAGCCCCCATTTGCGGACGACCAGAATGTTACGCGCGGATTGCCCGTCTGGGGCGAGGGTCAGATATTGCTGGGTATCGAGACCGCCCTTCATGGTAAAGCGCAGATGAAGATGGTTGCCATTGGTTTCGCCAGTCACGCCGCCAGTCGCGTCGGTCAAGCTGCCGGCATAATGATCGGGCCGGATTTCACTGATCCGCCATTGGCGCTGCTTGGGCGGCTTGCCGGCTTCCTCGACGGTCTGGTCGAGCACCAAAATGCCGTCCGCCCCGACCCGGCCTAGGCCATGGACGATCACCCGGTGTCGCTTGCCGAAGATCACTTTGAGCGAGGCGTGGCCTTCAGCCGGGCCGGTGAAAAAATCGATTGCCGCAAAGCGCGGCGCCGACGCCAACGGTGCAGGGTGCGGCACGGCCACACAGCCGCTCAGCACGGTGGCGCCCAATACGGTAGCGACCAGCACGGCCAGCCGCGCAGGCTGGCTGGTCCCGCCCCTCGTCATCAATGCCATTGCTGTGCTCCTGTCATGCAGCACTCGTCTTCGGCGGTCCCGCGCCGGGCCGCAAGCGGATTAGCGCTGCGTTGCCCTGTTGAACGGCACGAGATCCCAGTGGTTACCATAGAGATCGGCGAACACAGCGACGGTGCCATAATCATGGGTGGCCGGTTCACGGACCCAATCGACCCTGGCCGCAGTGAAGGCGGCATGGTCGCGGGCAAAATCGTCGGTGGGGAGAAACAAGAAGAAGCGCCCGCCAGTCTGGTTGCCGATTGCCAGCACCTGTTGCGGCGACGCGGCGCGCGCGCGCAAGATCGTGGTAGCGTCCTCCTGCGCGCCCGGCGGGCGGATCGTCACCCAGCGTTTGTGCTGTTCGGGCTGGTCGCTGTCCTCGACGAGCGTGAAGCCAAGGCTGCCGACATAAAAGGCGAGCGCCGCGTCATATTCGCGGACGACCAGGGCGATATGGGCAATAAGTCATGACCGGCACTCTAGCGTAATCGATCGCGCGAAGCCTAAACACGCGATGGCGCTCTTGCGAGGACTCTGTTCTGCCCGATTTTGCTCGTCTGCTGGCCTTTATGGTGACGGTGCTGCTGATCGAAGCGACACCGGGGCCGAACATGGCCTATCTCGCCGCGCTGACATTGGGCGAGGGGCGCCGCGCCGGATACCGCGCGGTCGCCGGTGTGGCGTTCGGGCTGGGACTGGTCGGGCTGGCGGCGGCGGTGGGACTGGCCGAGGTGCTGACGCGCAGCCCGCTCGCCTGGACTCTGCTGCGCTGGGCGGGGATTGGCTATCTGTTGTGGCTGGCCTGGGAGGGGTGGCACGGTATAGGCGGAACCGCCCCCGGCGATGCCCGTCCCGCCCGCGCGCGCCATTTCGTGCGCGGGCTGACGACCAATTTGCTCAATCCCAAGGCGGCACTCTTTTATGTGGTCATGCTGCCGGAATTTGTCAGCCCCGCGACTCCAGCGCTGCCGCAGACGCTCATGCTGACAGCGCTGAGCGTTGCGGTGGCGAGCTTCATTCACCTGACGATCGTTACGCTGGCGGGGCGGGCGCACCAATTTCTGACCGGCCCAAGCCGTGCGCGGGCGACCCGGCGCGGGCTGGCTGTCGCCCTTGTGATCGTCGCTATGTGGTTTGCGGCCTCGACCAATCGGCCGCTATCGCCAACCGCCCCTCCACCGCCCGCGCGGGTATCCTGACGATCAATGGCGGATTCATGACCGACGCAGAACCAACGGTGCGGCTGCACCCGAGCTGGGCGACGCCACTGCGGCGTGAATTCGCGCATTCCTATATGGCTGCGCTAAAGCAATTTCTCGTTGCGGAGCGCGCCGCCGGCAAGCAGATATTCCCACCCGCGCGCGCCTGGTTCCGCGCGCTCGATCTGACGCCGCTCGACCAAGTGCGCGTCGTGATCCTCGGGCAGGATCCCTATCATGGCCCCGGTCAGGCGCATGGCCTGTGCTTCTCGGTGCCGCCGGGGGTCCGCCCGCCGCCGAGCCTCAGCAATATCTACAAGGAGCTAAAGGCCGATCTGGGGATCGAGCCCCCGCGTCATGGTTTTCTCGAAGCCTGGGCCGCGCAAGGTGTGTTGTTGCTGAATAGCGTGCTGACGGTCGAAAACGGACTGGCCGCATCGCACAAGGGGCGCGGGTGGGAACGGTTTACCGATGCGGTGATTGCGGCTGTTGCGGCGAAGGAGACGCCGGTCGTGTTCATGCTGTGGGGGAGTTACGCCCAAAAGAAAGCGGCGTTTGTGGAGAGCGTGGAAGCCGGCGGGCGGCATCTGGTGCTGAAGGCAGCGCATCCGAGCCCGCTCTCGGCGCATAACGGCTTTCTCGGGTGCCGGCATTTCTCCCGGGCCAATGCGTTTCTGGAAACGCGCGGGCTGGCGCCGATCAACTGGGCGTTGCCGGCTGCGGTGTAGCGCCGGGTCAACGCCCATCGCTGAACTGCACCAGATCCCACAGATTGCCGTAAAGATCGGCGAAGACCGCGACGGTGCCGTAGTCGTGGCGGGCGGGCGGGCGGACCCATTCGACCCCGGCGGCGGTGAAGGCGGCGTGATCGCGCGCGAAATCATCGGTGGCGAGGAACAGAAAGACGCGGCCACCGGCTTGGTTGCCGATTGCTAGCGCTTGCTCTTGCGAGGTGGCGCGGGCGAGGAGGAGGGTGGTGGCGTTTGCCGCCGCGCCGGGCGGGCGGATGGTGACCCAGCGCTTGTCTTGTTCGGGTTGGTAGCTGTCTTCGACCAGCGTGAAGCCGAGCCTGCCGATGTAAAAGGCGAGCGCTTCGTCATAATCACGGACGACAAGGGCGATATGGGCGAGACGGGGCATGCACCACGCCGTAGCAGCTTTGCACGGTGGGCGTCGATCAATGGGCAATGAGGCGGGGCGGTCAGCTGGGGATCAGGAACAGCCCTCGATATAGTCGAGCGCGGGGGCAGTGCCGACATGGATGACCGTGACGGTACGATCGCTGCCGATTTCGAAGCGCAGGGCGGGTTCGCCACTCTCGGCATTGGGCGCGGTCAGATATTTGGCGGGGGCGTCGACATATTTATGCGGCGTGGCGCGGAATCCGGGGAAGGCGGCCATCACCTGCTGCTCGGTCGCGCCGACGCCGATCCCCTCGATCAGCGTCACGGCGGAGCGCTTGCCGACCGAAATGCGCCGCACCTTGCCATCCTCGACGATCGCATAGACGCCGGGATAGTCAGGCGAGGAGACGGTGCTGCACGCGTCCGACGCCTGGGCCCCGCGCACCGCCCAGCTGGTGTCACCGGGCACCGGCTGACCGATCTTGAGCGCGCCAAGGCCCTCGAGCGTGAGGATGTTGGCATCGGCGGTGGCGGCGGGGGTAGGCGTGTCGACCGGGGTGATCGCGGTCGCGGTGGCGACGGGCGGGACAAAGTCGCTGGACGCCGTCCCGTTGGTGGTCGCTGGCGCGTCCGTGGCAGCGGGCGAACAGGCAGCAAGGCTGAGGGCGAGCGCCGTAGCGGCGACGAGATTGTGCTTCATGCGCTGCCAACGGGCGGTGCGGGGGGATGGTTCCTGAGGGGTGATTCGATTGACATTGGACAAAAGTCTGTCCAATAAAGCGCTATGCAGGCTGTGTCCTATTCCGAAGCGCGCGAGAATTTGAAGGCGATGATCGACAAGGTCGTCGCCGACCGCGCGCCGCTCGCCATCACGCGCCAGCGTGGCGAGGGGGCGGTGCTAGTGTCGGCCAGCGAATGGGCATCGATCGAGGAGACGCTGTACCTGCTGCGCTCGCCCAAGAACGCCGAACGTTTGCTGGAAGCGGTGCGCGGCTTCGAAGCTGGCGGCGAGCCCGAGGTGATCGACTTCCCGTGAACGTGGCGTTCTGGCCGACGGCGTGGGAGGATTACCGCCATTGGCAGGAACATGACGCCAAGATGCTCGACAAGCTCCACACCCTGATCGAGGAATGCCGCCGCCATCCGTTCAAAGGCACCGGCAAGCCCGAGCTGCTGGGCGGGAATCTCTCAGGCTGGTGGTCGCGGCGGATCGGTTGGGAGCAGCGGCTGGTGTATCGGGCGGTGGGCAGCGGTGACGTGCAGACGCTGCAGGTGGCGCAGTGTCGCTATCATTATTGAGCGTCGCGTCGTTGCTCGACTTGACGGATGACTCCCGGAGGATTCTATTGCTGCAACAACGCAGCGGAAGCTTTCTATGGCACAGGATCAACAGCGCGCCGAGGTTGATCGCAATTACGATGCGTTCACGCGCTCGCTCGGCGGCATCCTGGCGGCGCATCGCGACCAGTTCGCGCTGATGCGGGACGGCGGCATCGTCGCCTATTACGATAAGCCGGGGGATGGCTATCGCGAGGGCATATCGCGCTATCCCGACATGATCTTCTCCATCCAGGAAGTGACCGACGAGCCGATCGACCTCGGTTTCTGGTCGCCTGTCGCGCTCGATTGAATGGCGGCACGACGGCAGCCGCCTTGTCGTTCCCGTTACCGTCTATCCGCCACTCACTGGCACGACATTCGAGGGCGTTGCCGGCAACGCGCTGATCGACACCGGCTCGACAACGACGGGCGTGACTGGCCGGATTGCGGAGGAGCTGGGTTTACAGAGCATCGGCAAACGTCTGGTTTCGACGGTCGGCGGCGAGCGACAGATCGACCGCTACATCTTCCGCATCGGCCTCGACGGTCGCGCGGCCGACAATGACGCGCCGACCTTTCCCTATATCTTCGAAGATGTTGTGGGATTCGAACTACTTGACAGCTTCAGCTTCGACGTCCTGCTGGGGATGGACATCCTGCGGCAATGCGAACTGCTGATCGCGCCGGGGAATAGGGTTCGGCAGAGGTTTGGCGTTTAGTGTGCTCTTGTTACAGCCCAATTTTGTGGATTCAGTAAACTGTCCCCGTAATTCCACCGTAATTCCAAGCCCCGCGCCGAACCTATTAACGCGAATTTTGGTCGACATCTTTTGGAGCATTTTGTTCGGCTATTACTTCCTTGATCAGATGTCTGTACTGCCAAACATTGAAAGCCATCGATTCGTTTACTTTATCCAATATCGATTGCGCGACAGTCGGGTATTTTCCTAAACCTAAAGCCAAATTATACAATAACTCCCCCCTACCTAATGGAAAGGAATTAGTAAACATCCAACGTATCAAATATGATATATACCTTTCTCTTTGACCTCGACTTTTAAGCATTCTTATTTCTGACCGTAACTTCAATAAGACACTGTTGCAGAGCATCGCTTTGTCTGTGTAATTGGCCATGATAAACTCAGCGATGGTGGGGCGTTCAATTAGTTCGGACAGCAGATAGGCAATGCGCCGTTCCTGCCTTGATAATTTCCGAATTCTAACAAGTGCGTTTTGAAATTCATGGCTAGGAATGCCCTCCTCTGACACTTCCGATAAAATCGGAGGTTTTGGACAATCAGGAATGCTTTCACGGACGCACTGCACAATCGATCCCCGGGAGAGAGTGAGCAGCGGCTCCAGCCTTTCCCATAGTTGATCGGGAACGAGATTTGGTAGCGCAGCATCAACTGACATAAACATAGCGCTACACAGGGAAGCCAGCTCCTCTTCAGTTGCACCCGGCTTTAAATTTTCAACTATTGTACTCCAGAGAGAATTCAAAAGGCAGGTTTCCAGCATACACGCTGTTTGCCTCGTTGCTCGCCAAGTCAGCCCACCGTCAGCCAGCAACATTGCTCGAGCGTATCGAACTTCGCTATGACTCCCCGATAGTTGGGCAACCTGCAATGCATGGGCGCGCTGCAGCTCGGCAGACGCAAGCATTCCGTTAAGCTCAGTCGCCGTCCCGACTATTACCTTAGAAGAATTACGAAAAAGATATAGAGGGGCATCTCCGACGCCGATATGCTCAGAGTGCGTACCATCAATGAGTTTACTCAGATCGCCGTCAAATAGCTGAAATTTCAATATCGTCTTTGCTGAAGCCCCAACGCATTGAACAAAGAGACCAGGCGCGGCCGGCGCAATAAATAAAGGTAAGTGAAACCCGTTGCCTCCGCTATCATAGGGAACGCCGCCTACGAGCTTAAATCGCATGTCAATCACACAAGAAAACCGTTGTCGAAGCAGTATTTTCGTACGACAGCTTCTAGCATTGTGTGATAATATTCAGATGACCTTCCAGGTACAAACTCATATGGCAGGATCTCAATGCCGTTTTTATCGAGGTCTTCTAGCATAGGACTCTTATCGACGATTCCCCAATGGGTATGAGGCACAACTACCGCTAACAAGCTATCTTTGAGAGAAACTGGTCCTGTGAATTGAGCCTCTATAGTGCCAATTCGATCGTCTGGTTCGTTTCGGCCCGGAGATGTGATCAATTCGAGATACGATCGAGCCTCAAGCTCATACGGCTTGGCCGAATCTACTTTGACGTCACGCCTATTTCCTGAAACGTAGTCACTGCGAGAAAGATAGGCAGCAGAGATCAATTTTTCTGGTCTCTCTGGGTCCGATCCTAGTGTGAAGTCCTCCACATTGAAATCTTCGTCCAGTACATGATTATACATTCTCGCAACGAAGGCGCCTGTGTCAAACGGATAGATAGCATTAGCGAATGCCAAAAGGCTTCCGTCAAAAATGAAGCAAAACGGGCAAGACGCTTCTAATTTTACGGAGGTCCCGGCATGATATTTATAAGCTGGCCGACCGTAAAAAAAGTATGCAAGTGGTATTTCAAATACGGAGCATTCAGTCGGATCAACCGCACCACTCTTGATGATGTCGTGCGCAACAACGCCCTTAGTTATGTGCGTTAAGGGCAACGGAGGGCGTTGAGGTGGAGGGGATTTATCTACCCACTCGGCGAAGCCGGTCCGAGGCATTTTCGTCGATTTCTTCATATAACCAAATCCCAACCCAGAGATTGATCTCCTAGTAAGTATAAAGACATTGATTTGCAAAGATGCGGCACAGGCAGTGCTTAGAAGCAAGCATTAATCCCGCTCCCGCCCACCAGCGCCCATATACAGCTCGCTCCCAGTCTCGCGGAACTTGGCGGCCATCTCCTCCATCCCCTTGATCGCCGCTGCCTTGCTCGCCGCCGCCGTCTCCGCGCCGGTCGGGCCGGTGGCGATGAAGCCCTCCACGCCCTGGTTCTGCTTGCCCGCAAAATCGCGCACTTCCTGCGTGATCTTCATGCTGCAGAACTTCGGCCCGCACATCGAACAGAAATGCGCGGTCTTGGCGCCTTCTGCGGGGAGGGTCTGGTCGTGATATTGCTCCGCCGTATCCGGGTCCAACGACAGGTTGAACTGGTCCCGCCACCGAAATTCAAACCGCGCGCGTGACAGCGCGTCATCGCGCAGCCGTGCCGCCGGGTGGCCCTTGGCCAGATCCGCCGCGTGCGCTGCCAGCTTGTACGTCACCACGCCGACCTTCACATCATCGCGGTCGGGCAGGCCCAGATGCTCCTTGGGCGTCACATAACAAAGCATCGCGGTGCCGTACCAACCGATCATCGCCGCACCAATGCCGCTGGTGATGTGATCATAGCCAGGCGCGATGTCGGTGGTGAGCGGCCCGAGCGTGTAGAAGGGCGCCTCGCCGCACACCTCCAATTGCTTGTCCATATTCTCCTTGATCTTGTGCATCGGCACATGGCCGGGGCCTTCGATCATCACCTGCACGTCGCTCTTCCACGCGCGGTGGGTGAGCTCGCCCAGCGTATAGAGCTCGCTGAACTGCGCCTCGTCATTGGCGTCGGCAATGCTGCCGGGGCGCAGGCCATCGCCCAAAGAATAGGCGATGTCATAGGCCTTCATGATCTCGGTGATCTCGTCGAAGCGTTCGTAGAGGAACGATTCCTTGTGATGCGCCAGGCACCATTTCGCCATGATGCTGCCGCCGCGCGAGACGATGCCGGTCACGCGCTTGGCGGTCATTGGGATGTACGCAAGCCGCACGCCCGCATGGATCGTGAAATAATCGACGCCCTGTTCGGCCTGTTCGATCAGGGTATCGCGGAAGATTTCCCAGGTCAGGTCCTCGGCAACGCCGCCGACCTTTTCCAGCGCCTGATAGATCGGCACGGTGCCGATCGGCACGGGGGAATTGCGCAAAATCCATTCGCGGGTGTCGTGGATGTTGCGGCCGGTGGAGAGGTCCATCACCGTGTCCGCGCCCCAGCGGATCGACCAGACCATCTTGTCGACTTCGGCGGCGACATTGCTGGCGACGGCCGAGTTGCCGATATTGGCGTTGATCTTGACCAGGAAATTGCGGCCGATCGCCATCGGCTCGGATTCGGGGTGGTTGATGTTGTTGGGGATGATCGCGCGGCCCCGGGCAACCTCGTCGCGGACGAATTCGGGGGTGACGTAATCGGGGATGCTCGCGCCGAAGCTTTCGCCGTCGCGGGCGTATTCGCTCAGCCGTTCGCGGCCGAGATTTTCGCGGATGGCGACATATTCCATCTCGGGCGTGATGATGCCACGCCGTGCATAATGCATCTGGCTGACATTCATGCCGGCTTTGGCGCGCAAGGGACGCTTCACGACACCCGGGAATTGCGGCACGCCGCCTGAACGATCGGGGCCGAGCTGGCCGTTATCCTCGGGGCGGAGCTGGCGCGCATCATAGCTTTCGACGTCGCCGCGCCCCAGAATCCAGTCGCGCCGCAAATTGGGGAGGCCCGCGGCAATGTCGATCACTGCCGCCGGATCGCTATAGGGGCCGCTGGTGTCATAGACGCGAAGCGGCGGTTCGCCGCAGCCGGGCTCGAGCATGATCTCGCGCATCGCCACGCCGGCCCCCGGGATATTGGGCGATCCGACATGGATTTTGCGCGATCCGCGAATCGGGCCAGTGGTAACGCCAATCTCGGTGCGGGCAGGAATATCGGCCATCGTCGTCAAGCTCCAAAAGCAATTCGGAGCGAGGACGGGTTTCAACGCTGAAAACCGCTCCCTCCCTCCGCCGGTGAGTCCTTGAGGGTCAAGGGGCCGGATCAGGTTCGGCGGGTCGCGATCTCGTCAAGGGTCCCATGAAAATAATATTTTCACGGGACCCCGATCGCCTCTCAGACGCCGTTCAGGTTGCCCATCAGCGTCCCCCCGGGGAATGGCGGCAATCTAGTGCGCGGCGATCAGAATGTATAGCCGATGCCAACCGCACCATAAACCTGGTTGGGATTGCCCGCGACGCTGGTCAGCGGGGAGCGGGCAAAATCACCCTGCAACCGGCTGTAGGAGATGATCGTGAACAGCTGCACGCCGTGGAGCAGATCGCCCGACAGCGCATAGCTGGCGAGTAACGTGCCGGTATAATTCTTCACGCCACCGCGCGGTTGGGCGAAGACCGGCAAGCCACTGCGCGCGGCGCCAGCGGCATCGACGGCAAAATAATTCTGGGCATAGCGATCACCGACCAAGGTGGCCGACACGCCAAGGCCGACATAAACGCGCCGGCTGAGGGGCGTGCCATATTCGATCGACGGGGTCAGCAGATAGCTGTCATGCACCCCGGTGACATCCCGGACATAGCTGACCCGAACGGCAAGGTTATCATAAGCGCTGGTGATCACCCCGGTCTTGCCGATACCGACATAGCCCCCCAGTTCGAGCGCCACCTTGCGCTTGCCGAGCGCCCGCACACGCGGATCGACGATCCGCCCTGTCCGGTTGAGATTGAGGCTGGCGACCGGGCCAGCCATCAGATCGATACTGGACGTCGGCTTTTCACGCAGCAAATCGGCGGAGAGCTGCAAGCCGCGCGACATGAAGTTAAAGCCGTTCACCCGGCCACGCACCGCGCCGACCGGGATCACCACATAATCGTTCGAACCTTCATAGCTGGGCACCAAGCCCGCCCCGCCGCCGATCGTGATGGTGTCGCGATCCAGCGCAGCGGGATCGACTTCGATGCGCGGCGCCGGTGGAGGATCAGCCTGTTGGGCAAGTGCTGGGCCGGCCAAGACAATCGCTGAACCGGCAGCGGCAAGCAAACGCAAGAAACTCGGCACGATAATCTCCCAGACAGCGTCAAAATCCTAGCTCATGGTTAACACCAGACAAGCCGATTATATCCGCGTCAGGACGAAACTGCCCCGTTTAGAGAAGATAGCGCATCAATATTTCCTGCGAATCGGGCGCCTCGCCAATATTGAAACGTGCCGCAGCGAAGCGCGGTGCCCCGAAACGGATGATCGGGTTGCGCGAAAACCCAAATCCTTCACGCGGAATGCCCAATAATGTATCCAGACGGTTATTGCCGTTGGCGTCATGAATCACGGCAACCGCATAGCTGCCATAAGGCAGGCCGTCGAAATGCACCTTGTGCAATGTCGCTGGCACCGACCGGGTGACCGCATGGGCATCATCGATACAGCCGGGGAAATTCTTGGGGTCTGCGGTCAAACACAGGCGCAGTTCGCCGCGATCCGAACGGACATTATCGATACTGACATCAAGAGTCGTGGTTGGCGCCGCCCCGGGCAGGAGCCCGACCAGCATCAGCGCCGCGCCCAGCCGCCGCGCGAAGCGCTGGCCCGGCCCGATCGGAACTGGAGGGCCCGCCGCCGGGCGATTTAGCGAAACCGCCGATGCCATGATCGGTCCCGCAAACATGGTCCCAGAAACGAAAATAGAGCCCATAATTGCACCTGTAGTCAGAGTGATGCCGTTGATGATGGCTGGCCGTTATGAGCCATGCCCCCAATGGCCCTCCCCAGATGAACCTCGGGAAAACCTCCCAACCCATATGATTGGTGACACCCATAACTGTCATCACCGCCAAAACCAATGCAAGAGCGCCAAGATGAATCGGAATAAGCAGGATCAGTAACGGAATAACCACAGCGCCGGTAATCGCCTCGATCGGGTGAAAGGCCATTGCCGCCCAGGCCGTAGGCGGGCGACTGGCGTGGTGGACGGCATGGGCAAGCCTGAACGGCCGGGGCCGGTGCATCCAGCGATGCGTCCAGTAAAACCAGCTATCGTGCGCAAACAGATAGATCAGCACCGATAACGGCCAATACCAGACCGGATAGGCAGCGATATCGGTATAGATTTGCGTCCAGCCATAAGCTTGCCAGCCCCAGGCCAGGATCCCGGCCGGCACGCCATAAATGGCAGCGCTGGCCAGGCTCCAGCCAATCTCGCGCCGGATCTGGCGATCGAGTCCGGCATAGAGCCCGGGATGGAGAAAACGTGTCGCGGCGGCGAACGCCCCGCTCACGATAAGGTAGCGCACGCCGACGATCAGCGTCATCGACGCAGCGGACCAAGCGACCGCCCAGCCGACAGAAAGAACGACATCCATGGCCGGCTCTTAACCGATCGATCGCTGATGCGAAACAGCACCAAAACGCCTTCCCGTCGGCTTTTCCATCAAAAAGCACAGCGAGGGTTTCGCCACAGGGCAAAAATCGGTTAGGCGGCGCTATGGCTACGACGATCAAGTGCGATCTCGCTGTCGTCGGCGGGGGGCTTGCCGGCGGTCTTATCACGCTTGCACTCCGCAAAAAACGCCCCGATCTCGACATTCGGCTGATCGAAGGATCGCTGTCGATCGGCGGCAATCACCTCTGGTCGTTCTTTGCCAGCGACATTGCCGATGGCGATCGCTGGATCGTGGCGCCGCTGGTTTGCTATGGCTGGACGTCCTACGACATCAAGTTTCCCGCGCATGGCCGCGCGATCAAGGCAAGCTATTATTCGATCGAATCGGAACGGCTTGATGCGCTGGTTCGATCGCTGATGCCCGACGGCGCATTGATGCTGGGCCGCAAGGTGCTGGGCGCGAGCGCCAAGGCCGTCGTCTTCGCCGATGGCGACCGCGTCGAGGCCAAGGGCGTGATCGACGCGCGCGGATCGGGCGACCTTTCCAAGCTTGATCTTGGCTGGCAGAAATTCGTCGGCCGCGAATATGCGCTGACCGAGCCGCATGACCTTGACCGGCCAATCGTGATGGACGCGACCGTCGAGCAGATCGACGGCTATCGCTTCGTTTATTCGCTGCCCTTTTCGGCCACCCGGCTGTTCATCGAAGACACATATTATAGCGACACGCCCGATCTCCATCGGCCCCAGTCAGGGGGAAGCAATGCCGATCCGATTGCCGACCGTATT
Source organism: Sphingomonas sp. 28-63-12 (assembly GCA_002281535.1). Classification (GTDB taxonomy): domain Bacteria; phylum Pseudomonadota; class Alphaproteobacteria; order Sphingomonadales; family Sphingomonadaceae; genus Sphingomonas. The sequence continues at coordinate 51,817 of NCGD01000014.1, forward strand.
GACGATTATGCACGGGCGCATGGCTGGCAGACGGCTGAGATTCTGCGTGAGGAAAGCGGCGCGCTGCCCGTGGCGCTGGGTGGCGATTTCGAGGAATATTGGCAAAGCGGCGGCAACAAGGTCGCCAAGGCCGGCATGCGCGCCGGGCTGTTCCACCCCACCACCGGCTATTCGCTGCCCGATGCCGTGCGCACCGCATCGCTGATCGCCCGCGCGCCCGATCTGTCGGGCGCCGGCCTGCACGAGCTGATGCACGGCTTTGCCCGCACCACCTGGCGCAAGCGCGGCTTTTACCGGATGCTGGACAAAATGCTGTATCGCGCTGGCGAACCCGATGAACGATATCGCATCCTTGAGCGCTTTTATCGCCTCAACCCTGCGCTGATCGGGCGCTTTTATGCGGGACAGACCACCATGTTCGATCAGGCACGGATTCTCACCGGGAAACCCCCGGTGACCATCGCCAATGCCATCAAGGCACTCAGGAGCAAGCCCGCATGAAGACCGCTATTGTCATCGGCGCCGGTTTCGGCGGCCTGGCGCTCGCCATCCGCCTGCAATCGGCGGGCGTGCAGACGACGATCGTCGAAGCGCGCGACAAGCCGGGCGGGCGGGCCTATTGCTGGGAAAAAGAGGGCTTTGTCTTCGACGCCGGCCCCACTGTCATCACCGATCCCGATTGCCTGCGCGAACTCTGGTCGCTGTCAGGCCATAATATGGACGAGGACGTCACGCTGGCGCCGGTAATGCCCTTTTACCGACTCAACTGGCCGGATGGCACTAATTTCGATTATTCGAACGACGATGCCCAGCTGACCGCCGAAATCGCCAAGCTCGATCCCGAGGATGTCGATGGCTATCGTCGTTTCCTCGACTATTCAGCCGGCGTCTACAAGGAAGGCTATCTCAAGCTTGGCCATGTCGCGTTCCTGGACTTTGCCTCGATGATCAAGGCAGCGCCCAGCCTGATGAAATATCAGGCTTGGCGCAGCGTCTATTCGGTGGTCTCCAGTTTCGTGAAAAGCCCCAAATTGCGCGAAGCGCTGTCGTTTCACACCCTGCTGGTCGGCGGCAACCCGATGACGACCAGCAGCATCTATGCGCTGATCCACAAGCTGGAAAAGGACGGCGGCGTGTGGTTCGCGATGGGCGGCACCAACAAGCTGATCGCCGGCATGGTCACGCAGTTCGAGCGGATCGGCGGCGTGCTGCGGCTGAACGATCCCGTCGCCTCAATTGACACACTGGGCGACCGGGCAACCGGCGTCACTACCGAGAGCGGCTGGCACGGCGATGCCGATGCGGTCGCCAGCAATGCCGATGTCATGCACAGCTATCGCGATCTGCTCAAAACCTCGCGCAGCGCGCAGCGGACCAAGAAGCGGCTTGAGCGCAAGCGCTATTCGCCGTCGCTGTTCGTCGTCCATTTCGGCCTCAAGGGCAATTTCCCCGAAATCCCGCACCACATGATCCTGTTCGGGCCCCGCTATAAGGGGCTGTTGTCGGACATTTACGATCATGGCGTGCTGGCCGAGGATTTCTCGCTCTATCTCCATCATCCTACCGTGACTGATCCATCGATGGCGCCGGCTGGCCATTCGACCTTTTATGCGCTTGCCCCGGTGCCGCATCAGGGCAAATTTCCCGTCGATTGGAGCGAAGTCGGCCCGATCCTCGAAAAGCGCATCCTCGACGAGATCGGCAAGCGGCTGATCCCCGATATCCATGATCGGATCGTCACCAAATTCCATTATGCGCCAAGCGATTTTTCGGCCGATCTCAATGCCCATCTCGGCAGCGCGTTCAGCCTGGAGCCGATCCTGCTGCAATCGGCATTTTTCCGCGTGCACAACCGCGACGATCATATCCCGAACCTGTATTTCGTTGGCGCCGGCACGCATCCGGGCGCGGGAATCCCCGGCGTGGTCGGCAGCGCCAAGGCGACGGCGGGATTGATGCTCGAGGATGCCGGCTAGGCCGTGTCAATGTCAGCAATCGACAATTGCTTTCGGCCCCGGTAGCGGGGCGGGCATGAATCATCTTGCTGTCTATTGTGGGTCTGCCACCCCCACCGACCCGGTCTATATGGAGGCCGCGCGCATGGTTGGCCGGTCGCTCGCCGAACGCGGAATCGGTGTTGTCTATGGCGGCGGTCGGCTGGGGCTGATGGGGGCGATTGCCGATTCGGCGTTGGCGGCTGGCGGCTCGGTGATCGGCATCATCCCGCAGGCGCTGGTCGATGCCGAAGTAGCGCATCGCGGGCTGACCAAGCTGCATGTCTGCCGCACGATGCACGAACGCAAACAGGCGTTCACCGACCTCTCCGACGGTTTCGTGACGCTGCCCGGTGGCACCGGCACAATGGATGAGCTTTGGGAGGCGCTCAGCTGGGCGCAGCTTGGCTATCACGCCAAGCCGGTGGGCCTGCTCAACATCGCCGGCTTTTATGACGGGCTGGTCGCCTTTGCCGCCAAGATGGGCGACGTCGGCTTTATCCGGCCGCAGCATCAAGGGCTGATGCTGGTCGATTCGACGCTCGATGGGCTGCTCGCCAAGATGGCAGCCCATGTCCCCGCCACGACGATTGCGCAGATCGGCAGCAAAGACCTGTGAGCCATGCGCCCGCACTGCCGGGCCGTGATGCCATTGTCGCTTCGGCGCAGGAATCGATCGTGCGCGGCTCCAAGAGTTTCGCCGCCGCCAGCCGGCTGTTTGCGCGAACGACCCGCGAGCGCGCCTGGCTGCTCTATGCCTGGTGCCGGGCATGCGATGACCTCGCCGACGGACAGGATCATGGCCATGGCATGGCCGTGGTGAGCGATCCCCAAGCCCGGCTCACGCTACTGACTGCGCAGACCGACGCGGCGCTGGCGGGGCATTGGGTTGGCGATCCGGCGTTTGATGCGCTGCGGATCGTCGCCGCCGAAACCGCCTTGCCGCATGGATTTACCCGCGATCATATTGCCGGCTTTGCGCTCGACGCTGCCGATTGGCGACCGCAAACCGAGGATGATCTGCTGCGCTATTGCTATCATGTCGCCGGGGTAGTGGGCTGCATGATGGCGGTGGTGATGGGCGTGGACCCCCATGATGACGCGACGCTTGATCGGGCTTGCGATCTCGGCATCGCCTTTCAGCTGGCCAATATTGCCCGCGATGTCGGCGAGGATGCGGGAGTCGGCCGCTGCTATCTGCCAGTCGCCTGGCTTGACGAGATGCAGATTCCGGTGGGCGCCCTGATGACCGCCGAATACCGGCCGGCGCTGGCGCTGCTGGGACAGCGCTTGGCAGACCGCGCCAGCGCCTATGAGGCCAGCGCGCGCTTTGGTACGCCGGCGCTAGATTTTCGATCGGCCTGGGCGGTGCTCGCCGCCGCCGGCATCTATGGCGGTATCGGCCGCGAAGTCGCACGGCGCGGCGGTCAGGCCTGGGACCGGCGGGTCACCACCTCCGCCGGGGAAAAGATCGGCTGGATCTGGCGGGCGCGCAATGAGGCCGCGCAGCGGGCGCGGCTCTATCCGCCGGGCCCGCGCGATCCTGCCTTATGGGTACGCCCGCGCCACGCATGACCGAGCGCGCTATTGTCAGCTGGCGGAGCGGGGCGGGTTGCGGACGGGCGCGCGATCGGCGAGGCGAACCCCCGTCGCGCGGCAGGTCGCGCTGATTTCAGGGAAGGAGAGATCGCCATTGCGCCGCAACGCGGCCGGCATGGCGGCCTGGCAGGCCTGAATCGTCGCATAGCGCGGTGCCTCGATCCGGGCTTCGGTGCATTGATCGCTCCCGTCACCGCAGCCCATGATGGCCATCACGTAGAAAAGTGCGTCCATGATCGTCTCCCTTCGGCACCGTAAACTGACAAAAGTGCCGGCTGGTTCCCGCGAGAGACGCTTTCGTTCTGCGCGGCAGCACCCTACATGCAGAACGAATGCCACCTGATCTTTCATCCGCGACTGACCGTCCCGAGCCCCCGCTGTGGCCGATGCTGCGCCGGTTCCTGCCCTATTTATGGCCGAAGGATCAGCCGGCCCTGCGGCTGCGGATCGTTATTGCGCTAATGCTGGTGGTCGCATCGAAGCTCGTGCAGGTTTATGGCGCGCCCTTTGCGCTGCAGGGCGTCGTCAACGACATGGCCGCTGGCGACCGGGGGGCAACAACGCTTATTTTGGCGCTGGTGGTGGGTTATGCCGCCGCACGGTTCGGGTCGGTGTTATTCGATAATCTGCGCAATGCGGTGTTCGAGCGCGTCGGGCAGGATGCAACCCGGCGGCTGGCGGCGACAGTGTTCCGGCACCTGCACCAGCTGAGCCTGCGCTTCCACCTCGAACGCCGCACCGGTGCCGTCACCAAGGTGGTCGAACGCGGCACCAAGAGCATCGATACAATGCTCTATTTCCTGCTGTTCAACATCGCGCCGACCGTGCTCGAGCTGGGCCTCGTGCTGCAGATTTTCTATTCGAAATTCGGGCTTTGGCTCGTGCTGGGCACAGTGGCGATGGTGGCGGTGTACATCACCTTCACCCGCATCGTCACCGATTGGCGCAATGCGCTGCGCGCGCAGATGAACGATCTCGATACCGGCGCTGTCGCGCATGCGGTCGATTCGCTGCTGAATTTCGAAACGGTCAAATATTTCGGCGCGGAGGAGCGCGAAGCGACGCGCTATGACGGCGCGATGGCGGCCTATGCGACCGCAGCGGTCCGCAACCAGAATTCGCTTGCCTGGTTGAATATCGGCCAGTCGCTGATCACCAACCTGATGATGGCGGGCGGCATGGGGCTGGTCGTGTGGGGCTGGTCGCAGGGCCAGTTCAACGCCGGTAACGTCGTGCTCGTCTCGACCCTGCTCGCCCAGCTGTTCCGCCCGCTCGACCTGCTCGGCATGGTCTATCGCACGATCCGCCAGGGCGTGATCGACATGGCCGCGATGTTCGACCTGATCGATGCGCCGGCCGAAGTGACCGATGTTGCCGATGCGCCCGAGCTTGTGGTCGGCAAGGGGCATGTTCGCTTCGAAAATGTCGTGTTCGATTATGATCCGGCGCGGCGGATTTTAAAGGGTATCGATCTCGATATTCCGGCCGGGCATACGCTGGCGGTAGTGGGGCCATCAGGGGCGGGGAAATCGACGCTCGCGCGGCTGATGTACCGGTTTTACGACCTGACCGGTGGGCGGATCACGATCGACGGGCAGGATATATCCGAAGTCACGCAGACCTCGTTACGCGCGGCGATCGGCATTGTCCCGCAGGATACCGTGCTGTTCAACGACACGATCGGCTATAATATCGGCTATGGCCGTGCTGGCGCGAGTCAGGCCCAGATCGAGGAGGCCGCACGCGGCGCGCAGATCGCCGATTTCATCGCCCGCCAGCCGGGCCATTATGACGCCCGCGTCGGCGAACGCGGGCTGAAGCTGTCGGGCGGCGAGAAACAGCGTGTGGCAATCGCCCGCACCCTGCTCAAGAACCCGCCGATCCTGATCCTCGACGAGGCGACCAGCGCGCTCGACAGCCGCACCGAAAGCGACATTCAGGATACCCTGGAGGCAATCGGCAAGGGACGCACCACAATCGTCATCGCGCATCGCCTGTCGACCGTCGTCAATGCCGACGAGATCGTCGTGCTGGAGGCGGGCGAGATCGTCGAGCGCGGATCGCATCAGGCGCTGTTGCGCAAGAACGGCCTCTATGCCGATATGTGGAATCGCCAGGCGCAGGAACGCGCCGAGGAAGAGGGCGCGCTGGCGGCGGAATAATTAACCAATAAATTGCAATATTATAAATTTTATTCCAAATAAAACGGGTGGAGAAATAAACAAGCAACACCAAACTAGCCATGCAAAAGTTGGCAAATGACTTGCAAATTTACTTCCTTCCATTGCCTGCTGACGACTATCGCCGCCCATTAAATCGGGAAACCGTCGACGGATTTCAATTGGAACTGTCCTCTCCCAAATTAATGCCGTAACATCTTGAGAGTAAATCGCAGCGTCTATCGAATTTCGGGCGGCTGCCGACGTTACAGTCCCAATGGAGCTCAAACAAATCCAACCAACTACATACTGACTTATCTTCATGTCAAATTTAAGATTGTCCGACAAAATAGACTCAGCGATTAACACACCACTTTTACTTATAATATAACCAATTGCTGCACCAATTATAGTTTGAAGTGCTATAAACCACGTTGTCCTATGATTTATCAACTCATTTTCGTGACGAATATAATCGATGAATATTCTAAAATAAAAATCATAATTTAATGTCGGATGTCCGTCAGGTATTTCCAATGTTCGAACATCACAATCAATTCTCTCAGATCTTGGGCCTCTGGGACGCGATATTCCAGATATGATTTTAAAATCACGCCAACCATTTCGAAATTTCTGAAAAATTTGCATATTTTTCAAATTCATAGCTCATCTACCGGACATTTCAGGCATTGTTGTTACAAGATGAAATATCGCCCTGTAAAGCTAGGCCAATCTATTTAAACTATACGCATGCCATTCTAATAAGATGTACCTTCTTATCAAACGTGATCGACGAGCAACGATCGAGCTGATCGCGGCCAATGATCAGCACGTCGCGGCGATTGCCCCCTTTAGCGGTGACGACGATTTCTTCGGGATCGGCATCAGCGTCGGGGATGCCGGCGACCGAGCCATTGTCACCGGTACGCACCAGCAGCCGATCAATCGCCAGCGGGCCGACCGACAGCGGCCGCGCGAGCCGCATCGCCCGCACTGGACGCTGGATGCCAAACGCCACCTCCGCCCGATCGGCGACACCATAGAATTGGCCGCCAAAACTCTCGGCAAGCGTCGCGCCGGCGCCGGCGGTGGCCAGCGTCTGGCGATGCTGGGGATCGAACAACACGATCAGCGAGCGCTTGCCGATCGCGACCCGACCATAGCTGGGACGGAACATCGCCTGATCGAGCGGCAGCGCCACGGTGCGTTCGCCGGGTTGCGGTGCGCGCAGCTCGAACCGGACCACATCGACCGGCAAGCCGCCCGGCCCGACCGCTGCATCGGCGCCGGCCGACCAGGGCCGATCGAACCACACCACGCGGCGGCGAAAGCTGGCCTTGCTCACTTCCAGCCGGGTGACGCTGCTTTGGCCGCCAACCTTGACGGGCCCGACCTTGACAGCAAAGCCGAACAAGCCGCCACGCAACCCGATGCGCTGCGCAAAATCGGGATTGAGGGTGGGGGCGGCCGGTGCCCAGGGGCTGATCCGCAGCCGTGCAGGCTGGCCACCAATCACCGCCGCGACCACGCCGTCTCCGCGCACGACATAATCAAGTGCCGCAGGCGCTGCGCTGATCGCCGCGCTGGCAGTGCCAGCCGCCAGCAGCAGGAGAAGCGACTTTGCCGGAAGACCTGCGGTGCGCGACATCGATTCGAAACTCCATTGTTCGCCCCGGCGGCAGACTGGCCATAACATCTTGGCGTGGTAGCGAAATCAAGGCGGACCGTCAGCCCGGCGAGGCCGCCGATCCTGCCAGCAAGCCACCATCGATATCGAATTCGCTCCCCGTCACATAGGTCGCCTCGTCAGAAGCCAGAAACACGGCCATCGCCGCGACTTCCTGCGGCATGCCGAAGCGCCTGAGCGGCGTGTCCCTGGTGAGGGCTGCCATCCGATCGGCACGGTCCAGCCCCTCGCCCAGCATCGGCTCCCAGATGCCCGTCAGGATCGCGGCCGGGTGAATCGAGTTGCAGCGGATCGTCATCCCCTGCTGCGCGCACCAGAGCGCCACCGACTTGCTGTGATTGCGGATCGCCGCCTTGGACGAGGCATAGGCGGCCGCGCCCGGAATGCCGACCAGCCCCGAGCGCGATGACATGTTGATGATCGCGCCGGTTCTGTGGGCGCGCATCGTCCTGATGGCATAGCGGCACCCCAGAAACGTGCCGTCAAGATTGACGCGGTGAACCCGGTGCCATTCGGCGAGCGAGGCATGTTCGGGATCGTGCGGCCCGGCGCCGGCCTCAAACCCCGTGATGCCGGCATTGTTGACGAGGATGTCGAGCTGACCGTCACGGCGGAGCAATGCCGCCATGACGTCTTCCCAATTACCCTCCTCGCCGACATCGAGCGGCGCGAAACGCGTGTTGCCGCCAATATCATTGGCCAGCTCGGCGCCGGCCTCGGCATCGATATCGGTGATCCACACCGTTGCGCCCTCCGCCACGAACGCCCGCACGATCGCCGCGCCGATTCCGCGCGCCGCGCCGGTGACGAGCGCGACCTTGCCGTGGAGACGGCCGGGGCGAGCAATATTGTCGGTCATATCGGATGGTCCCTTGCGGTAATGGGCGCTTCGCCGGTAGCGCTCCGGTTATGCCCTCAACGCTCGACACGCTACAACAGACCTTTGGCTTCCCGGCATTTCGCGGGGTGCAGGGCGATGTCGTCGCGCGGGTGATGGCCGGTGAGAACACGCTGGCCGTCATGCCGACCGGCGCCGGCAAGTCGTTATGCTATCAGCTGCCCGCGGTGGTGCTCGACGGGACCTGTGTTGTCGTGAGCCCGCTGATCGCGCTGATGCACGATCAGCTCCGCGCCGCCGACGCGATCGGCATCCGGGCGGCCACCCTGACCTCAGTCGATACCAACCAGGCCGAGACGATCGCCCGGTTCCGGCGCGGCGCGCTCGACCTGCTCTATGTCGCACCCGAGCGCGCCTCGAACGAATCGTTCCGCAACCTGCTGCGCCAGTCACCACTGGCGCTGTTCGCGATCGACGAGGCGCATTGCGTGAGCGAATGGGGGCATGATTTCCGCCCCGATTACCGGTTGCTGCGGCCCCTGCTCGATGAATTCGGCGATATCCCCCGGCTCGCGCTGACCGCGACCGCCGACGCGCATACCCGCGCCGACATCCTTGAACAGCTCGGCATCCCCCGAGACGGTCTGATCATCGCCGGGTTCGACCGGCCCAATATTCGCTATATGATCTCCCCGCGTGACAACACCGCGCGCCAGATCACCCAAGTAATCCGCGAAACCCCGGGACCCGGTATCGTCTATGCCCAGACCCGCGCCGCGACCGAGCGGCTTGCCGAGCAGCTGGCGAGCACCGGACGGCCGACGCGTGCCTATCATGCCGGCCTCGATCCCGCCGTGCGCGCGCGCAATCAGGCGGCATTCGTCGGTTCCGAAGACATGGTGATCTGTGCGACGATCGCGTTCGGCATGGGGATCGATAAGCCCGATGTCCGCTTTGTAGCGCATGCCGGGCTGCCCAAATCGATCGAGGCCTATTATCAGGAGACCGGCCGCGCCGGACGTGATGGCGACCCCTCGGTCGCGCATCTGTTCTGGGGCGCGGAGGATTTCGCGCGGGCCCAGCAGCGCATCGCCGAAGTCGAGCCGGAGCGCCAGGCGACGGCGCGCGCGCAGTTGCAGGCGCTGTCAGGGTTGGTCGAAACCGGGACTTGCCGCCGCGCCCTGCTGTTGCGCCATTTCGGCGAGGACCCGCCCATCGAATGCGGCAATTGCGACAATTGCCTTACCAAGCCAGCGCTGATCGACGCCACCGAACTCGCGCGCAAGTTTCTGTCGGCGGTGTATCGCACCGGGCAGAGCTTTGGCGTCGGGCATCTCGAAAAGGTGCTGACCGGGGCGACCGACGAACGCGTCGAGAAGCTGGGACATGACCGGCTGAGCGTATTCGGCATTGTCTCCGCGACCGAAGCGGCGTTGTTGCGCCCGCTGTCGCGCGCGCTGCAGGCACGCGGGCTGCTGACGACCACCGAGCATGGCGGGCTGAGCCTGGGCGGCGACGCGCGGGCGGTGCTGAAGGGTGAGGCGGCGGTGCAAATCGTTGCCCCGGCGATCAAGAAACCGGGCGGGCGCCGCCGCGCCGCGATCGCCGACATGCCCAATGATCCGCTGTTCGAGGCGCTGCGTACCAGACGCCGCGAACTTGCCGCCGATGCCAAGGTGCCGCCCTATGTGATCTTCCATGACTCGGTCCTGCGCGAAATGGCGGCACTCAAGCCGGCAAGCCGAACCGCGTTGGCGCAGATCACGGGGATTGGCGCGCGCAAGATGGAGGCTTACGGTGATTCCTTTCTGGCCGTGATCCGGGAGTCAGCATGATCCGCCCTATCGACGATATAATTTCGGTCTCGCCGCAAATCACCCCTGCCGATGTGACGGAGATCGCGCGCGCGGGCTTCACGATGATCGTCAATAATCGCCCCGATGACGAAGAATTGGGCCAGCCCGAAGGCGATGCGATCCGCACCGTCGCCGAGACGTTGGGGCTGAAATATGTGGCGATCCCGATCACTCATGCCGGATTCTCACACCCCCAACTCGATGCGATGGCGACGGCGCTGGCCGAGGCCAATGGCCCCGTGCTTGCTTATTGCCGGTCGGGCACGCGATCCTGCAATCTCTGGGCGCTGGCCATGGCCAAAAGTGGCGCAGCGCCCGATTTGCTGAGCGAGAAGGCCGCAAAGGCCGGCTATGACCTGTCGGGCATTCGCCCGATGCTCGACGCTCTCGCCGGGGCATGAGCGGCCGATGAGCCTGACCCAGCTGGTCATCTCGATCGTCGGCGTGCTCGGACTCGCGCTCGTCGCCCGCTGGCTGCGGCTCGGCGAGAGCCGGATCGCGACGCCCGACGATGCTTGCCGGATTGCCGAGGAAATGCTGGCGGGCTTCGAGGCACGCCGCGCGATCGTCAGCAAGGATGGCAACGCCGCGCTGGTTGCGGGCAATGGCACGGTGGCCGTGCTGAAGCGCCACGGCGCCAAGGTCGCCGCCCGCCGGCTGGTGCCGCCGCTGGTGATCCGTGACGCGGTGGAAGGCGCCACTATCGAAACCGGCGAAAGGCTGTTCGGCAGTGTCACCCTGATCAACGTGTTCCCGGATGACGCGCGGGCACTGGCAGCGCCACTGACACTGGTGTAAGCAAGTCGCCATGCACCTGCCCGACCCCGTCCAATATGCCGTCCCCGCCTTCATCCTGCTGGTGCTGGCCGAGATGCTGGTCGCCTGGGCGCGCGACAAGAGCCGCTATGAACCCAGGGACACGCTGACCTCGCTGTCGCTGGGGCTGGGTAGCACCGTCGCCGGGGTAATCGTCGGCGGCACTGCCTATGCGATTGCCAGCTGGGCGTGGCAGTTCCGGCTCTTCGACATTGGCTGGCAATGGTATTGGTTCGTTATCGCCTTTGTGATCGACGATCTGGCCTATTATGCGTTTCATCGATCGGCACACCGGGTGCGCTGGTTCTGGGCGAGCCATGTCATCCACCATTCGAGCCAGCATTATAATCTGTCCACAGCGCTCAGGCAGACCTGGACAGGGTTTTTCTCGCTAAGCTTCCTGTTCCGCTTGCCGCTGGCGCTGATCGGCTTTCACCCGGCGATGCTGCTGTTTGTCGGCGGCATCAATTTGATCTACCAGTTCTGGATCCATACCGAGGTGATCGACCGGATGCCGCGCTGGTTTGAGGCCGTGATGAATACGCCGTCGCATCACCGCGCGCACCACGCGACCAACCCACGGTATCTCGACAGCAATTATGCCGGCGTGTTCATCATCTGGGACAAGATGTTTGGCAGCTTCGTCGCCGAACGCGACGACGATCGCCCACGTTACGGCATCGTCAGGCAGCTCGGCAGTTTCAACCTGTTCTGGGCGGCGTTCCATGAATGGATCGGCATCGCGAAAGATGTGTGGGCAGCGCCCGGCCTGCGTGCCAAGATCGGTTATATCGCGATGCCGCCGGGCTGGAGCCATGACGGTAGCCGTGAAACGTCCGAATCGATCAAGCAACAGTGGCGCAATCAGGCAGCGAGCCGGCAGAAGCTAGGGGAAGAGACTTGGAAGAAGCCGATATCGTCGTCGTCGGGGGTGGATCAGGCGGGAGCGCCGTCGCCAGCCGGCTGAGCGAGGACGGCAAGTATAAGGTCGTGCTGCTCGAGGCGGGGGGCCGCAATACCGGCTATCGGACGCGCATTCCCGGCTTCATCCCGTTCCAGACGCCCAAGACCAACTGGCAGTTCGAAACCGTGCCCCAGGCCGGGTTGAACGGCAGGCGGGGCTATCAGCCACGCGGCAAGGGACTGGGCGGTTCATCGGCAATCAACGCCATGATCTATATTCGCGGCAACAAATGGGATTATGACAATTGGGCGGCGATGGGCTGCCCGGGCTGGTCCTATGACGAAGTACTGCCCTATTTCAAACGCGCCGAGCATAATGTGCGCGGGGCCGATGATTTCCACGGCGGCGACGGCCCCTTATGGGTCAGCGAGCAGACATCGCCCAACCCGGGCACGATCGATTTCATCGAAGCCGGAGCCTCGTTGCAGATCCCGCGCAACGAGGATTTCAATGGCGCGCGCCAGGACGGGATCGGCCTTTACCAGGTGACTCAAAAGGGTGGCGAACGCTGGAGCGCGGCGCGTGCTTACCTGGAGCCGGCGCGCGACCGCGCCAATCTGCACATCATGACCGGGGTGACAGCCGAACGCGTCCTGTTCGACGAAGGCCGTGCCTGGGGGGTTGCCTATACCCAGGATGGCGAAGCGCGCGAAATTCGAGCCAAGCGCGCGGTGGTGCTGGCCGGCGGCGTTTTTGGCACGCCGCAATTGCTGATGCTGTCGGGCATCGGCCCGGCAGCACATCTGCGCGAGCACGGCATTGCGGTGAGGATCAACCGCCCCGAGGTAGGCGAGAATCTGCAGGATCATCTCGACTATGTCGCCGCGTATGAGACCAAGAATACTCAGTTTCTAGGCCAGACGCTGACCGGGCTGGCCAAATCGGCGGGCGCGCTGATCCAGTGGTTCCGCAAGCGCGAGGGGGCCATGACGTCACCCTATGCCGAGGGCGGCGCCTTTCTGACGATCGACCCGGGCGCACCCTGCCCCGATATCCAGCTGCATTTCGTGATTGCCGCGCTGGAGGATCATGGCCGATCGACCGTCAAGGCGCATGGCTTTTCCGGCCACATCTGCGTGCTGCGGCCGGAGAGCAAAGGCACGGTGCGGCTTGCCTCGATCGACCCGCGCGCCGCGCCGCTGATCGATCCGCAATTCCTGACGGACCCGCGCGACATTGCGCTGATGAAGAAGGGCGTGAAGGCGATGTATCGCATCCTCGAAACCCCACCGATGACCAATTACGCCGCGCGCGATCGCAACCCGATCGACCTTGACGATGATGACGCGCTTGATCGGCTGATCCGCGCGCGGGCAGACACCATCTACCACCCGGTCGGCACCGCACGGATGGGATCGGATGATGGCGCGGTCTGCGATCCCCGCCTGCGCGTGCGCGGGGTAACCGGGCTCTATATCGCCGACGCGTCGATCATGCCTAAGCTGGTATCAGGCAACACCAACGCACCGTCGATCATGATCGGCGAGCGCTGCGCCGATTTCGTGCTGGCCGACCTGGCCAACTGACCGACGCCGGCGCCCCTTTCAGCAAGGGGGCGCCGGCACCAATCAGAACGACTGCCGCAGCGTCACGCCATAGGTGCGCGGCTGACCGACCGCAAAACCAAGCCGGGCCCGCCCTCCCCGCTCGCGATCGAACGACAGCAACGCGTTGGTGTCGGTGACATTGTTGACATAGGCGGTGATGCCAAGCCCGTGCGCCAGCTCAACGCCCACGCTCAAATTGACCAGCTGATAGGAAGGCAGGTTGAGGTTGAGGATGGTCGCATCGTTGCCGCTCGCCCCGCCAAAGGGCAAGCCGGACACGAAACTGCGCGGATTATTCTCCTGATCGCTCGGCTGGGTATAGCGGTTGCCGACATGCTGGATCGACGCCGTCAATATCGCCTTCGATCCGTTGTTGAACACCGGGAAGCTGTAGCTCGCATTGGCCGCGATCTGGAATTGCGGGACCGAGGGCAGGCGATTGCCCTGACGAATGCCGCCGATCACCGCTCCGGTGCCATCGGTTACCGTTGAATCGAATTTCGAATCGAGCACGCTGCCCGAAATGCCGAGATCAAGCCCGGGCAGCGGGGTGGCGGTCGCTTCGAATTCGAAGCCGGCGGCATGCGCCTTGGGCACGTTGAAAACGATCCGCGACGAGCAGGAACCGGCATCGAGCGTGACCTGCAAGTCGCTGATCTGGTTGTAAAAGCCGGCGGCGTTAAAGGTGAAGCCTTGGCCCTGCGCCTTGAACCCGCCTTCGTAATTCCAGAGTTTTTCATCGCGGTAGCTCTGAAAGCCGCCAAAGATCGCGCGATCGGCGGCGCTGCACAGCCCAGCATTGAGGGGGTCGTTGACCCCACCCAGCCGGAAGCCGCGCGAGGCCTGGGCATTGAGCGTGATGTTGGGCGATGCCTTGTAGCTGAGCAGGAAGCGCGGGGTGAACCCGTCGGATTGCGTGCGATCGGTGCGATCATCGCCGTTGGAGAAGAGCCCGCCCGACGTGAAGCGCCGGCGCTCCTTGAAATTATAATAGCGACCGCCCGCCGTCAGCGTGAGCCGATCGAGCGTGTAGCTGGTCTCGCCAAAAACGGCATATTGGCGCAGATTATAGGGAAGATCGGCATTATAGGGCGAATTGGCCGGAAAGCCGTTGGCGGTCGCCGCCGCCGTGCCGGCCCCGAGCGTCGCATCGGTAAAGGCATCATAGCCCGGGGTCGGCAGCCGCTGACGATAGAAACGATCGATATTGGCGTAATAGCCGCCGACCAGCCACTGCCACGGTCCCGATCCCGTCGAGCCGAGCCGGACTTCCTGCGTGACCGAATTGACGCGCGTGGTATCGCGCAAGTTGGAAGGGAGCAGCACTGCGGCATTGGGATAGCCCAGATCGACCGAGACCGATCCGGTCAAGGCGCTGGCATCGCGGCTAACGAGAATATCGCGATAGGTATAGCTCGACACTGAGGTGAGATCGATATTGCTGCCCAGCCCGATCTTGATCGTCCCGTCGGCAATCACAGTTTCGTCGCGAAAAGCCTCCCGCAACAGCAGATATTGCTGACGCGGCGCGAAGGTGATGGCTGGCCGGGTGGTCGTAAACGGGTTGGCGAACAGGTTGAACGAATCCTGCCGGTTGAAGCCGCCGGTCTCGATCTTCTGGTAGACGATTCGCGGCGTGATGCTGATGTTGCTGACCGGTTCCCAGGTAATCGCCAGCCGCCCGCCATAGCGATTGCCGCCATTGACGTTGTGATCGACCGCGCCTCCCGGCAGCAGCGCATCGATGAACCCGGCATAGCGGGTATAATAGCCGACGGCGCGCGCTGCCACATTCTCGGCGAGCGGCACGTTGATCGCGCCCTTGATGTCGCCGCCCACGCTGCCGCCATCGACAAGGTTGAGATTGGCCTCGACCGACCCCTCTGTTACCCCGAATTTAGGCTGGTTGGTGATATAGCGGATCGTGCCGCCGACCGATCCGGAGCCGAACAGGGTGCCTTGCGGCCCGCGCAGGGTTTCGACGCGGTTGAGATCGAACAGATCGAGATCGGGCGTGAACAGCGACAGCGAAATAACCGATTCATCAAGATAGATGCCGACCTGCTCCTTTACCCCGGGCTGGTCGCGCACGATCTGCCCGGCGGAGACACCACGGATTGCAACCTGGCTTTGCCCTGGCCCGAGATTCTGGATGGTGAGCCCCGCCACATTGCGCGACAGATCCTCCAGCGTCACCGCACCCGATTTCTGGATGTCAGCGGCGGTCTGCGCGTTGATCGAGAAGGGGATGTCCTGCACTGTCGAATTGCGCTTGCTGGCGGTAACGATGATGTCGTTGCCCTGCGGCTGATCATCGGCCACCTGCGCCATGGCTGGCATCGCCGCCATCAATGCCGCCAGGGCGGCGCCGGTCAGGGTCGATCGGATGAAGTTGCACCGGTCCATGCTTCCACTCCCGCGTTATGCTCTTGTTATCGGGTAGATATAATTGGACCGATCCGGCCTCAAGTCCGACACGTTGCCGGCAAGCCGATTGTTCCGGCGCCGTGACATTTTCGCATCATCTTCGCGATCGACCATTGTCGCCACGGCGATTGCGGGCAATCAGCAAAGCGGCGTTTTTCAGGCTGCGGAGAGGATCGGCGGCGGCGCATCCGCATCTGGCGCCCGCTTATTCGGCCGCCGGGATCGGCAAAAAGGGCCAGCCCGGCCAACAGGACGATTCACCCCCGCTGCGAACTGGGCTAAGCGGGATCGTGGATAGAAAAGACTGGAACCGGATCGGCCTTGCCGCCGCTGTATTGCTTGTCCCTGGCGGGTTCATCCTTGGGGCAACGCTGGCCGCCCGTCGCGCCGGCAAGGCAATGACCGCCATGCCCGAGCCGACCGCCAGCGATGGCGTGGACGATCCATCTTCGGCGATCGCTCCGGCCGCCCCGGCCTCTGCAATCGTGGCGCCGAACCCATAAAAAAAGGCCGGTGCGTCGCCGCACCGGCCTGAGGATGTTCGCAGGAGGAACCTCTTGGGGGGGGGCGCCCGATGGCGCGCCCCGATCACGTCAAAGATTATAGGCGCGCTCGCCATGTTCACCGAGATCGAGACCTTCGGCTTCGACTTCAGGCGATACCCGGCCACCGGTAAGCGCCTTGGCGATGGTGATTGCGATGACAGTGCCGATCGCAGCCACGGCAATCGTGAACCCGACGGCATAGGCCTGGATAAACAACTGCTCACCCATTGCCTTGCCGCCGTTGGCCGGGCCGCCGAACATCGCGTCGTTGACGATGCCAGTGCCGATCGCGCCGACCATGCCGCCAATGCCATGGATACCAAAGGCGTCGAGCGAGTCATCATAGCCGAGCTTGGGCTTGAGCACCGTCGAGGCCAGAAAGCAGATGATGCTTGCTACCGCACCGAGGACGATGGCGCCGAACGGACCGGAATTGCCCGCTGCCGGCGTCACCGCGACCAGACCGGCGATAATGCCCGAGCAGAAGCCGAGCGCCGATCCTTTGTGGCCGGCAACCCGCTCGGCCAGCATCCAGAACAGGCCCGCAGAAGCGGTGGCGACAAAGGTGTTGATCATGGCGAGTCCGGCCGACCCGTTGGCCTCGAGCGCCGAGCCGGCGTTGAACCCGAACCAGCCAACCCACAGCAGACCCGTGCCAATACCGGTCATCACCAGCGAATGCGGCGCCATGCGCTCGGTGGGATAGCCCTGACGTTTGCCGAGCATGATCGCAGCGACCAGCGCCGAAACACCGGCATTGATGTGCACAACCGTGCCGCCGGCGAAATCGAGCGCACCCATATCAAAGAATTTGCCGCCCGCCGCCCATACCATGTGCGCCACCGGGAAATAGACGATCGTCAACCACACGGCGGCAAAGATCATGACGGCCGAGAACTTCATCCGTTCGACTACCGACCCCAGGACCAGCGCAACGGTGATCGCCGCAAAAGTCATCTGGAAGCAGATGAAGACATATTCCGGAATCTCGACGCCCTTGGTGAAGGTCGCGACTTGCGACGCCGGGGTCACGCCCGCCAGGAACAATTTGTCGAAGCTGGAAATATAGGGCTTTAGCATGTCGGTCGCGTCCGGACCGAAGGCTTCGGTATAACCCCACATCACCCAGATCAGCATCGTCAACGCGGTAACCGCGCCAATCTGCGTCATCACCGATAACATATTCTTGGTGCGGACAAGGCCGCCATAAAAGAGCGCGAGACCGGGCAGAATCATCATCAGCACAAGGATCGTCGAGACCATCATCCAAGCGGTGTCGCCCTTGTCGACCGTGGCGGCGGGTGCCGCTGCGGCAGCATCCTGTGCCCAGGCGGGCAGCGCAGCGATGAGCATGGCGCTGGCCGCGCCCACCCCTGCCAATTTCATTGAACGCTTCATCATTGCCCCCTTCACAGCGCGGTCAGGTCGGTTTCGCCGGTGCGGATCCGCACGGCTGAACCCACATCGAGCACAAAAATCTTGCCGTCACCGATTGATCCGGTGTTGGCGGCGGACTGGATCGTCTCGATCACGCGCGGCGCCAGATCGGCCCCGCAAACGATTTCGATCTTGATCTTTGGCACCATGTTGGTGGTGTATTCCGCGCCGCGATAAATCTCGGTCTGGCCTTTTTGCCGGCCGAAGCCCTTCACCTCGGAGACGGTCATCCCTGCGACGCCGATGTCAGTCAGCGCCTCGCGGACTTCATCGAGCTTGAATGGTTTGATAATGGCGATGACGAGTTTCAATCGCTTGCCCCCCAGTTATTGTGCATGTGCGAAGAAGCTCCTCGCAAGGGGCATGCCAGTCCCGAAAACGTCGGATTATTGCGATTTTTCGGCTTGGTGCGACATAAACAGAGTCAAATTTTTGTGCAGTTGCGAAGTGGTGCCCGAAAAACGGGCAGCTAGCGGGCCGCTTCGTCGACAATCGCCCGCGCTGCCGCAAAATCATCGGCATCGACCATGACGCGCACCGGGATCAGGAAGAAGCTGCCATCGGCAATGCTGGCATTGCCGTCGAATGCGATTGCCGGAATGTCTTCCGATTCGAGTCGCCCGATCAGGATATGGGCTTCGTTACGATCGAAGCGGCCAAGCTCGACAAGCGCCACCCGCTCAGGCTGCCGGATCAAGCATAACGGTCTGGACGCGAACCGGCAGCCCGTCGATGCTCTTGTCACGCTCCGCGATCCGGGCGAGGCGTTCAGCGGGGTCCTGCTGGGCATGGAAACGGATCAACGTATCCCGCTCCTTGTCCAGCGTCATGCGCGGCACCGCCCAGCCGCAACTTGTCTGCAGGCTGTCGACGGTGATGTCGAAAATCTGCCGGGTCCCGGGCAGTTTGGGGAAATGGCTCGCCAGCGCGTCAAAGTCCGCATCGCCCAACACATGATAGCTGCCGGTGCCATAAAGCCTGAGGATCAATGCCGGGTTGTCGAACGCGCAAAACATGATGGTGATGCGGCCATCGGCGGTAAGATGCGCCTGAGTTTCATTGCCCGATCCGCCAAGATCGAGATAGGCGACCCGATTGGGGCCCAGCACGCGAAACACGTCCATTCCCTTGGGGCTGACATTGACGCGGGCGCCCTCAGCGGCGGTCGCGACGAAGAAGATGGGCTGTCTGGCGATGAAAGCGCGGTGCTTGTCGTCGATTGCGGTAAAGAATTCGGCCATGGCAGTCCCCTAGGCAGCGCCGGACAACCCCTTTATGCTTTTTGCATGGCGTTCGCCAACCCTCCCCGCGTGCCGGTTACCATTCAGGCCGGGAAGGTCACGGTCGAGGTGGCTGAGAAATTGGGCGTCGATTTCAGGCGATCTGCGAGCAAAAGCTGCGGGAAGAGGTTACCCGACAATATAAAAAGGCGAACCAACACGCTGTTGAGAGCATCGACGCGTGGGTTGAAGAACACGGCCTGCCCCGGGAACGCTACCGTCTATTCTTGAAACGCCCGACGCTTCGCTGCGGAAATGTAGCTAGTGTCCTATTGCGCGGGCAGCATCGCCCAATGCCGCAATTCCAACATCGTCAAATGGCCGCAAATCAGCCAGGGCGGCGTCGCTCGCCGATTTTGAACCAGTGCCTTCGCCATCGATTCTGTAATGCCCGTTCTCGCGCGATAGGATAAATACCAAAGGTCCGGCAGGGTTTCCTTCCTTATTGACGACAACAACGCTTTGTTGGTCCGAACAGGCGTGGACCGCCCACGTCGTCGCGCCGAAGGTCCGATCCACGGGACCGATTGAATAATCGAGTTTTGGTTGCTGGTCCGGCGCAGCGGCGGGTACCGCAATCAGCAATGCTTCAGCAGTGCTGCGGCTGACCCGATCACACCGCCGTCCCGCCCACCGTCAGCCCGTCGACCAGCAAGGTCGGCTGCCCGACGCCCGCCGGCACGCTCTGCCCGCCCTTGCCGCACATGCCGACGCCTTCGTCGAGCGCCATATCGTCACCAATGCCGATCACCCGGGTCAGCACGCTGGGGCCGTCGCCGATCAGCGTCGCGCCCTTGATCGGACGGCCGATCCGGCCATTTTCCACCAGATAGGCTTCGGTGCAGGTGAAGACGAACTTGCCCGACACGATATCGACCTGCCCGCCGCCAAAACTCTTGGCGAAAATGCCCTTCTTGACCCTCGAGAGCAACTCGGCAGGATTATCGCGCCCGCTGCGCATGAAGGTATTGGTCATCCGCGGCATCGGCGCATGCTGGAAGCTTTCGCGGCGGCCATTGCCGGTGGGAGCAACCCCCATCAGCCTGGCATTAAGCCGGTCCTGGATATAGCCCTTCAGGATGCCGTCTTCGATCAGGATATTCTCCTGCGTCGGCGTCCCCTCGTCATCGATCGACAGCGAGCCGCGGCGGTCGGCGATTGAGCCGTCGTCGACCACGGTGACCCCGGGTGCGGCGACGCGCTCCCCGACCCGCCCCGAAAAGGCGCTGGTGCCCTTGCGGTTGAAATCGCCCTCGAGCCCATGGCCGATCGCTTCGTGCAGCAGGATGCCGGGCCAGCCGGGGCCCAGCAGCACAGTCATTTCGCCCGCCGGCGCATCGACCGAATCGAGGTTGACCAGGGCCTGGGCCAGCGCCTCGTCGATCGCACGGTTCCAGGTTGCCGATCCCATCAACTGATCATAGAGATAGCGACCGCCCAGCCCGAAGGTGCCGGTTTCGCGGCGGCCATCCTGCTCGACGACGATCGACACGTTAAGGCGAACGAGCGGCCGGATATCGGTTGCGACGAAACCATCAGCGCGGACGATTTCGACGACATTCCACTGGCCCGACAGCGATACAGACACTTGGGCAACGCGGGGATCACGCGCGCGGGCAGCGGCGTCGATCGTCTGGCACAGATTCACTTTGTCTGCGAAGGGCACCAGGTCGAGCGGATCGGCCGCCGTATAAAGATGCCGGTTGGTGGCGCGCGGGGCAGCGGCCCTGGGGCCGGTGGTCGGATCGATCAGCGCCATCGTTTCCGCTGCGCGACCGATCGCCGCCGCGCTGATCTCATTGGCATGAGCAAACGCCGTCATCTCGCCCGATACGGCGCGCAGGCCAAAGCCGCTTTGGGTATCATAGCTTGCCGTCTTCAACCGACCGTCATCGAAGCCGAACGCTTCCGACTTGCGATATTGGAGATAAAGCTCGCCATCATCGGCACGGCCAAGCGCGCTGGCGGTCAACCGCTGGGCTTCGGCCGGGTCCAGCTGGCCAGCGGCGTAGAGATAGGCGCGGGGATCGGGCATGTTGGTCATCCCCGGCAATATAGGGCGCCGCCCGGCAACGTCGAGGGGCAGCTTAAACGCTGGCGCCTGCCGGATGATCGGGGAGGCTCGCCTGGTCAGCCCCATCAGCCGGGCCGCCGATCAGCACGAAGCGCCGATCGCAATAGCCGCAATCGACATAACCATGCTCGTCAATCTCCAGGAACACGCGGGGATGACCAAGAGCGGTTGGAATTCCGTCGTGCGCACCGTCACAAGCGACGCGGCTGACAGTGACACGGGTGATTTCGGGTGGGGGAATCATGCCGCCCCGAGTAGCAAGACGCCGCCTGATCGGCAATCGGCACTTGGCGTTGGCCCGTGCAGGGCTTATTCGCCTGCCATGACCGAAGCCGCCATCATTATAGATCACCTGTCAAAAACCTATAAGGGCGGCAAGCAGGCGCTCGACGACGTCTCGTTCGCGGTGCCACGCGGCACGATTTTCGGGCTGCTTGGCCCCAATGGCGCCGGCAAGTCGACCTTGATCAATATTTTGGCTGGCCTCGTCAACAAGACCGGCGGCACCGCCAATATCTGGGGCTTCGACATCGATCAGCACCCGCGCAATGCGAAAGTGTCGATCGGCATCGTCAACCAGGAAATCCTGTTCGACCCCTTTTTCACGCCGTTCGAGACGCTGGAAATCCAGGCCGGGCTCTATGGCGTGCCCAAGGCGAAGCGGCGATCGATGGAATTGCTGCGCGCGGTCCACCTGGAGGACAAGGCCAACGCCTATGCCCGCACCTTGTCGGGCGGCATGAAGCGCCGGCTGATGGTCGCCAAGGCGATGGTCCATACCCCGCCGGTACTGGTGCTCGATGAGCCGACCGCCGGCGTCGATATCGAGCTGCGCAAGCAATTATGGGATTATGTTCGCGAATTAAATGCCGGCGGCGTGACGGTGGTGCTGACCACCCATTATCTGGAAGAGGCCGAGCAATTGTGCGACCGGATCGCGATCATCAATCATGGCAAGCTGATCGCCAATGAACCGACCCGGACGCTGGTCGGCATGGCGCAGGAAAAACTGGTCGCGGTGACGGTCGACCGCGACGTCACGACGCCACCCGATCATGGCAGCTTCCAGAAGATCGAGGTCAAGGGCGAGCGGGTGCTGGAAATCACCTATCGCAAAGACAGCGTGAACGCAGGGCAGGTCCTCGCAGCGGTGCAGGCGGATGGGTACGGGATTGTCGATGTTTCGACCCGCGAGGCCGATCTGGAGGATGTCTTCCTCAATTTGACGCGGGCGAGCAACCTAAGCTGATCCGTGGCAACCGTTTGCCCGGCGCTTGTCGAAGGGCTGCCTTTTTCTCTACGGATGCAAAGAAGAACAGGGCTTCGACAAGCTCAGCCCGAACGGAGACTGGCTTGGCCGATACACATATGAGCGACATCCTTATCATCGGCTCGGGTGCCGCCGGCCTTACCGCTGCTCTCAACCTGGCCGATCAGTTCAAGGTGACCGTTCTCGCCAAGGGCGGGCTCAACGAAGGATCGACCGCCTGGGCGCAGGGGGGGATCGCTGCCGTTCTCGAACCCGGCGACACGTTTGACAGCCATATCGAGGATACGATGATCGCCGGCGCCGGGCTCAACGACCGGGCAACCGTCGAATTCGTGGTCGAAAGCGCACCGGCAGCAATCGCTAGGCTCGCTCAATTAGGCGTGCCGTTCAATATGGACGGCAATCTTCCCCATCTGACTCGCGAAGGCGGGCACAGCCACCGCCGCATCGTCCATGTCGACGACGCGACCGGCTGGGCGGTGCAGGAGGCACTGCAGCACGCCGCCGAAATCCATCCCAACATCACCTTGGTGCCCGATATGGTCGCCATTGATCTCGCTACCGGACGCCATGAGGAGCGCTATTCGGGGTCGGGCCATGTCTGGGGCGTCTATGCCGTCAATCGCGCCACCGGCCGCGTTGAACTCTACACCGCGCGCGCCACGATTCTGGCAACAGGCGGTGCCGGACGGACCTATTTGTTTTCGACCGCACCGCGCGGTGCGACTGGCGACGGTATCGCGATGGCGTGGCGCGCCGGCTGCCGCGTCTCCAACATGGAGATGATGCAGTTCCACCCGACCTGCCTTTACAACCTGGACGTCAAGAATTTCCTGATTACCGAGGCGGTGCGCGGCGAGGGCGGGCATTTGCTGATCCCCGAGACGGGCTATCGCTTCATGCCCGATTTCGATCCCCGGTTGGAGCTTGCCCCGCGCGATGTTGTCGCGCGCGCGATCGACCATGAGATCAAGCGGCTGGGCCTTGATTATGTGCATCTCGACATCAGCCACCGCGAGCCCGACTTCATCCGAGAGCATTTCCCCAATATCTATGAAAAGCTGCTCGGGCTGGGCATCGACATGACCACGGATCCGATCCCGGTCGTCCCGGCGCAGCATTATACCTGCGGCGGGGTAGTGGTGGATTTGGACGGGCGCACCGATCTGCCGGGGCTCTATGCCGCCGGCGAATGTACCGAAAGCGGGCTGCACGGTGCCAATCGCCTTGCCTCCAATTCGCTGCTCGAATGTTTCGTTTTCGGCGAGGCGTGCGCACGCCACATCACCGCGCATTGGGACGACCTGCCACCACCGCCGGCGATCCGCCCCTGGGACGAGAGCCGGGTCGAGGATTCGGACGAAGAGGTCGTCATCAAGCAGAACTGGACCGAAATCCGGCGCTTCATGTGGAATTATGTCGGCATCGTCCGTACGACCAAGAGGCTCGAGCGCGCCCAGCATCGCATCCGGATGCTGACCGATGAGGTCAACGACTATTACGGTCATTTCCGCGTAACGCCCGACCTGATCGAGCTGCGCAACCTGCTGCAAACCGCCGAGCTGATCGTCAAATCGGCGCTCCATCGCAAGGAAAGCCGTGGGCTGCATTACACGCTCGATTATCCCGAACTGCTTCCCGAGGCGGCGGATACCATCCTGATGCCGTGACCGACCGGCTGCCCATTTTCGGGATTTTCACGGTTAACCGCATAAAACAACGTGTTCATCGCAAGGGCTACGATAGGCTATACCTTGTTAAGCGCTGGCAACGCATGATCCCATTGAGCTTACCAGGGGGCTGATCGGCTTGACTCGACAGGATAAATTCATGGCCGGTGACCGGCACTCTTCAGCATTTGCAACCGCGGCAATGATCGCGCTGGCAGGTTGCGCCTCCACTTCGTCCCCGCAGGGTGCGCGCGTTGCGACACTGCCGGCACCGCCCCCCGCCTACCGGGTCAGCATGCCGGTGCCGCCACCGGTACCGATCAAGGTGGTCGCACCGGCCGGGCTGGTCGCCGCGGTCAACGCGCTACGCGCGGAGTTTGATGGGACGGTCGGCATCGCGGTGCGCAGCGTCGACAAGGGCTGGTCGGTCTCCACCAACGGCGACCTGAAACTGCCGCAGCAAAGCGTGAGCAAATTATGGGTCGCGATGACGGTGCTGGACACCCGCGATGCCGGGCGGCTGACCCTTGACGATCCCGTGACCATCACCCGTGAGGATCTGACGCTGTTCCATCAGCCGATCGCCGCCATGGTGACGGGTGACGGCTATAAGGCGACTGTGGGAGAGCTGCTGCAACGCGCGCTGACCACCAGTGACAATACCGCCAATGACCGGCTGCTGCGCTATGTCGGCGGGCCAGAGGCCGTGCGGGCGTTCATCAAACGCAAGGGGCTGGGCGCGATCAACTTCGGCCCGGGCGAGCGGGTGCTGCAAAGCCAGACCGCCGGACTGGAATGGAAACCCGAATTTGCGGTGGGCAGCGCCTTTACCCGCGCCCGATCGAGACTGCCGCTGTCGACCCGGCTGCAGGCATTTGAGAGCTATGTCACCAACCCGCCCGACGGCGCGGCCCCGGCCGCGATCGCCGGGGCGTTGGCGATGCTGAAAAAGGGTGAATTGCTGTCGGCGCAATCGACCAACTATCTCATCTCGACGATGGAATCGTCGCGAACAGGCAAGCAGCGCCTGCGCGGCGCCGTGCCGTCCGGCTGGCGCTTTGGCCACAAGACCGGTACTGGCCAGGATCTCGCCGGGCGCACCGCCGGCTATAATGATGTCGGCATTCTGACCGCACCCGATGGGGAAAGCTATACGCTGGCGGTGATGATCGGCGACACGCCGCGCCCGATACCCGAGCGGCAGGCGCTGATGCAGGCGGTGGTCTCCAGCGTGATTGCCTATCACCGCTAAGCATTTTCGGGCAGAGGCGAAACTTGCTTGCCCAGCGGCGGCCGGGCAGCTTTTTCGGGGGGTGATTGCGCACGCTGGGCATTATCTTTCCAGACGCCGGCCGAGCGGCGCGAGCGCATTGGGGCTGACCGATGCGAAAGACTTTGTACGGCGCGGCGGTTCGGCTATCCCTGCGCCATGCCTCATCTCTATCTTGTCGATGGTTCCGGTTATATCTTCCGCGCCTATCACCGCCTGCCGCCGCTGACCAATATCCGCGGTGAACCGGTGGGTGCGGTTTATGGCTATACGACGATGCTGTGGAAGCTTGCCGATGAGCTGCACAAGGCCGATGGCCCGACGCATATGGCCGTCATCCTCGACAAGGGCAGCCATACCTTCCGCAACGACCTGTACGACAAATACAAGGCGCAGCGGCCGCCCGCGCCCGAGGACCTGGTGCCGCAATTTCCGATGATTCGCGATGCCACCCGCGCCTTTTCGCTACCGTGCATCGAGGAAGCCGGGCTCGAGGCCGATGACATCATCGCCAGCTATGCCAAGGCCGCGTTGGCGCAGGGCTGGTCGGTCACCGTCGTATCGAGTGACAAGGATCTGATGCAGCTGATCGAGCCCGGGCTCGATATGTACGATACGATGAACAACCGACGGCTCGACGCCGCTCATGTCATCGAGAAATTCGGCGTCGGGCCCGAACGGCTGGGCGATGTGCTCGCGCTGATGGGGGACAGCGCCGACAATATCCCGGGTGTTGCCGGCATCGGCCCCAAGACCGCCGCCAAGCTGATCCTGGAACATGGCGATCTGGAAGGCGTGCTTGCCGCTGCCCCGGCGATGAAGCCGGGCAAGTTGCGCGAGAGCCTGATCGACCAGGCCGATATGGCGCGCCTGAGCCGGGTGCTGGTGACGCTGAAAGACGATGCTGCGCTGCCCGATCCGCTCGACTCGCTCGAACTCCAGGGCATTCCCGCCGCACCGCTGCGCGCGTTTCTTGAGCATCACGGCTTCAAATCGCTGCTCGCCAAGCTGGCGGCGGTGGCCGATCCGCCGGTTTCGACGCCAAAAGCTGTGGCGCAGCAGGACGATCCGCCCTGCGACCTTGATGGCTATGCGACGCTGGTCGACGCGGCTGCGCTCGATCGCTGGATCGCCGATGCCCGGCAGCAGGGCTGGATCGCGATCGATACCGAAACCACCGGTATCGATGCGACCCAGGCCGAGCTGGTCGGGGTCAGCCTCGCGCTCGCCCCCAACCGCGCCTGCTATATCCCGGTCGCGCATGGCGGCACCGACATGTTCGCCGAAAAGCCCGATCAGATTGACAAGGCCGTCGTGGTCGCGCGGCTGAAGCCGCTGCTCGAGGACCCAAGCGTGCTCAAGATCGGTCATAATCTGAAATATGACATGATCATCCTCGGCCGGCTCGGCATCGATGTTGCGCCCTATGACGATACGATCCTGATGAGCTTTGATCTCGATGCCGGGCTGCACGGCCACGGCATGGACGAGCTGGCGACGCTCCACCTTGACCACACATGCATCGCCTTCAAGGACGTTGTCGGCACCGGCAAAAGCCAGCGCGGCTTTGCCGAAATCGATCTGAAGGCAGCGACCCGCTACGCCGCCGAAGACGCCGATGTCACGCTCCGGCTGTGGCGACGATTCAAGCCCCGGCTGGCTGCCGAGGGCGCCACGCGCATCTATGAAATGGTCGATCGCCCGCTCGCGCCCGTCATTGCGCAAATGGAGCGCCACGGCATCAAGGTCGATCGCGAACAGCTGGCGCAATTGTCGAGCGAGTTTGCCGGGCAAATGGCGACGCTGGAGACCGAGATTCACGGCCTGGCCGGCGCCCCGTTCACGATCGGCTCCCCCAAGCAGCTCGGCGACGTGCTTTACGAGCGAATGGGGATCAAGGGCGGGCGCAAGGGCAAGTCGGGCGTCTATTCGACCGATGTGACCGAGCTTGAGAAGATCGCCGCCGACAAGGCGTCACCCGGAGCGGTGATTGCGGCGCGGGTGCTCGACTGGCGACAGCTGTCAAAGCTTAAATCGACCTATACCGATGCGCTGCAGGCGCAGATCAACCCCCAGACCGGCCGCGTCCATACCAGTTATTCGCTGACCGGGGCGCAGACCGGGCGGCTGTCATCGACCGATCCCAATCTGCAGAACATCCCGATCCGCACCGAGATCGGCCGGCAGATCCGTGACGCCTTTGTGGCCGAGCCCGGCCATGTGCTGATGTCAGCGGATTATTCGCAGATCGAGCTGAGGCTGGCCGCGCATATGGCCGATGTACCGGCACTCAAACAGGCTTTTGCCGACGGTGCCGACATCCACTCGCTGACCGCGCAGGAATTGTTCGGCGAGGTCAATCGCGACACGCGCGGCCGCGCCAAGACGATCAATTTCGCGATTCTGTACGGGATCAGCCGCTGGGGCCTGGCCGGTCGGCTCGACGTGACGCCGGACGAGGCACAGGCGATGATCGACCGCTATTTCGAGCGCTTTCCGGGCATCAACAATTATATCGCAACGACGATCGAAGAGGTGCGCGAGCGCGGCTACACCACCACCTTGTTCGGGCGGAAGTGCCATTTTTCGCGGATCAAATCGTCTGTCCAGCACGAGCGCCAGGGTGCCGAGCGGGCGGCAATCAATGCCCCGATCCAGGGCACCAGCGCCGACATCATCAAGCGCGCGATGGTGCGGATGGGCCCGGCGCTGATCGCCGCCGGTCTGCCCGATGTCCGGATGCTGCTGCAGGTCCATGACGAACTGGTGTTTGAACTGCCCGAGGGCGATGTTGCCGTGGCAAAGCCGGTGATCGAGCGGGTGATGGCCACCGCCGCCGCGCCCGCGATCATTCTGTCGGTGCCGCTCGGGGTTGAAATCGGTACCGGCAAGAGCTGGGGCGCCGCCCATTGACGGCCGCCCCGCTGCACCCTGCAACCCCGGCTTCAGACGATATCGCCGCGATCGCCAAGGGCGGACGGACCAACATCATGGGATTCGCGCTGCGGCTCGCAGCGCGGGTGCCCTTCTTGTTCGTCGCCGGGCGGCTCTATGGCGCCGACATGGTTGGCCGCTTCGCGCTCGCCGTGGTCGCAGTCGAACTGGCGGCATTGC
Organism: Sphingomonas sp. 28-63-12; assembly: GCA_002281535.1. Taxonomy (GTDB): domain Bacteria; phylum Pseudomonadota; class Alphaproteobacteria; order Sphingomonadales; family Sphingomonadaceae; genus Sphingomonas. The sequence continues at coordinate 80,364 of NCGD01000014.1, forward strand.
TGGCGACGCTGGGGATGAAGCGCGGGCTGGCCCAGGCGCTGTCCGAAAGCGACCGGCCACATGCCCATGTCGCGTGGGACGCGCTGGCCGTCGCGCTGATCGCGTCGATCGCCGCAAGTGCGGTGTTATTCGCCTTTCCCGGCATTATGTACCGGATCATGCCGCCGATCGGCATTGCGCGGTGGCTACCCGGTATCGTCTTTGCGATCGCCTGGTCTGATCTGACGCTGGCGGCCTTGGCCTATCGCCATGATGTGAAGGCAACCGTCACCGCGCGCGCAGTGATCGAGCCCTGGACGATCAGCATCGCCGCGACCGCCCTGTGGTTCGTCGCCCCGAATGACGGACTGGAAATCGCCTATATGCTGTCGATGGTTGCCGCGCTGATCGCGTCGATTATCCCCTTTATCCGCAGCTACGGCCTGCCGCATGGCTGGACGCCGAGACTGGCGACGATTGCATCGCTCGCGCGGCAAAATATGCCGCTAGCCGGTGCCGATGCCATCGAATGGGCGACGCGCAATGTCGATCGCTTCATTCTCGGTCAGCTGTTCGCCCCATCGGTGGTGGGCATTTATTACATGGCGCAGCAGATCGCGTCGCTGCCGGGCCGGCTGAAGAGCAGCTTCGATCCAATCCTTGGCCCGGTCATCACCACCAGCCTTGCGCGCGGCGACAAGGCGGCGGTGGCGAGCCAGATCCGCCAGGTCGGCTTCTGGATCATGGCGGCGCAGGGCTGCCTGGCACTGATGGGCTCGATCCCGGGCGAAGCGGTGATGGGGACGATCGGGCCGCAATTCGTCGCCGGCACCGCCGCGCTGGCGTTTCTGCTGACGGCGGAGGTCGTCGCCTCGATGGCGGCAGTCTCCGAAAGTGCCCTGGTCTACGTCGCGCGCCATCGCAACCTGATGATCTCCGCGGTGATGCTCGTTTTTCAGATCGGGCTGAGCTTTGCGCTGATCTTCGCGATGCGCGGGGTGGGCTGGCCGCCCAATTATCAGGCGGCTGGGCCTGCCGTTGCGCTGATGCTGTCCTTTGCGATTACCTCGATCATCAAATCGCGCTTGCTATCGAGCCTGTTGCAGGCCCCGGTATCGGGCTGGCGCTGGGCGTTGCTGTGGGCGGCGTTGGTCGCCATTCTGGTCGGCACCGCCTTTACCTCGCTGCCCCATCGGTTTGAATGGGCCGAGCTGGTGTTCGGCCTTCCGGCGATCGGCGCGAGCTATGCCCTTGTGCTGTGGCGCTGGGCGTTCGGCCCCGCAGATCGCGCGCTGTTCAGGCGGATGCCGAAGAGCGACGGCTAAAGCGTTTTCAGGTCAGTTGAACCAGCGCCGTACCCGGGCGAAAGCCGGGGCCCAGGGATGCAGCCGACTGCGTTTGGGGACCTGGGCTCCCGCGTTCGCGGGAGAACGGTTCCGTCAGAAGAAAATCGTCGCTGGGGCGTTACTGGGCTGACTTGAAAGAGGCTTCCCCGGCCTTGCCGGGGGCGCGATTCCATCGTCCGCTAATCGCGCGCGCCCCGCCTCGCGATCAGTGGCGAAAGTGACGCATACCGGTGAAGACCATGGCGAGCCCTGCCGCATCCGCCGCGGCGATGACTTCAGCATCGCGGATCGATCCGCCGGGCTGGATCACCGCCGTTGCGCCCGCTTCCACCGCGGCGAGCAGGCCATCGGCAAAGGGAAAGAACGCGTCCGAAGCGACGGCCGACCCGATCGTGCGCGGGATAGGCCAGCCCGCCTTTTCGGCGGCGTCCTTGGCTTTCCATGCTGCAATCCGGGCGGATTCGACGCGGTTCATTTGCCCTGCGCCGATCCCCGCCGTCGCGCCATCCTTGGCATAAATGATCGCGTTCGACTTGACGTGCTTGGCAACCGTCCAGGCGAAGCAACAGTCGGCCAGTTCCTGCGCAGTCGGCTGGCGCTTGGTGACGACCGTCAACGCATCGGCCGCGATGGCGCCATTGTCGCGCGACTGGACCAGCCAGCCGCCGGCAATCGACTTGGCAAAAAGCCCGCCCCGCGCCGGATCGGGCAACGCGCCCGTCAGCAAAAGCCGCAGATTCTTCTTGGCCGCAAACAGCGCGATCGCTTCCTCATCGGCGTCGGGCGCAATGACGACTTCGGTGAAGATACCAGTGATCGCCCGTGCCGTTGCCGCATCGAGCCGGCGATTGAGCGCAATGATGCCGCCAAAGGCCGAGACGGTGTCGCAGGCAAAGGCCTCGGCATAAGCCGCGTCAATCGTCGCGGCGGTGGCGACGCCGCACGGGTTGGCGTGCTTGACGATAACGCAGGTCGGTGCTGAATCGCGGAATTCGCTGATGAGTTCGAGCGCGGCATCGGCATCGTTGTAATTGTTATAGCTTAGCGCCTTGCCTTGCACTTGCCGCGCCTGCCCGATCCCGCGCGCTGCCGGACCGGTTGCTCCATAGAAGGCGGCCGCCTGGTGAGGATTTTCACCATAGCGCAGGATTTCGCCGCGCTTGAGCGTGAGCGGCAGGGTTTCGGGGAATTGTTCGCCCTGATCAGCAAAGCCGAACCAACTCGCGATCATGCCATCATAGGCGGCGGTTGCGGCAAAGGCGCGCGCGGCGAGGCGGCGGCGCAGATCAAGCGTCGTCGCGCCGCCCTGCGCGTCCATCTCGGCAACCAGCGCAGCATAGTCGGACGGATCGGTGACGATCGTGACAAATTGATGATTTTTGGCGGCCGAGCGCACCATCGATGGGCCCCCAATATCGATATTCTCGATGATCTCGGCGCGGTCGGCGCCCTTCGCCACGGTCGCCTCGAAAGGATAGAGATTGACGACGACCAGGTCGATTGCACCGATCCCGTGCGCCGTCATCGACGCGACATGTGCCGGATCATCCCGCACCGCGAGCAGCCCGCCATGGACGATCGGGTGCAGCGTCTTGACCCGCCCGTCCATCATTTCGGGAAAGCCGGTCAGGTCGCTGATATCGCGAACACTCAACCCCGCATCGCGCAGCGCTTTGGCGGTGCCGCCGGTCGAGACCAGTTCGACGCCGTGCCGCACCAAGGCCTGGCCAAGATCGACGATTCCGCTCTTGTCGGAAACCGACAGCAGGGCACGAGTCACGGGAACAAGGGTCATTGGAACCTCCAGGATCGCCCTGCCCTGCCCGCTCAGCTCGCGCGCTTCAAGGCCCAGCTGATATTGGCGCCGCCCGCTGGCGCCTCGCCGGTCACTACGAGCTGCTGGGTTGGCTGCGGCCGACCATCGCCATCGACCCACAGGCTGTCCTCGATCGCCAGCGCGCCGCCCCGGCAGCGAAATTGCCATAGCGACCCGGCGGGCAGCCGCAACAACGCGGCCTGGCCATCTGCGGTCGGCGAAACCTCCACGCCGGCGCCGAGATGGAATCGCACGGCATAGGGCGTCATGGCCGCCTTGCGCTTGCGGCCAACCGGCAACAGCATATCCTCGCCGCGTAGGTCGCGGCCATCGGCGGAAAGGATCAGCTGGCGGCGATGGAGGAAGCCGAAGCGCCGGGCATAACCATCATGGCTTGCCTCGATCCGGCTCGAACTATCGCTTTCCTGTCGGCTCAGCTCGACCTCGGCGACACCCCGGCCAAGTGTGCCGTCGGCGTGGATCGCGGTGGAATTGCTGTCGCCAACCACCAGCGTGGAATGCGCCGCCGTCGTTCGCAGCCCCTCGGCAAGCGCGGGGGAGACGATTGCGGTTACGCTGCGGGCGCCGCCGCAATTGACGATCAGCCGCTGGGCCCCATCCGAAAATTCAAACGCGAGCGTCGACCCGCAGCCCCCTTCGACCAGCCGGGCAACCGGGGGGGGCGCCGCATCGATGATCAGCACGCTGTTGCCGGCGGCCAGGCGCTGATAGCCCCAGTCGCGCGCCTGGCGCAGCGCCCGGGTCCGCACTCCGGTGGCCGCAACCACCTGATCGATCACGGTGCCGGGCACCGGCCCGCCGCCTTGCCAGCTCGACAGCCCGTGATCGCCATGACAGATGCCGAGCAATGCCGGCACCATCGCGGCGATCGTCTCCACCAGCCTGGCCGGTGGTTCGAGCCGGCGCGCGATATAGGCTTCGCGCAGCGTGGTGAGCAGCATGATGATGTCGAGCTGCGCGATGGGCGCGCGCGCGACCGATCCGCCGTCGCCGAACACCGACATGTCAATCGCGCGGGCGAGCCCGGCTTCACCCATCTTGCGCCGGATATCGCCCGCCGGAATCATCAACCCGGCTGAAATCACGCCGCACCAGGCGGCGATCCGCGGTGCGCCGAGCGGCACCTTGTCGGCGCAGCGATCGAGATGGCGGGCGCCGCGCGCCAGCGTGTTCAGCACCAACGATCGATAGACCAGATCGCCCGAGGACAGGATCAACGGCGCATGCGCCGTCCACGCCATGATCCGCCGGCCCCAATGGTCGGCCCGCCAGGCCGGTTCGGCGACGGTTTCGGCATGCGCCGCCAGCCAGGCGCGCATCAGCTGTTCGGCGATCGGCGCGGCCTGGGCGCGGGTGGCGACGCTCGACAGGTCGCGAAGCCAGGCACTGCTGTGAATATAATCGGCAAAGCTTTTGGAAAATTCCGGCTTGGCAAGGTTGAGCTCGGCAATCGGGCGGCTTTCGCCGCGCACCGTGACGATTCCCTCGAGCAAGGCGGCACCGCGCTTCAGATCACCGAGAAACGGATCATCGGGCACCGCGATCAGTTTCAGCGGATAGCGTCCCTTCAGCCGCAGCCCGTGGATAGGGGTCCGCCAAGTCAGCCGGTAGAGTCGCTCGGCAAGTTGCTGGGCGAGCGACAGGCCCTTGTCACCGCCCAGTCTGACGAGCCGCTTGCCCTCCTCGATCCCGTCGGCGCCGGTCTCGCGATCGTCCTTGTCGATCACGATCCTCTCAGCGCGGCGATATTGGCGGCATATTGATCGGACCCGCCCCGGAACGCCGCAGTGCCCGCCACCAGCGCATCTGCGCCCGCCGCGATACAGGCGCGCGCGATCGTCGCATCGACACCGCCATCGACCTCAAGGTCGACAGGCTTGCCAAGCTTGTCGATCATCTTGCGGATCGCCTCGATCTTGCGCACCTGCGAGGAAATGAAGCTCTGCCCGCCAAAGCCCGGATTGACGCTCATCACCAGCACGAGATCGACTTCTTCAAGGACATAATCGAGCATTTTTGCCGGGGTAGCCGGATTAAGCACCACACCGGCGCGCTTGCCGAGTGCCTTGATCCGCTGCAGCGTGCGGTGAAGATGCGGCCCGGCTTCCGGGTGGACGGTGATCGTGTCGGCACCGGCATCGGCAAAGGCATCGAGATACGCGTCAACCGGCGAGATCATCAGATGCACGTCGAACGGTTTGCTCGTGTGTGCCCGCAGCGCCTTGATGACGGCGGGGCCAATCGTGATGTTGGGCACGAAATGTCCGTCCATCACATCGACATGGATCCAGTCCGCCCCCGCTGCATCGATGGCACGGATTTCCTCGCCAAGGCGCGCAAAATCAGCGGAGAGGATGGACGGCGCGATACGGACGGGGTTCGGCATGACGCGCATGTAGCAGAGTCGCGGCCCCCCGCAAGATTGCTGGTCAGCCGGTGCGTATCATTCGCGCGATGAAAAAGCCGTCGCAGCCGCCCAGATCGCTGCCGGGTTCGGCAAGCGTGCCTGGCAGCGTGCGCAGCCAGCCGCGCGAATGCGCCAGCATGCCGGGTGGCAGTTCATCGGTCCGCACCGGATCGATCGCAAAATCGGCGCGGCTTGCAAGGAATGCCTCCAATTGCGCTTCACCCTCGGCCGGTTCGAGCGAACAGACCGCATAGACCAGCACCCCGCCGGGTCGCACCCAATCTGCCGCTCGCGCCAGCAACTGCGTTTGGAGCGCGGCCATTTCCGATATTTGCGATGGAAGCACGCGGTGGAGCACATCGGGATGGCGGCGGAAAATGCCGGTCGCGCTGCAAGGCGCGTCGAGCAGCACGACATCGGCAGGCGCCTTAGGAGACCATTTGAGCGCATCGGCGGTGACGATATTGGCCTGGAGATTCGTTCGTTCGAGATTGTCGCGAAGTCGCGCGAGACGACTTTCGTTATTGTCGACCGCGGTCACTTTCCAGCCTGCAGCCGCGAGCTGCAGTGTTTTGCCACCCGGCGCGGCACAAAGATCGATCGCCTGGCCCTCACCCCGGCCTATCAGCCGCGCGGCGAGCGAGGCCGCCAAATCCTGCACCCACCAGCTGCCCTCGCTAAAGCCCTCCATATCGGGAATCGCTGCGTGATCGGCGAGGCGGAGATGGCCGGGCATCAGGCTGACGCCGTTCAGGCGCGCAGCGAGATCATCAGTTTGGGTATCGTCAGCGAGCGTCAGATCGAGCGCAGGCGGCACGGCGAGCGCCCGTTCGGCCGCGATCACCACCGCATCGCCCCAGGCCGCCTGCCAGCGCAGCGCGACGGGCACGGGGAGCGAGGGATGTTCGGGCAGCACCGCATTGCCGCGCACCAGCGTGCCGAACACACCGTGGACGAGTTTACGCGGGCCGCCATCGACCAACGGCAGCACCGTGGAGATCGCGGCATGCGCGGGCGTGCCAAGCGCGAGCGCCTGGACCAGCGCGATGCGCAGCGCCATCCGCGCCTTGGCATCGTCGGGGAGCACGCGCTGCGTGGCAGAGTCGATCAGCGCGTCAAGATCGACCATCCGTCGCAGGGTTTCGGCGGCGATGGCATGGACCAGTGCCCGATCGTCGGCACGCGATATTTCCCGGGAGGCTGGGCCGAGCGCCTGTTCAAGCGGCTGGCCGCGCCGGATCACCGCATCGAGCACGCGCAGCGCCGCGCGGCGAACGGGCAGACCGGGGGCGTCTTCGGCAGGTTTCTCGGGCGATCGGGGGGGACGCACTTGCAATGGCTCCTGTCAGGCCCGATTTCAGGGGCCGGATATTATTGGAGAACTGCCATGGGCCAGCGCCCGCCCCATGTGAAGCCACCCGCCCATCTTTCCCGCAACACGCCGGTACCCGAACCCGAGCCGGTAGCAGCCGAACACGAAGGCGACGATCCGCTGGGGCTCAATCCCGTGCGCTATGGTGATTGGGCGTTGAAGGGAATTGCGGTAGATTTCTGAACGGGCGTCGATTTTTGAACGGGCTTAGGGGCGACTTTCTGCCCTTAGCGGCCGCGCCAGCAGGGCGCCGATCACATTGCGCACCGGCGCGCCGTCCAGCAACGCGCACACTGCATCGACGACGGGCATGTCGACGCCCGCTTCCCGCGCCGCGGCCTGCAGCACCGGTGCAGTGAAAGCCCCCTCCGCCACGCTCAGCTTGCCCGCGAGCAAATCGCCGACCGCCTGACCGTGCCCGAGCCCCACCCCAAGCGAAAAATTGCGCGAACTGGTCGACGAACAGGTCAGCACCAGATCGCCCAGGCCCGACAGCCCGGTCAGCGTTTCCGCCTTGCCGCCGCGCGCCAGCCCGAAGCGAGTCATCTCGGCAAAACCGCGCGCGATCAGCGCGGCGCGGGCATTCTGGCCGAGGCCAGCGCCTTCCACGACGCCGCACGCGATCGCAAGGACGTTCTTGACTGCCCCGCCAATCTCGGCGCCGACCACATCGCTGCTGAGATAGGGCCTGAGCGCAGGCCCCGCGAGCCGTTCCGCCAGCCGGGCGCCAAGATCGGCATCAGCACAGGCCAGCGTCACCGCCGTCGGCATCCCCGCCGCCACCTCATGGGCGAAGGTGGGCCCCGAGAGCACGGCGATCGGGGCAACCGGATGGAGCTGGGCGGCCACCTCCCCGACCAATAATTGGGTGCCGGCTTCGATTCCCTTGGCGCAGAGCAACAACGGTGTGGCACCCACCGCCATTTCCGCCAGCACCGCACGCACATGTTGAGCAGGCACCACCACCAGCAGTGCCTCGCATCCCGCAAGCGCGCCCAGATTGCCGGTCGCGCTGACGTCATGACTGAGCGGTACGCCCGGTAGAAACAGCGCATTTTCATGCGTTTGGTTGATCGCCCCCACCACATCGGGCTCACGCGCCCAGAGCAGGACGGGCGCCCCACGATACGCCGCGACCTGTGCAAGCGCGGTGCCCCAGGCGCCGCCGCCAATGACGCCGATCCTCATGCCTTCACCCCTGCCCCACGGACCGTTTCCGCCGATGGATCAAGCGGCCAGCGCGGGCGGGCGGCGATATCGAGCGGATCGGTCAGGCCGGCTGCGAAGCGCTCGGCGCCGGCCCAGCCGATCATCGCGGCATTGTCGGTACACAGCCACAGGGGCGGCGCGACGAAGCGCAGGCTATGCGCCGCCGCCAGCGTCTCGAGGGACCCGCGTACCGCCTGATTTGCCGCAACCCCGCCGGCGACGACAAGCGCGCTTATCCCCGACAGACCGGCCAATTGCCGCGCGGTGCGATCGACCAGGCAATCGACCACCGCCTGCTGGAACGAGGCGGCAATGTCTTCGACGCGATAGTTGCCAGTGTCGTGCGCGCGGACGACCGCGCTTTTCAGCCCGGCAAAGGAGAAATGCGGCTCGGCAGTGCCCCGCAGGGGGCGGGGCAGCGGCACCGCCTTGGCATCACCCAGCCGTGCCGCTTGCTCGACAGCGGGGCCGCCGGGGAAACCGAGCCCCAAAATTTTGGCAGTCTTGTCGAAAGCCTCGCCCGCCGCGTCATCGATCGTCGTCGCCAACCGGCGGTAGCGGTTCACCCCTTCGACCAGCAGCAGCTGGCAATGCCCCCCCGATACCAGCAGCAGCAGATAGGGAAAGGCCAGAGCCGGATCGCTCAACCGTGGCGACAAGGCATGCCCCTCGAGATGATTGACCGCGATCAGCGGCTTGCCCGCCGCATGCGCCAGCGCCTTGCCCGTCACCAGCCCGACCATCACGCCACCGATCAGCCCCGGCCCCGCCGTCGCCGCCACGGCATCGACATCCGCCAGCGTCACCCCTGCATCGGCGAGCGCCGCCTCGACCAGCGGCACCAGGATTTCGACATGCGCGCGCGCGGCAATTTCGGGCACGACGCCACCATAGGGCCGGTGCGCGGCCTCCTGTCCGGCCAGACGATGGGCGCGCACGACGCGGTCGCTTGTCACCAATGCAGCCGCGGTTTCATCGCAGCTCGATTCAATACCCAGGATCAGCACCATGGCTTCCCTCTAGCCGCAACCGGCGCTAGCACCAACGGCGATGACAATGACCCGTCCCAAACTTCGTCTCGGCACGCGCGGCTCGCCGCTTGCCCTTACCCAGGCCCGTATGGTGCGCGAAGCGCTCATGATCACGCACGGCCTTGCCGAAACCGATATCGAGATTGTCGTCATCAAGACGACGGGCGACCAGGTCCAGGACCGCGCGCTCGCCGAAATCGGCGGCAAGGCGCTGTGGACCAAGGAACTCGATCGCGCGATCCTGTCGGCCGACATTGACCTTGCGGTCCATTCGATGAAGGATGTCGAGACGATCCGGCCCGACGGCATCGTGATCAGCGCCATGCTGCCGCGCGCCGATGTCCGTGACCGGATTATCGGCCCGGAGAGCATTGACGCGCTGCCACAGGGCGCGACGGTCGGCACGAGTTCACCCCGGCGGCAAGCACAGCTGCTGCGGCTGCGGCCCGATCTGAAGATCGTGCTGCTGCGCGGCAATGTCGATACGCGGCTGGCCAAGGTCGCATCGGGCGAGATCGACGCCACATTGCTGGCCGCGGCGGGGCTAGACCGGCTCGGACGGCGCGATGTCGGCCGCGGGATCGCGATTGACGTCATGCTGCCCGCCCCGGCGCAGGGCGCTGTCGGCATCGAAACACGCGCGGCCGACAGCGCAACCACCGCGCTGATCGCCGCAATCAGCCATGGGCCGACCATGGCCTGTGTCGTGGCCGAACGTGCGCTGCTGCTTGCCTTGAACGCGGATTGCCATTCGCCCCTCGCGGCGCTGGCCGAGATTGACGGCAAGCACCTGCATCTGCGCGCCGAGCTTTTCGCGGCCGACGGCAGCGCGCATGTGGTGGGCGAGGCCCGCGGGACGACCGATAATCTGGACTTTGCCGGTTGGCTCGCGACCGATCTGCTCAGCCGCGCCCCCGGCGCCGTTCGGGCATTGTTCGGCGCGTGAGCCGGCTGGTCGCGGTGCTGCGGCCCGAACCCGGCAACAGCGCAACCGTCGCGCGCGCCCAGGCGCTTGGGCTTGAGGCGCTGGCCTTGCCGCTCTTCGCGGTCGAATCGCTGCCCTGGGTGGTCCCCAACCCGGCCGGCTTTGACGCGCTGGTGCTGACCAGCGCCAATAGCGTCCGCGCGGCCGGCCCGGGCCTTGACCGGCTCAGCGCGCTTCCGGTCCTGGCGGTGGGGAGCGCCACCGCCGCCGCTGCCAGGGCAGCCGGTTTTGACGTCATGACCGTGGGCACGACCGATGCGGCGGCGCTGTTGGCAGCGGCAGGTGCAGCGGGGATGCAGCGGGTGCTCCATCTGGGTGGCCGCGAATCGATGGTCAGCATTGGTGGTATTGTTGCCGAATCGCTTGCCGTTTACGCCAGCAACAGCGTGTCGGTCCCGGTACCGATGCTCGCGAGGCTGATCGATGGCATCGCCTTGCTGCATTCCCCTCGGGCCGGGCAGCGCCTGGCCGCGCTGATCGACATCGCCGGTTTGCCCCGCGCCCGAATCATGATTGCCGCGCTCAGCGAGGCAGTTGCCACCGCAGCGGGGGCTGGTTGGCAGGCGGCAATCATCGCCGCGCACCCGGCCGACGACGCGCTGCTGGCACAGGTAGCAGCAATCGCGCGGCACGATTGACCGGGTGCGCGCGCGCGGGGATAAGGGGGCCAATGAGCAGCGACGATCAATTTGCCAGCGCCCGAACGGCGCGCCCGAGTCTGCGGACGGCATTGTTGTTCGCCGGACTCGCCTTCGTGCTCGGAATTGGCGTGACGGCATTGTTCGTTCGGCAATATCGGCAATGGCTGCCGCCATCGGCGCGGGGCATGCTCGATGCCGGGCTTGGGACAGGCGCGGCGACCGGCGATTCCGCGGCAAGCGCGCCGGGCACCGGCTTTCAACCCCCGCCCGAAGCGGGTGCAGCCACCCGATCATTCGATAGCGACGCACTCGATGCCCGGCAGACGGCGATCGCCGCTCAGCTGGCAACACTGGAAGCCCGAACGATGACGATCGATCAGGAGGCGCGCGCCGCCGCCGGCAATGCCGGTAGGGCGGAAGCCCTGCTGATCGCTTTTGCCGCCCGCCGGGCGCTGGATCGCGGGCTGGCACTCGGCGATATCGAGGCACCGCTCAAACGACGTTTCGGCGGCGCTCAGCCGCGCGCGGTAACAACGATTCTGGCATCGGCACGGGCGCCAGTGACGCTGGAAGACCTGCGGATGGCGCTGGATGCCATCGCCCCGGAGCTGACCTCAGGGGTCGCCACTGACGGATGGTGGACCAGCTTGCGCCGCGAAATTTCGAGCCTGATCGTCATTCGGCATGAGGGCACCCCGTCGCCGCGCGCCACCGATCGGCTGGCGCGGGTGCGCCGGTTGCTCGATGCCGGACAGGTAGAGGCCGCCCTAGCCGAGGTAGCGCGCCTGCCCGGCGCGCCACAGGCCAAGGCGTGGATGACAGCCGCCGGGCATTATATTGAGGCGCATGCTGCACTCGACACGATCGAAACCGCCGCGATTATCGGGCAGGGGATGAATATGTCGGTGGCAGCCACAGCACCAGCCGGTGCCGCGCCGCCCACAGCAACGGCCGCACCGCGCCCCGTTGCCGAGCCGGCGACGGAAACCACAGCGACGGCAACCCTCACCAAATAAGGACGGCGGGGCTGTGGCGAGCGCGGCAGCACGCTCGATCGCCGTGGCCGGCCGACCGGATCAATAGGCGAAGGTTGCCGATATCAGGGCACGGGGATTGGCGCGATCATCAGCGCCGCCGAGGCGACGGCTTGCATAAGCGAGCTGGAAATCGATCATGCCATAGGGGTGGTAGACGCGCAGCCCACCGCCCGCCGAACGAATGCTCTGCGACGATTTCTGAATTACCGCCGTGGCGACGCTGGTCGTCCGACCCCCATCGACAAAGCTGTAAAATTGCAGATTGCGAATCCAGGATTTGGTGACCGGCAGATCGTAGCGCAGTTCGGCGAGCCCGCCATAGCCGCGATCCCCGGTGATGGCGGACGGATCATAGCCCCGGCCGATCGATGAGCCGCCAAAGGAGATCAGCTCGCCCGACAGCAGCTTTGATCCGGTATATTGGCCCTGAAAGGCAATCACCGCACTGAAATGGTCGGGCAATTGCTGACTGCGCTGGATCGAATAGACCAACCGCGTGAATGCCGGATTGAAATTGAGCGTTGACGGCGCCGGCGCGGTCCGACCAATCGCCCCAAGCACTTGCAGCCCCTGGAACAGGCTGACGGACACCGATGTCGACCCGTTCAACCAGCCATTTTGTTGCAGGCTGAGCCCCATATCGAGATCGGTCGTGCGATCCCTGATCAGCGGCGCGCCGAGAATATCGGTGTTCGACCGGTTGACCGACAGCCCCGCTTCGGCAAACAGCGACAGGGCGCGGCCACGGATAATCGGATAACGCACCCGGGCGCTGATCGAGATGGCATTGTTGACGATGTTGAGCGGCCGGACCGATCCACCGGGTCGGGCGCGCGCCGCCAGCACGCCGAAGCTCGCCAGCAGGCCGCTATTGCCGACCGCGACGCTGTACCGCCCGCTGACCGTCTGCACTGCCTGCAGATCGCGGCCACCGGCGCTCAGCCCCAGATCAAACGCCCCGGGCAGATTGAAGGGCCGGTTAAAATTGGCATTGGTGGCATAGGCCCAGGGGCCAAGAATGCGCGACGCGCCATTGTTGATTGCCAGCTGATAGCTGTTGGGCGCCTTGTCGAGCGTGACGATCAGGCTCGATCCCCCCAATGTCGTACCCTGGCGCAACACGCTCGACCCACTGATGCCGGGAATGTCGTTGAGAATGAGCAGCTGGCGCTCGAGCGACGGCAAATCGATCGGTTTGTGACCGAGCAGCGGGCTCAGCGCTGCCTTGACCGCGCGCCGGGTGCCCTCGTCGAGACCTTCGACGGTGATGTCCTCGATAAAGCCTTCGATCACGGTGACCTTGATCGTCTCATCGTCGATCTGTTGGGGCGGAATGAAAACACGGGTGAGGAAATAGCTCTTTTCCCGGTAGCGCTCCTCCAGCGCCGCTGCCGCCTCACGGACCGCCGCGAGCCCGACGCGTTTGCCCTTCACGCCGGCGAAGAAACCATCGACCACCTCTGGCGAGAAGGCTGTAACGCCTTCAACGACGACGTCGCGCAGCTGGAATTCAATCGCATCAACTGCCTTGGGCACGGCCGACCGATCGGGCGCCTGGATCCGCAAATCGAACTTTGGCGTTTCAATAGGCGGCAGCGCCAGGCGCTCACGCGAGATATCCGCCTGGCTCGGCGGTGTGACCTGCGCTGAAGCGGCGCCGCTGCCTGCGAGCATCATGCCACCGGCGCACAGCACGGCGGCACCCCGTTGAACCGAAGAAGAGGGACGCGGTGGGCCCGCAGGCGAGAGGCTGATCACGTCATTTATCCTCGAGCACGATAAGGGTAGAAGTTGCGCCAGCGGTGATCCGGCGGCCGTGATAGGCGATGATGGCATCGCCCGGATATTGGACGGCAAGCGCCTGGAACGCCTCGATTCCGCGCGGGTCCTCTGCTTTGAGCAGGTCATAGGCCACCATATAATCGGCCGTGACGTTGGTGGCGGCATCCGCTTCCGAGACGGGCGAGAACAAACCGACTGGCTTGGTCTTGCCCTTCAGCACCACATCGCCGATCGGGCGGAATTTCAGATTGGGGCATTCGGAGACCGATTCCTCCGTCACGCAGATTCGCGTGCCGAAATACTTGTTCACCCCCTCGGTCCGCGCGGCGGTGTTGACGGTATCGCCGAGCGCCGTGAAATCCATCCGCGAGGTCGAGCCGAAATTGCCGACGGTCGCGACGCCGGTATGGATGCCGATCCGTGTGACGCCGATCGGAATGCCGGCCGCATTCTGCGCCTTGCGGAATGCCTCGGCGTAGACATCAAGTTCAAGCGCGCATTTCACCGCGCGTTCGGCATGATCGGGCTGCGAGATCGGCGCGTTGAAGATGGCCATGATGGCATCGCCGATGAACTTGTCGATCGTCCCCTGATATTTCAGGATGATCGTGCAGGCACCATCGAGATAGGCATTGAGCACTTCGGACAGAGCCTCGGACGTCAGGCCTTCGGACAAGGTGGTGAAGCTGGCGATATCGGTGAAGATGAAGGTGACTTCACGGCGATCGCCCTTGATGCTGAGGGCAGTGGGATCATCGACCAGCTGATCGACGACGGCAGGCGAAACATAACGCGAGAACGCGCCCTGGATGAACTGGCGCTGCTTGCGTTCCGCGCGACCGATGATGACATCCATCAGCCAGAGCGCGAGGAGCAGCGCTATCGTTGGCGCGACCAGCGGCACCAGCGAGATGCCATAGGTATAGCCGACCATCGCAAACGTCCAATAGAGCGCGATCAGGATGCCACCCGCAGTGAAGCTGAATCCAGCCCCTTTTTTGAGCAGGCCTAGACCAACGCCGATCAGCGCGAAGATCACCGTGATGGCGGTACTCGCCACCGCGTTCAGTCGTTTGGACTGTCGCTTTTCGAGATATTGTGAAACGCCGTGCGCCTGCACGACAATACCCGGCATCATTGCATCTTCGCCGTCATCGACCACCGCTAGCGGGGTACGATGACGATCGGTGATCGACTGGATCGCGCCAATGAGCACGATCTTGCCCTTGAACCACTCGTCGGGGAGAAAGGCGACGGTGTGGGCCGGGTAGATTGGAAAGGCGGGGGTTTCGGCGTCGGGATGCGGCCGCCAGGCGATTTCCGGTTCGGCTTTTGGCGTCTTGATCCCAAGCAGCGCAACGGCTTTGCGGGCAAAGCCCAGCGGCATACCCGGATTGGTCTCACCGGAAAAAATCCAGCGGACCGTGCCGTCAAACGGATCCGTCGCCAGGTTGGCACCGGCGCGCAGTCGTTCAGGCACGAAATCATTGAGATAGGCCAGCTGATCTTCGTTCACCACATTGGGTGAATTGGAATAGCTGATGAACAGCGGCGTCTTGATCTCACGGATCGTCTTGCGCAGCAGATCGTCCTTGGCGGGCTCGGTCGGCTGGTCGAACAGCACGTCGACGCCGATCTCGCGAACCCCCTTGGCCTGGAGCGCGGTGATCAGATTGGCAAGAAACTCGCGGTCAACCGGGGAGCGATAGGCGAATTGCGCCACTGTTTCCTCGGTCAGCCCGGCGATCACAATTTCCTTGGATTGCGGCATGGGCGGGGACAGCGCGGCAACACGAATATCGCGACCGATATTTTCAAGACTCGACAGAAACGACAGATATTGGACGGCGAGCGTCGCCAATACAGCGGCGAAGGCGGCGACCAGGATCGCCGTCCGATAGGCCTTGATATCCTTTGCGGTCATTTGGCGGCGGTCTGGCTCTGCGCGACGCGCTTCAACAGGGCGTCGGCCTGCTGGAGGCAGCCCTTTTCAAGCATCCAGGAGGCCAGGATAAAGTCATTATCCAAATCCGCCGGAACGATGTTCACGCTGACCGGGAATTCCTGCTCGTTGACCCGCAGCAGGAAGATCGTCTGGGTATCAAAGCGGGCCAGCGGCGGCACCGCCATCATCCCTTCACCAGCGCTCCATTCGAAATCGGCGCGCCACGAGCGATCCACCGGCAAGACCGTGAATTTCTGGGCGGCGCGGCTATCAGGCCGCCACCAGACCGCACGGGTGCCAGCCTTGAGGCAGCGTTCGCCAGCGCGCGAAATATCGATCAGCCAGGGATCGGGCAGCGGCGCGGCATCAGTGGCGCCGCGGACCACACCGACCGAGCTGGTGCGGGCGTTGCGGGTGTTGATCAAAGCGGCCAGCGCACGGCCGGGATCGGATGCAACAGGGCCACGGCCAAGCGGCGGACCGGAAAACTTGCCGCGGATGGTGACAGATTTGCCATCGGGCCCGATTACCGTGATGCGCTCGCCCTCCTTCAGCGTGAGCGGCGTCGCGCTATCGATCTTCTGCCCGGCCTTCATCGTACCGGCACGCGCATCGATGATGATCAGGGTCGTCGCCTTGGCCGCGACAACGGACATGCCAAGGACCAGCGGCATGGCCAGTCCCGACGCAATCTTTGATAGCTTCGTCATATCGTCCCCCTATCTTTTCGCGATTTGCGCCTGGCCCACCACCGGCAGACCAAGACCATCGCCAATCACCACAAACGCTGCCCAGAAAAAGGGATGCGCCGTCTTCTCTTTTGCAATCAGGCTGTTCTGCGCGACCCGCAAGGCATCCCCGACGCTGCCGCCTTCGCTGGCACGGAGCGACGTGAACAGGCCGGACATTAACTCCGCCGTGGCCGCCGATGGCACCTGCCAATGGGTGACCAGCAAGTTGCGCGCACCGGCATGGAAAAACGCCTCGGCCAAGCCGGAAAGCGCTTCACCGCCGCCAAAACGGCCGCCACTGGCAGCGGTATTGCAGGCAGACAGCACAACCAGATCGGCGTTGAGGCGAAGGCTGGCGATTTCGCTCGATTCGAGCAGGCCGTCCATCGCCGTCGACCGTTGCGCAATCGCCGGCGGCGTCAGCACCAAGCCAGGCTCGGCCTGGCAGCGCAATTCCCCGGGCAACAGGCCATGGGTCGCGAAATAGATTACCCGATAATCGTCAAGCGTCTGTTTGCGCAGATTTTCCTCGGTTGCATTGGGCCCGAGGAACAGGCTGTTGGGCGAGGCACCCAGCGTCGCCGCGACGACGCGCAATTCGCGCGCGGTATCGGGCAGCGGCGCCAGCGCGCTGAGCAGCGCCGCCGGCATCGGCCCACCCTGACGACAATTATTGGCCAGCGCCGCCATGGGCGAAACTTCCCCCGGCTTCTCGACATGGCCGACCAATGCGGGATCGCCAAAAGCCAGCAACATCTGGTTCGGCACCGGGCGCTGCTTGGCGGCCCGCAGCGCCGTCAACGCCTGCAGCGATGGCGTATAGGAAACTGTCTTGGTGCGAACCAGCCAATCGGCTTGCGCATAGCTGGCACTGCCTGGCGCGGTCGCGACCAGCAACCCGAACGGCAGATTGGAAAGCGGGCCGGCAGGCACCACGACCAGATGATCGAGATCGGCAAGCGGCAGCTTGAGCCCGGCGAGCAGCAGGTCGTACAGCTGGTTGGCTTCACCCAGATTGAATTCGTTGATCGCCCCGCCCTGGATCTCCAGCGTCCGGCGGATCGACGTCACGGCTTCGCGCAGCGCGTTTTCGCCTTCGGGGACCGCCGCGACGACCGCACCATCGCGCGTTACCAGCTGGGCAAAGGATTGGTTGCGCCCGACGAGGAAGGACAGCACGCCTTCCCCCGGCTTGAGCGAATTGCGCAGCTGATCGAGATTGACCGCCGTTGGCGTCGCAAAATTATCATAGGCCGGATATTTGGCGGACAAGGTTGCCTGGGTCGCCGCAATGGCCGCGAGATTATCGGCAATCTCGACCTTCAGCGCCGCTTCGGCGGTGCCGCTGCGCTCATTGTCGCCGAGCGATTGCTGGTAAGCGAGCTTGACGCGCGCAAAATCATTGTCGCGCTGGCGATCCTGCAACGTGCCGATCAGCTTGCCGATCTCGGGGTCTTGCGTCGACAAGCGCGCTGCCGCCTGGGCGATGGTCTTGTCGACCAGCGGCGACTGGACCAGCTGGAACGCGTCAAAGGCTTCGGCATACAGGCCACGCTTGGCGACCGGATCGGTCAGCGTTTCGGCCGTGTCGACAATCGCCGCCGCAAAGGGGATCAGCATGTCGGCAGTGAACACGCCGCTGGTCGACGGCAGTGCCCGCGCCAGCTTGAACATTTCACGATAGGTGACGATCGTCGATGTGCCCATGTTCTCATGTTGGTAAGCACGTGCCAGCGCCGCCATCGCCCGAATCGTGGGGGCGCCATCGCCGAACAGCTGACGGCGCAGCTTGATCGCCGCGTTGAAATAGGTCTCTGCGGCCGACAGGCGGCCCTGGCCGACGCTGATCTCGCCCAGCACCACCAAGGTATCCGCTTTCCACCAGCGCGGCAGCTTGTCGGACTTGTTGAGGATCAACAGCGCCTCGCTGGCGGCCGCATAGGCCTGGATCAGATTGTCGGACCGCAATTCCATCAGCGCCTGGATATTTAGCGCATTGGCAAGTTCGCCCTGCTCCCGCGTCACGACGTTATTGGCGGCATCGCCCGGGCCGCTGGAGGGCGACTGGCGCGCTTCGGCCAGCTTGCGCCAGGATTCGCTGGCGTCACGCGACAGCGGCAGGCCCTGTTTGTAGTCGGCCGCATTGGCCGCGTTGAGTGCCAGATAGGTGGCGAGCCGCGCGCGGCGGACCTCATCGGACGTCGCCTGGAACATCGGCGTCGCCCGCCGGAACAGGGCGGCGGCTTCATCGGCTCGCCCTTGATTGCTGACATTCAACGCGAGATCGAGCAGCGTTGCTGCGATGAGCTGATCATTGGCCTTGAGCGGGCCGGTTTCGAGATCAAGTGCCTCGCGAAACGCTGCTTCGGCATCACTGAAGCGCCCGATGCCGTTGGCGGTGCGGCCGGCACGCAAGAGACGAGTCAGGCGGGCCATGTCATCGCCGCGTGTGAGCTGCACGGGCCCACCCCAAATTTTCACGAGCAACGCTTTTTGGATCTCTGCGGAATCGGCCGCCTTGGGCGACTTCACCATGGCCAGCAGGGCCGGCAGCGCCGCCGGCGTGCCATCGGCAACGATCAGCCGATTGGCATCGGCCGCCACCAGCACGAGTTGCGGCCAGTCGCCCTCGCGCAAGCTGCACGGCAGTGCCATCAACGGCACACCGCCTGCCGCCGCACCGTCAATCCAGACAGCGGCCTTGCAGGTCATGCGCTGTTGCAGCGCCAGATAGGGCGCACTTTGCTGAAACCGTTTTTCAATCAACGCGCGGCTGGCGGGATCCGCGGTTGCCGCCATCAGGCCGGCGACGTGCGCCTGCACGACCGACCCTTCCGTGTTCGGACCACAGACAAGCGACTGCGGCGCGGCAAGCCCTGGTTCGCCAGCAACATTCTTGAGCGGCTGGGCTGTGCAGGCCTCGCCATTCAGCGTTGCCCCCAGCGTGACACCCGACGCGGCCGGGATGTCCGCCGCCATCGCGGGAAGCGAAGCTGCAAGCGCGGCCGTCCACGACGCCAGAAAAACGATGAATTTCATCACAAGAAACTGCCCGATCCTGAGTAAGCGTCGTCAAGTCCCGGCACGGCATCGGACTGCGGTGGCAGTGACCGTTGGGCCGTCAGCAAACCGCCAGCGATCGGCGTCGATTCGACGCTTTGGCGGACAGCATTGGGGGGTGGCGTGTCCGAGTCCGGCGTGTCGACCGTCGCCAGCACGGCATCGCCCTTATCAGCCGAATCCTTCGGCGTCGGTGGCTTT
>NCGD01000050.1 GCA_002281535.1 Sphingomonas sp. 28-63-12
TTGAGTTCCTTGAGCATACCGGCGACCTTGACGTCCTGCTTGAAGCCCGGCGTCGAGGTGTGGATGATGACGAGGTCGCGCTCGAGCGCCTCATGCTTGATGTCGTCGAAGCTTAGGTCGTGCGCGGGCGCGTCGATCAGCTTCGAATCGGGGACCAACGCGGCGGGCTGCGCCAGCCAGGTCGGATACCAGAAGGACTTGATCTCGCGCTTGGCCTGATAGCGCGAGCCGGCACCACCGTCATATCCGTCAAAAGAGGGCGCCTGGAGAAACAAGGTGCGCATCATAACCGGTAAAACCCTTATCGCGATTGCAATCGTCCATCTCGAGTTACCCGGAATTGCGAGCCCCGCCAATAAACTTTGTGCACGAAGAAAGTGGCACAAAATAAGGCAAAAGACAGCAGGTCACGCAGCGGCAGCAGGATCAGCGCCCCCGAAACCGCGCCCGATGCCGCATCCATCCGCAATTTAACGACGATGCGCGAACCCAACGCAGCGGCCAGCACGGCCAATCCCGCCGTCGAAAATCCGGCCAGCGCAGCACCGATCAGTGCCAGCGGCAACGTGTGGACGACAACGCTTCCGGCAAAACCGAGCGGATCGATTCGGAAAATCGTCACCGTCCAGCGCATTTCATGCGCGATTAGGCCGCGCAGGCTCGATTCGGCACAGCCATGGGTGATGTAGAAGGTCGAAATAACGCTGCGCAGGCCGAGCGCCCGCACCGCCCGGCCGATTTGATAATCATCGGCGAGCACATCGGCGAACGCCGCGAACCCACCGATCCGGTTGAGCGTGTCGCGCCGAAAGGCCATTGTCGGCCCCAGTGCTGGCTTGGCCATCCCAAGCGCTACGCCCATCAATACGCTGGGCATGAAGCGATAGGATATATCCATCGCGGCCAGTTGCGACCAAAAACCGGCATCCCCGCGCCCGATATGCAGGCAACTCGCTAGCCCCACCCCGGGTTCAGCGACGGCAATCGCCAACCGGCGCAGCGTATCGGGCGCCCAGGCAACGTCGCTGTCAGCGATGATAACGATCGGATGGCGCCCGACCGCATCCATATTGGCAAGGTTAGACAATTTGTTGTTCGCGCCGCAGCGACGATCACTGACCACAATATCGATATCGGCATCGGGGAAGGCGACCCGCATCGCGGCCACCACGCCGAGCGCGCAATCATCGGCATTGCGCGTGCCGAAGATGATCTGCACCGCGCCGGGATAATCCTGCCCGAAAAGCGATTGCAGATTGGCGGCCAGCGCCGGCTCGCCGCCGTGCAGCGGCTTGAGCACGGTGATCGGCGGCCATCCTGGCAGCGCGGGCACGCCCCCCGGGGGGCGCGCGATGATGGCGGCCGCAATGTTGATCCCGGCGCCAATCATGGCCAGGCCCAGAAAAATAATCGCGGCGACGCTCAGCACCATTTATGTCCCCGTTTCTGCCCTGCCCGGCTTCCCATCGCCCGCGCTTGGCGTCTAGGGGGGAAATGCACCTAATTTGGAGCGGTGATGGAATTTGCGGGCGTGCCAGTGCTGGTGACGGGGGCGACGGGCTTTGTCGGCTCGGCGGTCGCGCGGGCGCTCAAGGCGCGGGGCGCGGCGCTGACCCTGCTCGTCCGTCGGGGCAGCGACAGGACCAATTTGGCGGATCTCGACGCCACCCTGGCCGAGGGCGATCTGCGCGATGAAGCGGCCGTACTCCGGGCCGCGCAGGGCATGCGCTATCTTTTCCACGTCGCTGCCGATTACCGAATCTGGGCACCGGACCCCGAGGACATTGTCCGCAACAATCGTGCGGGTACGTTCGCGGTGATGAAAGCCGCCCAGGCCGCGGCGGTCGAGCGGATCGTCTACACTTCAAGCGTCGCCACGCTGAAACCCAATGACCATGGCGTCGCCGATGAAACCTGCCCGGCAACGCCCGAACAGGCGGTTGGCGCGTACAAGCGCAGCAAGGTGGTCGCCGAACGGCTGGTCGAGGCTATGGCGGCAGACGGCCTGCCGGTGGTGATCGTCAACCCCTCCACCCCGATCGGTCCGCGCGATGTCAAGCCGACGCCGACGGGGCGGATCGTGGTGGAAGCGGCCAATGGCAAGATGCCCGCCTTTGTCGAAAGCGGGCTGAACCTGGTGCATGTCGACGACGTCGCGCAGGGACATCTGCTGGCGCTGGAAAAGGGCCGGATTGGAGAGCGTTATGTGCTGGGCGGGCAGGATGTGACGCTGCGCACGATGCTGGCCGAGATTGCGCGGATCACCGGGCGCAAGGCACCGACGATCAGCATCCCGCGCGCCCCGCTTTTCCCGCTCGCTTATGCCAATGAAGCATGGTGCCGGCTAACCGGCAAAACCGACCCGTTTTTGACGGTGGATTCGCTCAAAATGGCCGCGCACAACATGTATTATGCCTCAACCAAGGCTGAAAACGAGCTTGGCTATAGCGCGCGACCCTATCAGCGGGCGCTGGCCGATGCGATCGACTGGTTCAGCGCGGCGGGCAAGATTGCATGATCGCGCCAAGTCTCGCTTTGGCGACGGGCGGCATCGCGCTGGCGGTGTGGCTGGTGCTGGTGTTCGCGCGCGACGGCTTCTGGCTGACCGCCGAGCGCGATACGCAGGGGCTGCCGCCTGCGCCCGCGCACTGGCCTGCCGTGACCGCGGTGGTGCCCGCGCGCGACGAGGCCGAAGTGATTGCGCGCTCGATCGGCAGCCTGGTCGCGCAGGATTATCCGGGCGATTTCCGCATCATTCTGGTCGATGACAATTCGAGTGATGGGACAGCGGAGATTGCGCGGGGAGTGGCTGGGGATTCAGCGCCAAGCCCCTGCCCTTCAGGGGAGGGGCTTCAGGGTAAAGATCGCCTCACCATTCTTTCAGGCCAGCCGCTCGCGCCCGGCTGGACGGGCAAGCTGTGGGCGGTGTCGCAGGGGATTGCCGCGGCTGGCGATACACCTGCGTATCTGTGGCTGACCGATGCGGATATCGCACATGCGCCCGATACGTTGCGCACGCTGGTGACGCGGGCGGTGGGCGACAGCCGCGTGCTGGTGACGCTGATGGCGAAGCTGCGCTGCGAGAGCCTAGCCGAGCGCGCGCTGATCCCGGCGTTTGTGTGGTTTTTCCAGATGCTCTACCCGTTCGGCGCGGTGAACAAGCCCAAGGGCGTGGGCGCAGCGGCGGGCGGGTGCATGCTCGCCGAGCGCGCGGCGCTGGAGCGGGCGGGCGGTATTGCGGCGGTCAGGAACGCGCTGATCGACGATTGCGCGTTCGGCGCGCTGATGAAGACGCAAGGGCGGGTCTGGCTGGGGCTGACCGACCGATCGGTGAGCATCCGCGTGTACGACACATGGGGATCGGTCGCGGCGATGATCTCGCGCTCCGCCTATGCGCAGCTCGGCTATTCGGTGATCGCCCTATTCGGCACGATATTTGGGCTTGGGCTGATTTACCTCGGCCCGGTCTTGCTCACTCTGTTCGGGCACGGCTATGCGCGGTGGCTGGGACTGGGAGCCTGGGCACTGATGGCGATCGCGTTTCAACCGATGCTGCGTTTTTACCGCCGATCGCCCTTGTGGGGCTTGACGTTGCCGGGGATCGCGATCTTCTATGCGGGCTGCACCTTTGCCAGTGCCTGGGCGCATTGGCGCGGGCGTGGCGGCATGTGGAAGGGCCGCGCGCAGGCGGCGTTGAGCGCATGACCGCATCCGCCGCCACACTCGCCTCCGGCAAGGGACATAAGGACGAGAATTTCCCAGTCGCCAGCTTTTTGCTGAAAGCAGAACACCGGGCGCCGGTGATGGCGTTCTATCATTTCGCGCGGGCTGCGGATGATGTGGCCGACAATGAATCGGCAAGCGCGGCGGAGCGGCTGGCGCTGCTCGGCGCCATGCGATCGACGCTCGCGGGGACGAGCGACGAAAATGCCGAAGCGCTGGCGCTGCGCGGCGTGCTGGCCGAGTATAAGCTGTCGCCGCAGCACGGCCTCGATCTGCTGACGGCGTTCGAGCAGGACTGCACCGTCAGCCGCCACGCGACCTGGGACTCGCTGATCGATTATTGCCGCGTCTCGGCGATGCCGGTCGGGCGCTATGTGCTCGATGTGCATCATGAGGATCGCAGCACCTGGGTGGCATCGGACGCGCTGTGCGCGGCGCTGCAGGTGATTAACCATCTGCAGGATTGCGGGAAGGATTACCGCGCGATCGACCGGGTCTATATTCCGACCGACATGCTGGCGGCGGCGGGAGCATCGATCGAGGATCTGGGGGCGACACGCGCCTCCCCGGCGCTGCGATCGGTGATTGTGGCAATGGCAGAGAGGACACTCGGGCTGCTCGCCGAATCATCGGTGTTTTCGGGCCAGATCAGGGACAAGCGCCTCGCGGTCGAGGTGGCGATTATCCACCGGCTGGCCGAGAGCCTCACCAGGCGGCTGTTGACGCATGACCCGCTGAGCGAGCGCGTCCACCATGGCAAGATCGAGATGGCCGGGCTCGCCGCCTGGGCTGCGGTGAAGAGGCTGGCGGTATGAATCCCGACAATACCCCCGCCGCGCTGCAGGCGCAGGTTTCGGGCAGCAGCTTTTATGCCGGGATGCGCGTGCTGCCCAAGGCCGAGCGCGAGGCGATGTATGCTGTGTATGGCTTTTGCCGGATCGTCGACGACATCGCTGATGACGAGGAGGGCGACCGCGCCGACCGGGCGGCAGCGCTCGAGCGGTGGCGCGCCGATATCGATTCGCTCTATGCCGGGGGCGAGCCCGGGCAGGCGGCGTTGGTGGCGGAGGCGGTGCGGCGCTTTAACCTCGACAAAGCGGATTTCCATGCGGTGATCGACGGGATGGCGACCGACACCGCCGATTTCGTGCGTTATCCGAGCTTCGACGAGCTCGATCTCTATTGCGACCGGGTGGCGTCGGCGGTCGGGCGGTTGTCGGTCAAGATCTTCGGGATGGATGATGCCGAAGGGGTGCCGCTGGCGCATCACCTGGGGCGCGCACTGCAGTTCACCAACATCCTGCGCGATGTCGACGAGGATGCTGCGATCGGCCGGGTCTATCTGGCGCGCGAGCATCTGGCGGCGGCGGGTGTGGACATGAGCAGCCCGGAGGCCGTGGCGCGCGACCCGAATATCGATGCGGCGTGTCGCGATCTCGCCAGGCTGGCCGAGCAGCATTATCTCGCCGCCGAGGCGATCCTGAAGCGCAAGCCCAAGGGGCATCTGATCGCGCCCAAGCTGATGGCGGCGGTGTATCACAAGATTTTGGGGCGGATGGAAGCAGTCGGCTGGGCGCCGCCGCGCGAGCGGATCAAGGTCAACAAGGCCGCGCTGATTTTCACGGTCGGGAAATTGTGGCTGTTTCGTTGAAGGCGCATATCGTTGGCGCAGGCATGGCGGGGCTTTCGGCGGCGGTGGAGCTGACGCGCGCGGGTTGCGATGTCGCGCTGAGCGATAGCGCACCGCGCGCGGGCGGGCGGTGCCGGAGCTATCACGACAAGACGCTCGATCTGGTGATCGACAATGGCAACCACTTCGTCTTTTCGGGCAATCAGGCGGTGGGGCGATTTCTCGATTTGATCGGGACGGCGGATGCGCTGGAAGGGCCCGCGCATGCCGATTTCGCCTTTCACGATATTCGCGATGACAGCCGCTGGACATTGGCCGTGAATGACGGGCGGTTTCCGGCATGGGTGTTCGATGCCCGGCGACGGACGCCGGGGACGGGGGTGGTCGATCATCTCGCGCTGGCCAGGCTGGTGCTGGCACGGCGGGGACCGGCGACGATCGGCGATGTGATCAAGGATCGCGGGCTGTTCTGGGAGCGCGTGGTCGATCCGATGATGCTGGCGGTGCTCAACTGCCCGCCGGCGCAGGGGTCGGCCTGGCTAGCCGGGCGGTTCCTGATGGAATCCTTTGCGCGCGGCGGGCGGGCGTGCCGGACGATGGTGGCGATGCCGACATTGGACGCGGTGTTTGTCGATCCGGCGCTGGGATATTTGCGCGAACGCGGGACCGAGCCGCGCTTCAGCGCGCGGTTGCGCGGGCTGGTGACCGAGGGCGACCGGGTGACGGGGCTCGATTATGGCGCGGGCGTGGAGCCGGTCGGCGATGCGGTGGTGATATTGGCGGTGCCGCCCTGGGTGGCGGCTGATCTGGTGCCGGGGCTGACCGTGCCTGATGCTTTTTGTTCGATTTTGAGTGCGCATTTCGCCTATCCGCCGCCGCCGGGCGCGCCGCCGATCACCGCGCTGATCGGCGCGACCTCGCAATGGGTGGTGTGTCACGGTGACCGGATTTCGGTGACGATCAGCGGGGCTGACGATGTGATCGACCAGGATCGCGAGGATCTGGCGCGGCGGATCTGGGACGATATCTGTGCCACGTTGGGACTCACCGCCGAGATGCCGCGCTGGCAGGTGGTGAAGGAAAAGCGCGCGACTTTTGCGGCGACGCCCGAACAGGATGCGAAGCGGCCGGGCACCGCGACGCGCTGGCACAACCTGTTTCTGGCGGGCGACTGGACGCAGACCGGGCTGCCCGCGACGATTGAGGGCGCGTTACGGTCAGGGGCGAACGCCGCACGCTTGGCGATGCGCTAACATCAGTGTAAGTAACGCGTGTTCTGAGGGGGATGCATGCCCAAAACTGCTATTGCCACTGCCACCGTTACCGACCCGCTCGCCGCCGTCGACGCATGCGCAGAGCGCGCGGCCGATGCGCTCTCGCGCGCGCAGAAGGACGACGGGCACTGGGTGTTCGAGCTTGAGGCCGATGCGACGATCCCGGCCGAGTTCGTGCTGCTCAAGCATTATCTCGGCGAGCCGCGCGATCCGGTGCTCGAGGCCAAGATCGGGGTCTATCTCCGCCGTATTCAGTCCGCTGAACATCATGGCTGGCCGCTGTTCCATGGCGGGGCGTTCGATACCTCGGCGAGCGTGAAGGCCTATTATGCGCTGAAGATGATCGGCGACGATGTCGACGCGCCGCATATGGTGCGGGCGCGGGCGGCGATCCATGCGGCGGGCGGGGCGGCGGCGGTGAATGTGTTCACGCGCATCCAGCTGGCGCTGTTTGGTGCCGGGCCGTGGAGCGTGGTGCCGACGATGCCGGTTGAGCTGATTTTGCTGCCGCGCTGGTTTCCGGTGCACCTCTCCAAAATGTCCTATTGGGCGCGGACCGTGATCGTGCCGCTGCTGGTGCTTGCCGCCAAACAGCCGGTGGCGAAGAACCCGTCGGGCGTGCTGGTCGATGAACTCTACACCCAGAAAGCCGCGCCGTTGAAAAGCCAGGCGGCGGGGGCGAAGCGATCATGGCAGCTGTTTTTCGGCGGGCTCGATGTCGTGCTCAAGCGGGTCGAGCCGCTTTGGCCGAAGAAACTGCGCGCGAAGGCAGTCAAGGCGTGCGTCGATTTCGTGGTGGAGCGGCTGAACGGCGAGGATGGGCTGGGCGCGATCTATCCGGCGATGGCGAACAGCGTGATGATGTTCGATTGCCTGGGCTATGCCGAGGATCATCCGCACCGGGCGATCGCGCGGGCGTCAGTCGAAAAGCTGCTCGTCATCAAGGAGGACGAGGCCTATTGCCAGCCCTGCGTGTCGCCGGTGTGGGATACCGCGCTCGCCGCGCATGCGATGCTGGAGGCAGGCGGCGAGGCGAATGAGGCGCGCGCGAAGGCGGCGCTCGAATGGCTGAAGCCGCTGCAGGTGCTCGACGTCAACGGCGACTGGGCCGAGGTGAAGCCCGATGTCCGCCCCGGCGGCTGGGCATTCCAGTATAACAACGCGCATTACCCCGATCTCGACGATACCGCCGTCGTCGTGATGGCGATGGACCGGGCGCGCGACAAACTCGCGCTTGCAGGCGGTTACGACGAGGCGATTGTGCGGGGCAATGAGTGGACCGTCGGGCTGCAATCGAAAAATGGCGGGTTCGGCGCGTTCGATGCCGACAACACCTATCATTACCTGAACAATATCCCCTTTGCCGATCATGGCGCGCTGCTCGATCCGCCGACCAGCGACGTGACGGCGCGCTGCGTCTCGATGATGGCGCAGCTGGGCGAAACCGATAGTGCGCGGATGAAGGCAGCGCTCGCCTATTTGGCCGAGGAGCAGATGCCCGACGGATCGTGGTTCGGGCGCTGGGGGGTGAATTACATCTATGGCACCTGGTCGGTGCTGTGTGCGCTGAACGCGGCGGGTGTGTCACCCAAGGCGCCGACGATGGAGCGCGCGGTCGACTGGCTGGTGTCGATCCAGAATGCAGACGGCGGCTGGGGCGAGGATTGCGACAGCTATGCGCTTGATTATGCCGGGTACACGGCGGCCCCCTCGACCGCGTCGCAGACCGCCTGGGCGCTGCTCGCGCTGATGGCGGCAGGGGTGGTCGAGCATCCGGCGGTGGCGCGCGGCGTCGAGTGGCTGGTGGCCAACCAGGACGAAGACGGGCTGTGGGGCCAGGAAATGTACACCGGCGGCGGCTTCCCGCGGGTGTTTTACCTGCGCTATCATGGCTATCCGAAATATTTCCCGCTCTGGGCGGTGGCGCGGTATCGGAACTTGAAGCGGTCGAACGAGAAGACCGTGGCGTTCGGGATGTGAGTGAATTGCTTGACTTGATGTGGCTTACAAAGCCGCTGGCCATGTTCGCAGTCGCGTTAGCGATCGGATTTCTGGGGGATGTCATCCTGCCCCGGCACCGACCTTTTATTGGTACGGTCGCCATGTTGATGCCTATCCTTCTTTTGACGGCAACAGTTTGGTGGCGGATCTGGGAACATGACGCGTTGTTCGCTGTGGCTTACGGCTCGGCGTTAGGTCTGACGAGCTTCGGGACCCTGATGGGAATCATTCTCGCGGATTGGGTAATGCAAGCGCGATCGTCGAAGCAGAATCGTCCGTGATCCTTGTCGCGTGCGGGCTGCAGCGGGAAGCGAAGATCATCGGTTGCAAGGGCGTGATCGCAGTCGCTGGGGGCGGCGATGCGGGGCGGCTGGAGGCGATGCTCGAGGCGCAGGCGGCGGGCGCCATAATGATCGTCTCGAGCGGGATTGCGGGCGCGCTTGATCCGATGCTGGTGGTGGGGGACGTGGTGATTGACTTTAAGCCCCTCCCCTCCCCTGAAGGGGAGGGGCTCAGCAGGACTTTCCCCCACGCGCATTTCGGCGCCATCATCGGGCAGGATCATATCGCCGTTAGCATTGCCGAGAAGGCCGCGCTTGCCGCGTCCGGTGCGCTGGCGGTCGACATGGAATCGCATATCGCGGCGCGCGTCGCGGCGCGGCATGGGTTGCCGTTTTTGGCAATCCGCACCATCTCGGACACCGCGCACGAAACCCTGCCACCTGCCGCGCTGGTGGGGATGAACCCGGATGGGTCGATGGCGCTGGGCAAGGTGCTGGCGTCGCTCGCACGGCGGCCAGGGCAGTTACCGGCGCTGATCCGCACCGGGCGGAGCGCTGAGCTGGCGTTCAAATCGCTGGTGGAAATCCATCAAAAGCTCGCCCCGCTTTGGGCGACGCTGCTCGCTCAGGGCAGCGTGTAGCGGAAGACGTAATCATGGCGACCGGGGGAGATGATGATGTCCATCGTGCCCTTCAGCCCCACCATGCCCTCCGTCCCCGAATCGGGCACGACCGAAACCGAGAGGCTCGCCGCGCCCTTGTCGAGCGTGCCGCTATGCTGGAGCGCGAAGCTGCCCTTGTGGCCCGCCAGCGTGCCCGTCACCCGCTCCATCGCAACATAGCCGGCTGATCCATCGACCGGGTACGGACCGCCAGCATCTGGCCAGCGCTGGTGCCGTCGAGATCGCCGTGGAAGGTCTTGGCGATCGCCATCGCGCCGACGGCGGCGTCGGCGGCGCTGGTCGGGGTCAGCTGGACGTCGAAATTGCCCTTGGCGACATGCTCGGTCATTTGTCCTCCGAAAGCGGCGGTGCCAGCGGCGGCCATGGCCACCGCCAGCATCGATGGCCAGATGCGGGCCATGCGAT
Organism: Sphingomonas sp. 28-63-12; assembly: GCA_002281535.1. Taxonomy (GTDB): domain Bacteria; phylum Pseudomonadota; class Alphaproteobacteria; order Sphingomonadales; family Sphingomonadaceae; genus Sphingomonas. Next base: position 9,998 of record NCGD01000050.1, read on the forward strand.
CAAGCCGCGCGCTGCACCCGCTTATAGCCTTCCGGATCGGCGTTCTTGATCCGCTCCAGCTCGCGCTCGACATGGGTCGAGTGGACGTCCTCGGCCTTGCGGGCGTTGCTGATGTCGATGTCGGGGGCCATCGGGCCTTCGGTGCGGATGCCCTTGCGCCCGACCGTGAACATCTTGAGCGGGTTGCGGATTGCGTCGGTGGCGGCGGTGCCTTCGAAGCCGCAATGGACCATGCAGTTCGAGCATTTCTCATACTTGCCGACGCCGTACTGATCCCAGTCGGTGCCTTCC
>NCGD01000015.1 GCA_002281535.1 Sphingomonas sp. 28-63-12
CGGCGTCGCGCCGTGCAAGGGTGCCGTTGCCTGTGCCGCGTTGCGGCTGAGGGAGGCTGCTCGCCTCCGTTCATTTGATGGTGCGGGAACGCCAAGGGCTTTGCCCTCTCGTTCCCAAAGCAGAATAGCCGCCCCCGTGTGGCGGTCGCTGCGCGCCCGCTGGCCCGCGCCAGGGCGGCGATTCAGCTTTCCCTCCCCCTCCCATCCTCGCCGGAAGGCAGAGCCGCATGTCGCAGCCAGTGCGGCATCCTGCCGAGGAAGGAAGGTTTCAGATGACCGATTTGCTCTTGAACTACCGTGCTTGCGGCGCGGAGTGCCGCGACGATTATTTGCGCGAGGTCGCCAACGAGAACGGCTTGCCGCTGGAGTGCGTTCGCAAGATCGCCGACCGGCTTGGTGAGCGCGAGGATTTCGGGGCGTTGATCCTGATTTGCGAAGGGCGCGGCGCGCGGAGCGCCAATCAACCACGGGCCAATCACTCACGCGGGCATGTGCAATGAGCGCGACCCTCACCAGCCAGCGCGAGCGCATCGCCCGTTTGAACGATTTGGCACGGCGCGCGATGGGCGTTGCCTGCACCGCCGTTGCGACAGTCGGCTTCCGTTCGCTGCCCGATGCCGATCAATCTTGCGTCCGCGAGTTGATCGAGACGTTCGACGCCTTCGACGAAGACAACGACCCACACGGCGAGCGGGATTTTGGGACAATCTACCAGCTTGTCGATGGTCGCTGGACGACCGAGCGCCCCCGCATTCGGGACGACGAGCGGGAACGGGTGTTCTGGAAACTCGATTATTACGACCGCCAGATGGAGTTCGCCAGCGACGACGCGGCGAACCCAGCGATCACGCGGCGCGTCCTGACCATCATGCTGTCCGGTGAATATTGAGCGGAGGCAGGCCCGTGAAACGCAAAGACCTTGCCAGCGTCACACCGCCCGACCCCGATCAGATCATGATTGCGGGCATTGCGCCCGTCAGCATGGGCGAACGGCTTGGCTGGCTTGCCGCGCAACCGATGCAGCCCCGCCGTGAACAGCGCCCGCTCGACGTCGGGTTTTGGGACCCGATGCGCGACCAGCTTGAGATGTTCTGACTTGCCCGTTTCCCACCATTTTCAGGAGTGTTTCCGATGACCCTACAGACCGTCAAACTTTCGCAGCTTCGCTTGTCGCCGCTCAACGTGCGGCGCGTGAAGCCCAAAGCCATCGACCAGCTCGCCGCCGATATGCTGGCGCACGGCCAGTTGCAGAATCTTGTCGTTTACGCCGAAGGCAATCGTTTCGAGGTTGCCGCCGGAGGCCGACGCTACCGCGCGTTCAAGCAGCTTGAGAAGGCTAGGGCGATTCCTGCCAGCCATCCGGTCAGTGTGGACGTGCGCGACAAGGCCGAGGCGGTCGAACTGTCGTTGGCCGAGAATGTGAGCCGCGAGAATATGCACGTCGCCGATGCGGTAATCGCTTATGGCGATCTCCATCGTGACGGGCAGCAGCCCGAAGATATTGCGGCGCGGTTCGGCGTGGCCCTGTCCTACGTCAAGAAGGTGCTGCGGCTGTCGGCGTTGCACCCCGATGCGCTCGCCTGTCTGGCGCGCGATCAGATCGGCATGGAGGCGGCACAGGCATTGACCCTGACCGATGACCACGACCGCCAGCTTGAGGCGTTGAAACGGTTCGGCAACAGCGCCCATCAAATCCGGCGGATGGTGACCGAGGAAAAGATCGGCACCAGCCATGCCCTGTTTCTGTTCGTTGGGCATGATGCCTACGCCGCAGCGGGCGGGACGATCACTGCCGACCTCTTTGCCGAGAATGGTGATGGGTATGCCGACGACCCTGAATTGGTCGAGGCGCTGGCCACCGCCAAGTTGGCCGAGATCGAAGCGGGCTATCGTGGGGAAGGATGGAGCGATGTTCGGGCATCGCTCGAACGACCCGACGACTATTATAACCTTGTCACTGTCCACGCCGAGGGGAAGCGCGAGCCGACCGAAGCCGAACAGGTCGAGCGCGCCCGTATTCAGGACGCGGCGGAAGCGCGCCTTGCCGAACTGGGCAAGGGCAATCAGTGGGGCGACCGGGTGTTCAACGGGCTGGAGCGTGAAGCCCGCATCCTCGAAAACCGCCTGTGCATGTTTACCGACGCGCAGAAGGAAGACAGCGCAATCGTGCTGTTCGTTGGCAATGGCGGCGAGATCGAGGCCAAGGCTATCCGCGCCAAGCGTATTGCCAAAGGCGGCACCGGCGATGCACTCGCCATCAAGCCCGATTATTCGGGGGCGATGATCGAGACGCTATCGAAGATCAAGACGCTGGCGGTGCAGGAAGCGGTCGCCACCAACCCCGCGCTTGCGCTCGACATCTTGCTCGATTGTCTTGTCGGGCAGGGCATCCACCGCGAACCATCCTATTACTCTCCGCTGTCGCTGCGGCTCGAAGGGTTCAACGCCGCCGTTCCTGACGACATGATGACGATGGCCGACATTGCATCGGTCGATGAGATCGGCGGCAGTGACTTCGCCGCACTGCCCGAGGTCAATCGGTTCGCAGCTATTCGGGCGATGGACGCCGACGCCAAAGGCCGCCTGTTGGCGTTGCTTGTCGCGCGCCAGATCAACGGCGGCGAGACGTCCGGCTCACGCCGTGACCGTCGCCACCAGCGGTTCGACCAGATCGCCTTTGCCAGCGGTGTCGATATGGTCAGCAAGTGGCAAGCGCCGGTCGCTTTTTACGACCGGCTCAAAAAGCCGGTGATCGCCAAGGTCATGACCGAGGTGCTGGGCAAGGCCGCTGCCGACAATTGCGCGAAGATGAAGAAGGGCGACCTTGCCGCTGCCGCCGCCGAGCGGATGGCAGGGCGGGGATGGCTGCCGCCCGCGCTTGTGATTGCGGAGCCGCCCGTCGAGGTCGCGCAGGAGCGCGCCGCATTAGACGACGACGATGGCGGCGAGGACGACGAAGCCGCCGAGTTCGAGGAGGAAGAGGCGGCTTGATGATCGAGAGGGCGGGCCAAGCGGCCCGCCCTCATTTTCTTGTTACCGAATTTGCCTGTTCAAGTGTTCGCGCGGCCCGTTCCTGCTGGACGGGCAAAGGCCGGACGTTCCGACCGTCCTAAAATCGGCACGACAGCTTATAGCTGCCGTGCCGATTGCGCGCGAAGGATAGCGAGGGAGCCGCTTCGCGATTAGGGGATGGGCATGATCGACCGTCCTCAATCGCCCTGCGTTGCGGACTGCGCGCTCGATGCGCGCGCAGGGCTTTGCACAGGCTGCGGTCGCACCCTCGCCGAGATCGGCGAATGGGGCGGGGCGACTGCCGAACGGCAGTGCGCGATTTTGGCAAAGTTGCCGGAGCGGATGGCGCAGCTTGCCGCTGGTCAGCCGGTCAGGCTGTGATCGACATGCCGCCCTTGTCGGGATCATGTCTGACTAGAAGCAATCGCCGTTCATGATGATGCCGCTGCCGTGGTTGGTCGCGGATCGCCGTGATGGGTTGAAGGTCGCGGCGTAGCGCGCCGAGCGTGCTTTCTTGTGGGCGGAGAACTGTTCGGGTGAATGCGGCCTGGTCGTGCTGTAGTTGGCGGGTGAGCTGGCACCGGCTGTGACATTTCAGACCTCGGTGTCGATACGGCGAGAACCAATCGTGCGAGTTGTCGGCAGCGTCTCTTGTCCGGGCTTGGCAAGGCGATTTCCTTGTTTGCCGGTTTCGTGGCCGCGTGCGTCGCCTAATACGATCAAGCAAAAAACCGGTCTGCGACCTACGGTTTCCACTGCGTGGAGCCTCCGTTTTTTGGCTGGATCGCGGCTCCTTCGCGGCCCCGTTGAAGACCGTCAGCAAATCACCCTGCAATCCAGGACGGAGTAAGAGCCATGCAGAACATCGCAGAATTTCGGATCATCGGCCGCATCGGCAAGATCGAGGTCAAGGAGAAGGTCACTTATCTTTCGGTGGCCTCGAACTACAACCGCAAGGATGGCGACGACTGGAAGACCGATGCCCACTGGAACAGTGTCACGCTGTTCGACAAGCTCGCCAAGCGTCTGACCGCCAGCAAGGGCGACCTTGTTCACATCACCGGTCGCGTCCGCCAGAACCAATATGAGGCAGGCGGCAGCACCCACTACGGCGTCGATCTGATCGCCGACGGCATCGCCATCCTCGCCAAGAAGGACGGCGGCCCTGCCGATGACGAAAAGCAGGACTGACCACCCAGCGGGGCGGCGATAAGCCGCCCCGCTTCTTCACCGTGTCCGATGCTGCCGATCAGGCACAGGCGACGCGCGGCACCAACGGGATTGGTGTCGCGCGCCGCCTTCCTTTTTTGATGGTTGATGTCGGGAAAAAGAGGACCGGTCGCTTGGTCGGTCTGGCGGGATAGTGCGCCAATGCGGCTCGCCCTGGCAGTCGTATTCGGGGGATGCCTATACGCTGTGGGCTTCCTCACACGGCCAGCGGCACGGGCCGAGGAATGGGCGCTGGCAGATTGCTAGTGGCGCAATCGCCGATTTGAACTGCCGAGGATTGGAGCGATGATTGGGCGATTCTGCCTTCTTTAGTTTCTGAATTTGTCGGTTTTTGTCTTGATTGCAGGATATGCCTAGCGGCGCGTGTTGTCTTACATTGCCCCTGTTTCACGCGGGCATGATTGATGGCGACAAATTCCCGACCGACCACTGCGATGTTGAGCGTGCGCGTAGATACCGATGCGCTCGCGGCGTTCGACAGCTTCGCCGTTGGTCGTGGGGGCCGGAGCGCGCTGGTGCGCCAGATGATCGAACGGGCACTGCTAGACAGCGCCGACCGCCCCCACATCGACCACCCCGAGGGAGCGGCGCGCAATCGTGTTTCGCTGCGGTTTACCGATGTCGAGATTGCCGTGATCGCGCACCGCGCATCACAGCGTTCGACCGATCGCGCAGGGTGGATCAAGGCATTGGTGCGCCGCCACCTCGCGTTGAAATCGCGGGTCGATGACGGCCTGCTTGCTGAACTCGCACCGATCAGGATGCAATTGCTCCGCATCGGTCGCAATCTCAATCAGGCAATGAAGGCGGCCAATGCGGCCATGCTCGATACCGGCGACAAGCAGATCGAACCCGAGCTGCGACGGATCGCCGACATGCGGATGGAAATCTCCGAACAGGTGACAGCCGTTGGCGAGGCCATGCGCGGCGATGCGAGCTACTGGACGGTCGCGGATTGATGGGTCTTGAATCGGCCTTGTGGGAAGCAACCCGTCCAGCATTTCGGGTGCGCTATATCCATGACCCCACTAGCGCGCCGCGCGTGCCGCTCTATGCCAGCTACGGTGTTGCCACTGGCCCGACAGCGCGGGCCAAGCTGGCGCGGATCGTGCGCAAAGCGCCTGAGGTGGTGGTCAAGGTCACAGGCCGCCAACGGGGCGGCAGCCATGTCACAGCACATCTCGACTATATCGGGCGCAAGGGTGGCGTTGAGATCGAAACCCGTGACGGCGAGATACTGACCAGTAAGGAAGACATTGCCGAGCGCGCGGCGGAGTGGAGCGATACGCCCAACTGGCGGTCGCGGCCAACGGTGTCGTCGGTGTCGCTGATCTTCTCGATGCCCGAGGGCACCGACCCTGATAAGGTTCTGGGGGCCGTCCGCGCGCTTGCGCATGCCGAACTCAGCGACAACCACGATTATGTCCTTGCCCTCCACACGGACACGCCGCGCCCCCATGTCCACCTGACGGTGCAGGCCGAGGGGCTGGATCGCACCCGCTTCAATCCCCGTCCGGTTCAGCTCAATCGCTTCCGCGAACGATTCGCTCGCGAACTTCGGGCGCGGGGCGTGGCCGCCGAAGCAACGCCGAGACGCGCGCGGGGACAAGGGATTGCCGGATCGAGCATGGCTCTGGTTAAACTCCGGGCGCGGCTGCGAAGCGAAGGGAGCCGCCAGATTACCCATTCCGACCGCCGCACCAACGAACAGGCCATTGCCGTCGCGAGGGGTGAGGATCAATTGCCGCCGTTCATTGCAGCCGGCACGATCCGTTGGCGAGAGATACGCCGTGCCTATGAACAAACCGCCGCTGCGCTGGACGCCACCGGCCAATCCGACGATCGGGCGCTTGCTAGAGACGTGCGCGCCTTCATCGACAAGCATCAGGGCATGAATGCCACGCCCGAGGTGTTCGCTGCGCACCATGCACGGAATCTGGCTGCGACCCAGCAAAGGGCCGGACCGCCAAAACCCGAGCCTCCACCGCGTGAACGCAGACGATGAGGCTTTCAATCCTTCGGCGTGAAACTGAGCGAATTGGATTCAAATTTCGGCTATTGGGACTTTTCACTCGTTCGTTGGCAAACAGTCGAACGGCAAGGTTTGCCAAAAGACGTCGCTCCACCATATCCTCGCCGAGGCTCAGCACAGCGAGGTTCGGGTGGGTCTTGGCAAGCCCGGCGTAACATTGGCCGTTGCCACTCCGCCATAACCACGGCTATCGAACCGGCATGGCTCCGAGACCGCTTCGGGACAGTGATGTCAGGCAGGCCGCTTATCGGCGGTTGCTGAAACACGCCCAAGCCTGTCCAGATACCCTGGTCATCGACGAACTCGGCCTCGATCATGGCAGCTGTCGGATCGATATTGCCGTGATCAACGGCCACATCCGTGGCGTGGAAATCAAGGCAGAAGCCGACACATTGGAGCGCTTGCCGCGGCAGGTGGCCGCCTATGGCGAGGTCGTCGACAAGGCCTTGTTGATTGTCGATTCCAAACATCTCGCTTCGGCTATGACGATCGTGCCTAACTGGTGGGGAGTTATGGTCGCCGAGCGCGGTACGACCCAAGGCGTGCGGTTCCGTCGCGTTCGGCCGGAACGAGCTAACAAGGGCATTGATCCGCTTGTGCTGGCGCGTTTGCTTTGGCGCCCAGAGGTTCAGGCCCTCCTCAGAGACCTTGGCGTTCTCGAACGTGATCTGCGTGCGCCTCGGGAAGAACTCTATCAGCGGCTCGTATCGTTGATGCCTTTGCGGAAGTTGTCGAGCGCCGTTCGCACCGCGCTCAAGTCCCGGACAACCTGGCGAGATCAGCAACCACTTTCGTGATGTGGTGATTGGTTGCGACCCATTTCCAGGTCGTGGGATTGCCCATTTTCTCGCTGCCGAGCCGGCAACCGTCGACGTATTTCGAACCTTCCGAAAACGCCGTGCCAGCAAAGCTGCCCGAAGCAATGATTGCGCCGCACAGACCAGGATAGGCGTGATTGTTGTTAGACTTCTGGCGCTTGGCTTTGGCGATCAGCCAAGCATCGTCGATAGCGTAACGGACGTTGGGTGAGCCACGCATAAAGCGCATATCGCCCTTCGCGAATTCAACCGCCGCAACTGCATAGTCGCCAAATCCGGGGCGGCGGAGTGGATCAGGCAGTGCCGCGACGAGCGCTTTGTACAGCATCCATTCCCGTCGCGGCAGCACGTCGAGGCCGTATTGCAGGCTCATTAGGCTGTCGGGGAACGACGTTGCCAAGACAGTTACCGACCGAGCCGATGCAAAGATTCCGCCACTCGACAAGACCGAGGTGATAATCGCGATCAGCGGGTCCTGGGGATCGAATTTCGGGTTCCCGAGGTCAAGAAGGATATCGACGCCATTTTCAGGGCAGCCGAGCTGAGCGATCAGGGCGCGGACATTTGCTTCGAAATCAGGGTCGAGCGCTTCGTCGAGGCCGCACCGCAATCCAATGCCTCGGCCGCTTGTGGCGACGATCCCCTGAACGCTCTGCTGGTATGTGACATCGCGGTCCAGGGCGGTGACCGGCACAAGGTCGAGGCCCTTCGCGCGTGCCTCATCGAAAATGAAAGTAAGCGGATGACGGCCGTCTCCCATACGGCTCGGGGGATCGATCTGGACGGCATCGATCAAGGCCGGGCGGTTGGGCCAATGGTCTTCGACCTGCTTTGCGAACGGCTTCAACTGCTCATCGATGTGCTTCTTGGGCTGACGCAGGGCAAAATCGTAATCTGGCGGGAGCACTTCAATGAGCGGCACAGTCCGATCCCGGCAGGCATCGGACAGGCGTTTAAGTGCCCGGTATTCACCCGCCCGCCAACGGAGAAGCGGAACGTAGTAATTGGGAATAGCCATTTTACCCCCTCACAATCCGAATTGCCGCCGCACTTCGCCCGAACCTACAATTGTCCGAAGCAAAGTGTAGTCGCCTGCATCTCGCCGCACGCGCCCAGCGATCACCGCAGCCGCTACGCCGAAGCGCTTGGCATCGGTTAGGACCGCCTTCTCCGTTTGCGTGAAGCGCGACACCGCAAGGTTCCAGTTCGCCTCCGGGATCAGTGCCTCCTGCGCGAAGTAGTCGGCGTCCTGCTCGACCTTGTCAGACGCCGGCGAATCGTTGTCGTCAAAGATCGCGGCATATTCACCCAACCGGATGTGCAGCTTCAGATGGCCGATCTCGTGGAGCAGCGTGAACCAGAAGTTGTCGAGCCGGTCGTGACGCAGGGTCATCGCGACAATTGCATAATGATTAGCTGACGCCAACGCCGCACCGTCAAGCAATGTGCCTGGCAGGTGGCGTTCGATTACCAGCGATATGCCTGCATCGCGAAGATAGTCGGCTGCAAGGCACGGCCCATTATCCTCTAGACTGAGCCCGACCAGGCCGCGCACCCAGTCCGCGGTGAGACGATCCCGATCAAACGCCCGGTCGGGGGGATTGCGATCGGCTAGCGTCCGAACACGCGCTTCCCAAGCGGCAATGGCCGCTTCATGGACTTGTCCGTTCGACCGCACCGACTTGCGATGCAGAGCCATCGGCGCAAACTGTGAATGAGCACCGTACAGGAAGGCCGGGATGAGGTCGCCAGCGGCCTTCTTCGCCTGCGTGAGCGTGCCCGAAAAGTCCTCGAACCATCCACGCTTGAACATTTCGGCAAGCGGGAATGCCTGCCAGACCGACGGATCGATGCTATCGAGCTTTGGGCTGCCGACCAGTTGGGCGCGCTCAACGATGCGCACGTTCAGGGCGTCGGCCACCTCGGTGAGGCGGTCGAGGCTTGCCATCCTGTAGCGGTCGGATTCGTAGCGCTGAATCTGCTGCTCGGCGACACCGAGGAAATCGCCGAGATCCTTCTGGCTCATGCCGCGCGCGATGCGAGCCTGAATGAGGATATCGGGAAGATCGTGCAGGCTCTCCGCCGAGAATTCAGAAATCTTGCCCGCGCGGAGGTCCTCGTAGAAGCGCACTTCCTCCTCGAGTTCGTCGATCTGGCTGCGCAGCGCCGAGCGCTGCGCCTTCGCGAACACTTCAGGGAAATCGCTGGTCGGCACCTCAAGCGCGGCAAAGGCTCCCGCCAGCTTCTCGATCGAAGCCCTGGTCGACCTGTACTGCTTTTCGTTGGTGATCATGGCGTCGCTCCTTTCAGCGGCGCGAGCGGGATGCGGAGAATGCCTTTGGCCTGGCCGGATGACTTCTCGACTTGGAAGAAGTCGAGGAAGGGAGCGCCCGGCCCATTGGGCATTCCGGCAATGAACATCTCACCGAGGTATTTTGCTTTTTGCGCTGCTCGCTTGTTGTCGAAATCGAGAAGGACTGGATCGAGCTTGGCCGGGTCGACGCCGTCATGCTCCCAGCAGCCGTCGTAGTCGCCCGGGTGCGGCTTCGCGGTCACGAAGCTCCCATCAAGGTAGACATAGCTGCATCCGGCGATCGCCAGGTCCTGCGCCATGCGGACGAAGCCATCGAACAGCCACTTACGATGCGGTGTGGTCGCAAAGCGAGCTTCGACCTCATCAAGGGTCGTGTCATGAATGCCGGGTGGCAGCACGGCCCAAGGGCAATGGGAGCCCAGCTCGATCAGATCTGGTATCATCAACACAACATTATCGTTGTGTTGATGATATGTCCAGCGAGATCTGACCCTTGCAAATTGCGCGAACCAAACATTCGCGGTGCTTGACGGCGACTCTGCGGGCTTCGGCTGGAGTTCACCGAAGTAGCAATGGCAGATTTGGGCGTGAGCGGTCGTTCAAGCGGCTTTTGCGGAATGACTTGAACTGGTCGGAAGTGGTTATAAGCAGATTGCGAACGCGAACTATGCTTCGCGCCGAATTCCGGCGCATTCTGTCGGCTTTTTGTGCTGTTGAAATCATTTGACTTGTCAGCGCGTTCGCCCACCTCGGTTCAATGCCTGATCCAGCGTAATTTCACGAACGCGCTGCGCTTGCTGGTTGCGGACCTGAATCGTCGCGATCTTGTCGCCGTTGGCGATGCGGCGCGCGACCTCCTGACGTCGGGCCTCGACTTCCTTTGATGCCTTGACGGGATCATCGGGGTATTTCGCGCGCGTGATCGAAATGGTTTGGGCAACAAGGCTTTGGGCGCGGCGCAATTCGGGATCGCGAGCATTTTGGTCGTGCGTCTGGCTCAGGAACCGTTCCGACAGGGCTTTTAGCGTGATGGCCGCTTCGGTCGGGCGGGGTGATTTACCCGCCGTGTTTTTGGTTTCGCTGCGCTTGTCGCGTTCGGCGAGCCGCGCTTGCAGGCGGTCAGCTTCGGCCTGGACGACTTTCGACGGCGTGTAATTCTCGACCGTCAGCCCCTGTGCGGCAGCGGCAAGAAATGCCGCTTTCTTGAACGTGTCGCCACCGTTGATCCTGATCGACGTCCAGCCGTTGGCCTTGGCGATCCGAACGATGTCCGGAAGGGCGTTGATGTTGCTGGTCTTGAGCCGGTCGGGTTCGAGGCGGGCAATGGGCTTTTTATCATCCGAGGTGCGATAGAGCGCGTTGCCGACGCGCAGGAATTTGCCGGTGAGGTCGTCGGTAAGGGTAGGTGTTTCGGCTTTGCGCTTCGACTTCGCCATCTCCGGTTTGGGTTTGTCCGGCTTTGGCGTCGCCGTGCGGCTGCGTCCCGAAGAGGCATCGCCATCCAGTCTATCCGCCATTTTCGTCACCTTCCTCAATAAGGCCGGACACATTTCCGTTGTGATCCAGCGTCAGCATGTCGGCGAAGAAGCTCGGGCAATCTTCGGTGAGGACATCATCCTGTGACATTGGCCGGGTCTCATGTCCGGCAGCCTCTTCGGCGGTCATGTCGCGGAACCGGGAAGGCATCGCGCTGCTGATTGTTCGCTTTGGCGCGGCTGGCACTTCCGGGGCTGGAAACGCGCGGCTTTTGAAAAAGCGGTTGCTGAAATAGGCAATCTTCGTGCCGACGATCGGCGGAATGCCGCCGCGCAGAAGGATCAGTTTGTCGGTTGGAAACTGCATGAGTTCCTGCGGCAACAAAAGGGCGCGCCGCTGCTCGGAAATGGATTTCGACCGATTGGCGAGGAGGCCATTGATCGTGAGCGACTTGGTGACGCTATCCTGTCCGACATAGCCGAGCCTCTCGGACAGGTCGTTGGCAACCCGCAGTTCCTTGGGCGTGAATGCGACTTCGACCCCGCAATTGGCGACGATTTCATCGGCGACATGCTCGCCGTAAACGCCGCGCAATTGCGAGCGCGACTGGATTACCGGGAGCAAGCGGATGCCGTAGCCCGCGACATAGGAAAAGGCGCTGGCAATGACCGAGGCCCGACCGAGCCGGGCAAATTCATCGAGAATGACCAGCACGGGCACGGATGAGTTTTCGTCGGGCAATTCGCGCACATTGAGGTCGATGAGCTGTTGGAACAGAAGATTGTAGAGCGGCGCGATCCGGTCGAGTTCATCGGGCGACACGCCGAGATAGATCGACATGGGGCGTTTGCGGAGCTGGCGAAGATCAAAGTCACTTGCCGCCGTCGCAGCATCGACCAGGGGGTTGAGCCACAGGCCGAGGACGTTGGTGATCGTCTTTTTGATGTCGGCAAAACTGTTGTCCGAGCCGCCGGCGAAATCGGCAAGCGCCGTCCGGCAACCGACCGACAGGCTCAGTCCGGGATTGGCGAGTTCTCTTTTGAAAAAGATGCGCGCATCGCCATCGGTCAAATGGCGATAGATGGCACCCATCGTCAGCGGTTTGGTGCTGGTTTCGGCAAGCCAGCCACCAACGCCTGCAAATCCGGTGCGCGCGCCATTGGCCCAAAAGGCTTCGCCCTGTTCGGGCGCGACGAACAGCATCGTTGCGATCTTCTGCAATTCGATGATGACATCATCCGGGTCGTGGCGGTCGATATAGGCCAGCGGATTGTAACGGGCAGTGCGGCCTTCGCGGTCGGTCGGATTGAACAGATAGACGGCCTGCCCATAATGGGCGCGAAACCCCGCGCTCGCGTCGTAATTCTCGCGCTTCACATCGAGGACGACGACAGAGCCAGCCCATGTCAGCAGGTTCGGAATGACGATTCCGACGCCTTTGCCCGAGCGGGTCGGGGCTTCCACAATGACATGTTCGCTGCCACCAAAGGTCAGCAAGCGCCTGCCCTTGCGGCCAAGGACGATGCCCGATCGCTCACGAAATCCGTGCCGCTTGATCTCGCTCTCGCGGGCGAAGCGCGCGGCACCGTGCAGCGGTGCGCCGCGCGCCCAAAGCGCATAGATCAGCGCGCCTAGAAGCAGGCCTCCGCCAATCAGTCCGCCCGCCATCGCGCGGACGACGCGGGCGTCGCCGCGATAATACCAGACGAACTGCGGCATTTTGAGCGGATCATAGGCGGCGACGGGCAGGCCGAGGATCAGCCAGCCGATCATGCTGGCAATGGCGAGCGCGATCAGCAGACCGAGCGGCAAGCCGATCAGCAATCTTGCTGCGCCACCGTCAGGCGGCGTGCCTGCCTTCTGGGTCATAATAGATCTCCGTCACCCGCAATTCGCCGTCGGTCTTTTTGGTTTGCACAACGACATCGACCAGCATCTTGAGCAGCGCGCGAATATCGCCGCGCGCCAGGTCGGAGCCGCCTTCGCTTTCCTTCACCAGCAAGGTCAGTTGCTCGAACGCCAGTTCGGCGGAATCGGCATGGATGGTGGTGATCGAGCCGGGATGGCCGGAATTGACGATCCGCAAATAGAAAAAAGCCGTCCCGTCGCGCAATTCCTGGAGCAAGATGCGGTCAGGGCGCATCCTGAGCGCGCTTTCGAGCAGATGCTTGGCCGTGACATTAGCGGTGCCTTGGCCATCCTTGGCATAGAGCATGTGGACGACGTTCTTTTGGCCGACGACGAGTTCGCGCGTGTCCTCGATCGTAAGCAACCGCTCTTCGGTCGGGATCAACTGGATCAGGCCCTTCGACAGCGTGGTTTTACCCGACCCTGTTGCCCCGGAAATAAGGATATTGAGCCTGGCCTTCACCGCACGGTCGAAGAATTCGACGTGGCGGCCATCGCGCAGCAACGCGAGCAATTCGAGTTCCTGTGGGCTGACCTTCTTTTCGGCGATCCGAGTATCCCTGAACAGGCCCGCTGCCTCGAAATCGGCAAGCGTCATGGTCACGGTCGATGGCTTGCGCACGGTGATCGAGACTGTTTCATCAGGCACGACGGGCGGCACGACGATTTGCACCCGCTCGCCGGTCGGAAAGATGGTCGAGACGATGGGGTTTTCGCGCGTGACATCCTGCGAGGTAAAGGCGGCGGCAGAAGTCGCCAGCGCCATAAGTGTCTTGAAATCGAGCGACGGTTCGCATTCCCAGGTCCAGCGCCCACGCCGTTCAATGCCGACCTCGCCGGGCAAGTTGATGACCAGTTCGGTGACGCTCGCGTCGTCGAGATATTTGCGTAAGGGTGCCGCCACGCTGTCGAGGACAGCGGTGTTTTTGCCCGGTGCGGCCATTATTTCAGCGCGAGGCCGTAAACGGTCGAGAAGTCGAAATCCTGCGCCACCGTTATCCCGACATCCTCGCCCTGATTTTTTTGCAATACCGGCTTGATCTCGGCATTCTGCTGCAAGACCGTCGATGCCGCGTCGGAGGGGACGCGGGTTGTGTTCGAGCCGTTATTGCCAACGGCCTCCGACCCGACGGTTGCCGCATCTTCGACAAGGCTGAACAGCAGGGCCGTGCCGAAACGCTGCCAGAAGAAATTGTTGACCCTGCCATCCACGCCGCCGCGTCCGAGCGCATCGGTTGCGGGCGATCCGACATCAATCGCGATCCCGCGCGGCGTGACGGCGCGTGTCCACAAGACGAACAGCCGATATTGCCCGCGATTGAGGCCGCCTTGGTATTCGCCGAATATCTTGGTGCCTTTCTCCATCAGCACGACGCGACCATTGTCCGAATAGACATTGCGCGGGAGGATGCAGTTCACATAGCCCGGCTGGCTTGAATCCATCGCGGTTTGCAGCACGCACGGGATGAAGCTCCCGGCCGTAATCAGGAAATTGCGGTCAGGCAGTGTGCGGGCCTGAGCCTGTCCGATGACCGAGGCGCGCCGGAGCGTGTCGAGATTGGTGGGCTGGCGTGCTGCAATGTCTCCTGCACTGATTGGGCCGCCTGCATTGCCATAGCCAGAGCTGGCGATGCCGCTTTCGCGCTCGCCGCCATAGGCAATCAGCGACGACCGGCGCGCGGCTACGCGCAACACCTCTGCGGGGGATTGCTGGCGCAGTTGACCTGTAGGGCCTTGCGGCGGCCCATTTTGCAACGATGCTTGCTGACCGATGGCGGGGACTTGCGGGCCATTCAACGGGATGGGGGCATTGGGGTCGATTGCCGCGCCCGCCAGCGTTGGCGCGATGACGGTAGCCGGGTCATATTGCGCGGCTTCCAGTGCGGGCTTGGGTTTGACAGGCGGCAAGGCCGTGTTGCCGGTCAATCCGGTTCCCAGTGCCAGCACCGTGAACATGACTGCGCCCGCAGCGGCGGCAAGACCGATCATCTTCTTCGGGTCCATCGTGGTGCCGGGCATCGACGGCATTTTGCTGCCGCGTTCGGTTGTCGGGGTGCGGTCAATCTCGTCGGGATCGGGCGTCTGATCGACCGTTACACGGTCTGGGCGAACTGCGTCGGCCATCACTTCGGCTCCCCATTGCCCTGACTGGTTGTTCGCTCCACGACGCTTGACGCCGTGCCAGTCTTGGGGTCGCGGCCATAGAAATCCGGTGACTCATTGAAGACGCACAGCACCTCTTTGCCGCGCCGCAAGCGGAGCTGGCCAAACACGCCGTGGATCACGACAAACTCGTCGCGGACATCGAAGGGAACAATGCTCTCGCTGCCATCGGGATTGACGGCAAAGAAGGCCGGAAGCTCGCGCTGGTTCGGAAAACGCAGTGCGGTGAACTGGCCGTTGTCGGTGATTTCGGAAGGCTGGATCGCCGATGATCCCTGCAAGGTATATTTGAGATTCCGCCTGCCTTCGAGAACGCCCAGATCGAGTGCCGAGCGGATCGCCCCTGATTGAAGCGCGACGCTTCTCGAATAGGCTGCCTGGGTCGCGGCAGCCTGAGCGGCGGCTGCCTCCTCGCGCGGATAGCGGAAGGCGACCTTGAAGAAGGTATCGGCGCTCCGCGCGCCGATACCGCCGCGCCGTGCGGTCAGCTCAAATGTATAGGTGCGAATGCCCGCAGCCGATCGGGTTATTACGATCAAATTGGTCGATCCCGCCAGTTCGCGCGGCTTGATGAACAGCGAATTTTCGGCCGGGGCGACTTCCCACGATACCGTATCGCCAAGCGCCACATGCTCGACGCGCTCGCTCGCCGAAAAGACGATCTGTGTTGCTGACCGGAACACGCCGACGATGCGGAACACCTGGCTTTCGCTATAGATGACTTCGCGGATGCGACTGTCTTGTGCTGTCGGGCGCGGGGTCTCGTTGGCGAGTGCGGGGCTGGCGGCGATAGTCATTGCGATCGCTGCAATGCTATGTGCTAGTTTCATTGCGTCACCTCCAGATCGGCGCGGTAGGTCTGCACTTCCAGCCCTAGCGGGTTTTTGAACCGTTGCTGTTCGGTCGTCGGTGTGTCCGTCGTGTCGTAGGTCACGGTTGCAATGGCCGGCGTATCGGTCGAGATCGAACCGTGCTGGAGCGTCTTGGTGAAGCGGATTTGTGCGACGTTTTTTGAAACGAAGGTCACGGATTTCACCGCGATGAACACCGTATCGAGATCGGTGAAAACGCTTTGCGGCGACTTGGGATTGTCCTTGCTGTAAAAGGCCGTCCACCGCGCCTGTTCGTCGCGCGACGACATCGCCAGCACGCCCTCGAAGAACTCTTTGCGCGCTTGTGGTATCCAGCCTTCGCGGTTGCGGACGTAATCGGCGAGGAAGTATTTGGCGACCGCCTCATTATAGGTGATCTCCCTGTTGCCTGACCCCCCGCTATTGAACGACGCCGTTATCTCGCTCGCGCCCGTCGCCTTATCCACAGTGATGACATAGGGCGCGACGGTCTTAAGCGGGGTCAGCATCGCAACCGCTGCCACGCCGGTAATGGCAAGCCCGCCCGCCACCCCGGCAACGATCCATGCCAGCCGCTTCGAGCGGTTGGCGGCGAGCAAGCGGTCGTGATCCCAGCTTGCGGCTTCGGCAAAATAGGCTTTCAGATCATCCCGGTCAGTGACGCCGCCAGCCATCGCTCAGCGGTTCTCATAAGTGCGCTGGGGCTGCGCAGAGCTGATCGGTGGCACTTGCGCCCCGGTCTTATCCTCGCTTCCGGCAGGCTTTAGGGGCTTAGGTGGTGCCGTAGATTTTCCGGGAAATACGTCCACACCGGCGTTTCCTTGGTTCTGACCAGCGGGCGTTGATGCGCCTGTCTGCGGATCGACCGTTGGCAATATCGAGCCGTAAGGGTTGGCGGTGCGGCGATGGTGCCCATCGCACCGGGCCAGCTTGGGCGACTTTGGTGCGGCGGTGACCGTGCTGGCAGGCATGACGATCGCCGCCGCCACCAACAAGCCCATGACTTGCTTACGCATACGCTACCCCCTCACACTGCCCCACGGCTGACTGAACCCGATGTCCGCATCCGCGCGATGCCGCGCGCGAAGCCGCGTTCGATGGCGCGGCTGGTCGCCTGCGCGCCGCTTGCGCCGCGCCCGACGACGAAGCCGCCTGCCGCAACAATCGCCGAGGCAAACTGGTTCGCCAGTGCAGGGCCGCCGCCGCCCAGCGAGGCGGCGAGCATCGGGATTTGCAGGAAGAAAAAGAAGCCGAGCGCGTAAAAGGCCAGTGCCTTGATGGCGGCCATGCCGATTTCGTCATTCTCCGAGATGGTGGCGATGATCGTTTCGCCGGTCTGGGTCAGGAACAGCGTCAGCACGAGCGCGAAGACGATCAGCATCAGATAGTTGATGCAGGCTCCCAGCCAGGCGAAGAAATAACCGCGCGTGGACTCGAACAGCAGGGCCGCAACAAAGAGCGGCCCGACAACCGAGAGCAGGGCCAGGGCAAAAAGGCCGAACGCGCTGATGACGAAGCCGATGGCGGCGCAGAGCAGCGTGGCGACGATGACCATCACCACGAGGAATCCCGAAAAGACCGCATAGCCGATGTCGGGCAGGGTGCCTTGGGTTTGCTGATAGGTGGCGGCGATCTTGCGCATGGTGTTGGCGGTTTCAAAGCCAGTGCCAGCCAGCTTGTCGTAAAAGCCGCCAAGACCGCCTACGTCCGCCCCGCCAAGCGCCGTTGCGAACTGGCCGGGGAGGCCACCGAGCGCAAACATGCCAATCTGGGTGCCGTAGAGCGAGGTCACGGCAAAATAGAGGAAGGCGAGCTGGCAGCCGCGATAGGCATATTCGCGGAACGGATATTGAACCGCCCCGCGCATGATCGCGTAACCCAGCAAGGAAATATAGATCACGATGCCGATGCGCAGCGCGGGCGATACGATGCCGATCACCGCCGCATATTTGCCAACAATGGCCGCCAGCGCATTGCTCAGCGCCTCGAACATCGTAGTGAAAACATGATCGGTGAAATCCATGACGCTTCTCGATCCTCTATCGTCGCTTACGGGGCGATCTGGCGTTGCGACTTGGCGAAGGCCGCCGCCCGGCAATTTGTCGTGACCACCGCCGGTTCCGATTCAGCCGGCCCATGACCGGCTGACCATTCTCGGCAGATTTTCTGCATCGCTTCGACTTCCTGCGGGTGGGCGACGTAATATTGCCAGGTCCGCGCTGGCATGTCGGCGGAGGGTGCGGCTTTGCCGCACCCCGCTACCATCAGCGCGATCAAGAGGGCTGCGATGCGCAACCTCATTGGCCTTTGTAATAGCGGCTTGCCGCGTCGAGCCTTTGGGCGAGTGCCGCCTGTCCCGCCGCCGCACGTTCGCGTTCCTGTGCCTGTTGCTGCAACGCAATGGCCTGCAAGCGGAGCTGGTCGTTCTGCATGGCGGCGGACTCGAGTTGCAGCCGTGCGCTCAGATCGCCGACTTCCTTGGAGGTGGCGGCCGTCGTCAGCCGGGTGCGGAGCTGGTCGAGTCCTTGCGTCCGCGATGTGACGGCAGCGCCGATGTTATCGGCAAGACCGGCAGTGATACCGATGTTGCGGGCAGCGAGATCGAACCCGGCGCGTGACTGTTCGGAACCTGCAAGGCCGAGCTTTTCGAGCAGACCACGATAGACCGCATCGGCCTTGGCCCGGCCCGCGCCGACAACATCGAGATTGCCGCTGCCAAAGCCTTGCAGCGAGCCTTGGCTTGTGTCGAGTTCGCGCAGCGCGTCGCTCTTGAGCTGGGCGGCGAGGCGCGGAATGTCGGTGAGCTTGTTCAAATCCTGATAGAGTTTCTGCGCTTCGGCAATTTGCTGTTTGCCTTGCGCGACCACTTGGAGTGCCTGCCGCACCGCATTGATTTGCTGGAGCAAGTTCGCGCTGTCGTGGACGGGCATCCCTTGCGCGAAGGCGGGCAAGGGCGCCGCGAAGAACAGTGTGGCACTCAGTAGCTTGATCATCGTTTTCATCGGATTTCCTTTCGTTTTAGCTCAGCTTGGACGCCTCCGTTGATGGAAGAGGGGTAGCCAGAGCGCGGGGTCAGACCCCAACTCGGCGATGATTTCGTCGGCGACGGCGGTGGTTTCGGCGCGGCCCGACAGCACCGCCAGCGCGTCATCGAGGCAGCTCAGATCGAGTTCGACCACCACGCTGTCATGGCCTTGCTTCACCAGAAACTTGTGGCTTTCGGGGGCCAAGTCTTCGCGCACCAGTTTGAATTCGGCATCGGACAGAGCGAAGCCTTCGACATAATCACGCCGCGCCCCGAAGGGATTCGGCAGCATGATCTTGGTAGCGACCTGTTCCAGAATCGAATGGCTGATGTCGCTATTGAGTGCGTCCGCTGGTGATTGCGTGGCGAACACCAGCACGGCATTGCGTTTTCGGTAGGTCTTGAGGCCGTCCTGGGCGAAGTGCCGGAAGGCGTCATCGCCCAGTGCCTTCCAGAATTCGTCGATGCAGATAATCATCCGCTCGCCGGTCAGGAGCTGGTCGATCCGGTGGAACAGATACAGCATGACTGGCGTGCGGATGTCGGCATTGTCGAGAAAATCGGTCATGTCGAAGCCGATGAACCGGGCATCGAGCGTCATGCTGTCATGGGGGTTATCGAACACCCAGCCGAGCGATCCTTCCGACGTCCATTTTTCGAGCCGTGCACCGACGCCGCCGGAATCCTTCATGCCGAGCATCGAGCGGAGCGCGCTCAGCGATCGGTCGGCGACGGGGAGTTTCATCACGGCATTGATGCCGTCTTCGATCAGTCGTTCCTCCTGCACCGTGATCGGCTTGCCGTCGGCGCGAACGAGCTGGCGGATGAACAGTGACAGGAAAGTCTTGTCTTCGGCGCGGTCGGTAAGAGCCTTGAGCGGCGAGAAGCCAGTGGAGACGCCGTTGTGCAGGGCGAGATAGGTGCCGCCGCTTGCCTGAACGAAGATTTGTGCGCCGCGATCCTTGTCGATGAATATCTGCCGCGCGCCGGTCTTTTCGGCCTGAGCCATCAGGAAGTTGAGCAGCACCGTTTTGCCGCCGCCGGACGGGCCGATAATCAGCGTGTGGCCGAGATCGCCCTTGTGAAAATTGAAGAAAAAGGGGCTGCGCGCATTGGTTTTAAGTAATGCCACGGCATCGCCCCAATGATTGCCGCGTGCCTGTCCCGCCGGGAAGGTATGGAACGGCGCGAAGGCCGCGAAATTGAGCGAGGTGATTGGCGCGGGCCGCGCGCGCCATGCGAAATTGCCGACGAGCTGCGACCAGTAGGCGGCCTCTAGCGCGGCCCCTTCGCGCGCTGCGACCATGCCGGTGTCCGCCAGCGCCGCGCGTGCGACCGACATATGGTCGCGGAGCGACTTCATCGAATTGGCATAGACCGCGAGCGTGAAGTGATGATCGCCCAGCACGAAACGGTTCGACATCAGGTCATCGCCCGCGTCGATCAGGGCATCGGCCTGGCTGACCGCACGGTCGCCCGCATTTTCCATCTGGGTCATGCGGAGGCGGAACTTCTCGGTCGCCGCCGCCCGCCCGAGAAACGTGAAGCTCTGCGTCAGCACGAACCCGAAATCGACCGAAAGCAGCGCCTCGAACTGGCGCGGTGTGGTCTGTGCTGGATATTCGCGGATGCCGAAGATGCCACCAAAGGCCGACGAATCGACGTCACGAACCTCGATGGTTTCCGCACCAAAGATCGTGCGTGCGCGGTAGAGCGCGCCGCCGAGATGGCCGCGAACGACGGGGACGCGGGCATGGCGGCCCGTCATGACCATATCGGCGACTTCCATCGTTTCGGAAAACATCAATCCGCGATGCGCGTAGATCGCGCAGCGGCGCGGTTCGCAGCGCGCCATGAGCTTTTCAAAATCCCGGGCCTTGTCGTCGAGTAGTTCGATCAAGGACTCGTCGATTGTCGGTCCTTGCCGAGCCTGGCCCGATACCTTGCGCTTGAAAAGCTGGATGAGCTTGTCGCCGCCAGTGGCGGCAGGGCGGATCACCAGCGTCGCGAAGAAACGGTTGATGAACATTCGTTCGCGGTTGATTCGGCCAAAATAGGCGCGGTCGAGATCGGCAGCGAAACCGGATTTGAATGCCCCGCCGGGATATTGATCCACCCGCATCCTGACGAGGTGGGTCCAGATCGACAGCCGCTCGTCATGCAGGTTGCGGAGCATCCCGTTGAGCTTGGTGTGCCAGTCGTTCAAATCGCGCACATCGGCGGTCTCGAAGGCGCGCCCTTGCAGCTCGAAGGTCAGCATAATGTCGCCGGAATCGAGCGCCACCATCTCCTCGTTCACATGGCGCGCATAGGGCAGGAACTTTTGCGGGCTGGCCTCGCGCTGCGCCACCTTGAGCGGCACTGGCCCAGAAGCGGCCAAGGTCGAGGCGAGCCGCCTAGACATGACGTCCAAAGCCTTTGCGGCGCAACCCCGCCAGCGGCAGCGGCGAATAGCTGCTTCCGCCCCAGAATGCCCGGTTGCGGTTGCCCGCTTTGGTGCGACCCCATAGGAACAGAAGGCGGAACGCATTGACGTCGTGACGCACGATCAGCCGCGAGATCGAGTAGCCGAAGGCCACGACCAAAGCGGCAGCGATCGGGCTGTTGCTTTCGATCAGAACCGAGGCGCTGGAAATCAGCAGCAGCACCGCCGCTTCAATCGGGATTCCCGCCCATAGCGCCGGGCGTGTGACCGCAAGGAACAGCGTGTTCTTGGTCAGGGTTTCGGTTTCCTCGCTCACCTGGCTTAGCCCGCGATGATGCCGACGATGGAATCCGCCGAAAAGACAATGGCGATGCCGATGATGACCGTGACCAGAATCGCCGTTGACGCGCGGCCCGTGAACCAGAGCAACCCGGTGACGATGACGGCGATCACCGCGAGCGTCCTGAGCAACGTCGATGACAGCAGCCCGCGCACCTTGGTCGCAAAACTCTCCAGATTCTGGGCATAGGCGGGTTCAGGATTGAACGCCGACACCACGACCACCAGCGCGAGCGCGACGCTCCACAGTAGCGCGTTCTGCCGCGATTTCGGCATGGCATCGAACCAGCAGGTCAGTCGTGACCGGACACGGACGGTGCTGCGCAGCATTCTTCTCAATCCCGCCATACGCTTATGCTTTCTCTCGTTTCAGACCGGTTGGCTGTTTGCTGGGCATGGGCAGCGTGCTCGAACAGGTTCCAAGCTGGCGGTGCGCTGCGGACAGCGGTTGGCATCATGGCAGGGGTGAGGTTTTCAGAGATGAGCTGGACGCGCGCATCGAGCAAAGTCGGAGCCGTCGGCGGCGCTTGCGTCGTTACCTCGTCGGCAAAGCCCGCATTCCCCACAACCTTGGCGACATAGCCGTTGCGGAAACCGCGCGACGAGCTTCCGGTATTATAGAGGGATAGTGCGACCCGGAGCGCGGTTTGCGGATCGCGTCCGAGAATGGCCGCGTTGTAATTCTGGGTGATGACTCGCCCCAGTGCCGCGACGTTGGTGCAGGGGTCAAACACCGTGTCCCAGGTCAGGCCAAGCCAGCGCATATTTCGCGAGTTGATTTGACCAAGACCGAGATCGACCGAATAGCCCGCCGCGATATAACGCTGTGCGGTCGCGGCGGCGCTCGCAGCATTGGGCTGCGACGGGGGTTGTGTCCCGCCATTGACGTTGAGGGCGAATGGATTGCCGCCGCTCTCGGTCTTGATGATAGCAACGACTGTTTGCTGCGAGACGTTGGGCGCGCAATGTGTTGCTAAAGTAAATAACGCCGCCATCCCGAAATTCATTGTTGTCTATCCGTTCAATTGACGCTTTCCGAAAATCCCGCCCGAAACCTCGAATATTCCGGAACTTTATGCAGTTTAATTTCATCGATTAAAGTGCCGGTCGGCGAACGTGTTGGGAATGGTTTTCGGAAGGCCGAGCCTATCCGATTCTTTATTTTTCACGCATGGAAGTCGAATTTGCTGTACTAAAGAAGCTGACGGTAATTTTGTGACCCAGCCACAACCTATCACACTTTAGGCACGCGATTTTTCACCGACGTGGATTGAACGACGGAGACGCTGGCGGCACCGAACGGGAGAAACCGATCGATCACTGCTTCAAGTTCTGTCATATCGGCCACGACGACTTTCGCGACGAAGCACTCGTCTCCTGTCACGCGGTCGGCCTCGATGACTTGGGGTGTCGCACTGAGTATTTCAGCAACGCGACTGACCTCTCCGAGCTGTGGCCGGATTCGAAGATAAGCCGCAATCGGTTTTCCCAGTGCGCGTGTATCCAAGGCAATCGTGTACCCCTTTATGATACCGCGATCTTCCAGTCGGCGCATGCGTTCGGTCACACTCGGTGCGGACAATCCGACGGCGCGGGCCAGATCACGCACAGTGGTTCGGGCGTTGGCTGTGAGAGCGCAGAGGATTGCCAGATCGGTCGGATCGGACGCTCGTTCAAGATAGCGACTTCGGTTCATATTCCCCCCGCTAAGTCGCGATGTTTGGCTTGCCACGGCAACATAATTGCTAGCAATTTGCCCACTGAAGCCGAGTTATTGAACGGGATGACGAGCAATCCACCCCGGCCTTGGCTCGCCATTCGCGTTGTCGCCAGCATGTCATCGGGGCGATTTACCGTTGTCCCAGCGCTGCATATGAAACCGAGCGATGTCATGTGTTGTTTTGTCTGCGAGGTAGCGCCGAGGGCGCGTCGCGCGAAGCTTTGAACAGCGTTATGCCTGCTTCCAGCCTGTCTAGTATGAAATGGTCGCTGCTGGCTTTGGCTGATTTTATGTCCGCCTTGGAAAACACCGACAATGACACTGCACACCGGTTTCCCAGTTCACTGACAATAAGCTCCTTCGCTCGACGCCACCGGATATCATCGGCGTAAAGCGTATGATTTACGACGACCCAGAATTCGTAGTCCGAGAAATAGAGAGAGGCTTTGTCTTCATACCAAGTGCGTCGAGCATATGGCCCGATAAGAAAGATTCTCGTGATGATTCCCGGCACGGGAGCAAGGACGCCCTCAAACGAGGCAGTCTGGCGCAGGATGCGCGCAATGCGTTCAACCTCCTGCTGCTTCCTGCGGATGAGATGCCCGACGCGGGCCATGACCACCTCACGCGCATAGACATCCTCTATAACTTGATCGTCGCTCGGCATTCCCGCACCCTTATGCTCCGGTTTCAGAACTGCTGAAGATGAGCGCGACCGGACCACTGCTGGCAATCCGGACGAACAGGGGGATCGGTTTTGATCAGGCTAGGTAGTTGAGACTTACGTAACCGTCCCGAGCGGCCGCAAGAACGAGCTGGCTTCGCGTCCTCACACCATACCGGCGGCGGGCACCTTCAACATACTCGTGGACGGTGGCAGGGCTGAGACCGAGAATGATGCTCATTTCCCATTCTGTTTTGCCAGCAGCTATCAATCGGAGGCAATCGATCTGGCGTCGGCTAAGCGGCGCGCCAAGCGCCTTTACCGCTCGGCCTTCGATCAGTTCACGCCCACGTTGGAACGCGATCCCCCCGACCAGTTGCGCCGCTGCCGCTTCGGCATACGTAAACGCCCCGTCCTTCCGACGCGCAACCGAGAAAAACGCACCACGCTCGCCGGGAATTCGGAAGGGCACAGTATATCCTGCGTTAAGCCCATGAGTACGACCCCGGTCTAGGACCGAAAGCTGGGCGCGCGTCGGAGCAATCACCTCATGGATGCGCTGCCAGCAAAGGCCCGTTGGACTTCGGATGCTCGCGGCATGAACCGGATCGTCACGATACAGCCGGTTAGTGATGACTTCATCGACCCAAGAGGAAGGATAGTTTGTCATAAATAAACAACTGGATCGACCCTTGATAAGGTCGCCATCGTCGACGAGCGCAAACCAAGGAAACCCAAACGACCGGATGGCAGCGTCGATGACCGTGAATAGCTCCGCGTGGGTCTGGGCCTTTTCACTCGCGCGATCGACGGCCTCAAAGTCGCTAAGCTGGGCAATTTCCAATGCTTTAGCCATGACCAATCTCACACTAAAAACCGAGAATTTTCAACCTCCAACTTCCAGCTTGGCCGAGTTTGGTTCGTTATCTCAGGTCAAAATGCTGCTCTCGCGCGGGAAACATGGGCGATGGCTTTCGACATACGCTTTTCAACGCCCTTTTCACTCAAGCCTTCCTGCCTTGCGATTTCTTTGTAGCTTATGCCGTCTCGGCGGTGGGCGAGAAAAACCAAACGCGATTTAGGCGACAGTCTGGCAAGTGAAGCCTGAAGCCGTTCAAGTTGATCACGCGCTTCAAGTGCGGCTATGGCATCGCTTCCAAAAAGCGCCACTTCGTCAATGGGAATATGTGATGCCGTCGGGTGACGAGCCGCCGCCTTTGCTCGATCCCGCAGCAGGTTTACGGCGATAGTAGTAAGGTAGGCTTCGGGACGATCGACCTGCTTGCCAGGGTTGGTTGCCTGCATACCCGCGAAGCGGGCAAAACTCTCTTGCACAAGGTCATCTGCATCCTGTCTCGCCCCATGACGCGCAAAGTAGCGGTATAATCTTCCGCAATGAACTCGGTGAAGTTCCGCGAGCCGGACTGAATCGATCGTGCATTTACCGACGCCAGATGCGGTGCCAACATCGTCGGGCGGTGAAGAACTTTCACAAGTGGTAACAGCCATTGTCCAACCCCAGATCGCGCGACTGGCGATTGGCCGCGGCTAATCCTTCGGAGTAAGAATGTTCTCGGCAGCCGACACAATCCCGCCAAACGGGGGGATTGAGGGCCGATCTGACAGTCGCTCGAATGATCAGAGAATGGGCAATGGCGAAAGGAACATGCCCGGGACAGACACGTCCAACTTTGGGCCGACTAGAGACTGGCAGATTTTGGGTAGGCTAGTAGTCGTTGCAGAAATGAGTCTGGCGAACCGAGTTCGGCAGTAACCGCCCCAATCGTTGCCATCCGAAGCTCATTTTGAATCGTGAAAAGCAGACGTTTGCTTCGTATCAATAATTCTGAGGCAGGACCGCTTGATGAAAATCATGTTTCTAAGATCGGCATCGGTTGGATCGACGTTTCTTGGTGCCTGCCTCCTCGTTGCCGGGTGCGGGGACAGAGCTACTCCGGTTGTCGAAATGCGCTTTGGCACAACACAGTTTGCGTTCGGGGTTGATGGCCCTGCTGGTGATTACGTGCGCGACTATCACTCAAAATTGCCCGCTGCTGCCGGTGCATGCGGTGTCGCACTTCTCGGTTTCAATGGAGGCATAACGGACGGCGGGGAAGCTGCTTATTTCTCCTCTCGTGGAGGGGCAGCGAAAACCAAGTCATGCTTGAAACATCGCATCCCCAACGGCACATTTGAGGTTATTGAGCACGATAGCTGGGAACAATTGAAGCGGGCCAACTCAAACTTTCCTGTCCCGCTAGCTCAGATGCATCCGCAAATTGAGGTTGAGGAGCTCCCGGTAAAGCCCGCGAAGTGATGGCCGCTAATCGCAGTTTCGACCCCCGATGCAGACGTTCCGCTCCCCACACAAGTGCCGTCGTCCTCAGGAGCGCTATCGCTTACCTAAAGCAGACGTCACTGCGCCCGATTTATCTTTTTGAGAATCGCGCTACTTTCACGTGAAGATTGCAGAAGGCGCGGGAGTTCGGGAAACGTCCGTTGATACAGGAAAATGCTCACCAGATGACGCAAGCCAACATCCTGACTGAGCTGAACCAGCAAGAATGCCTTACCCTCAGGCGTGAGAGCAAAAGTCTCAGCACCCATGAGCTCCCGTTCGGACAGTTGGCGAGCATAGAGACTACTCAAAGACGCCCTAGCATCGCCGATTGCAGCGGTGACGCGGGTGCGACTTTCAATTTTTACTTTCTCATAGAATACAGACTTCAAATTCTCGTCTCTATCTTCGGGTGACTGGATCGCGAACCAAGCTACGGCATTATCCGCAACCTCCGCCGCAATTCCGTTGCTCCCGAAACCATCGCCCACGGCAGCCTCCAGCGGAAGCGCATCGACAAGGCGTTGAGCGACAGCCAGCCTATCCGGATCAGGCGGAGGAATTGGAGGTGTGTTGGCGAAGGCTGACGAGGCGGCCGCAAAAAACACCAAAGCCATAAATCGCACTGATTTGATCACGCTGTTAATGTCTCACCGTGGCGCACCCATTGCAAGTCACGTCGGCTTTCATCTCGGGCTACCAAAAACCTGCCGTTCCGCTGTCCACCCAATTTGAGACATTGCCGATATGCATAGCGGACACCAAAAGTCGCACACCCCCTACCGTCACTTAAGGTTTTGGACTCAATTTAGCCCTAGCCTCCGAACTGAGGAGTTGGATCGGGAGAGAACATGTAGGGCAATGACCCTGTCTCAAGTTACGCGGCCAGCTCCTCACTTAACTGCATGTTGAGAGCGTTCGGAGACTGCCGATTAATCGGTGGCTTGCACCATATTGTTGCCCGTTGGGCGCGAGAACTCGGACCGCGGCTGCTCAAGTAAGGCGTTCACGACCTTGTTCCCATTTTGCGTGTCGAGTTCTCGCTGACGGGAGAAGAGCGTGTACGGCGCAAAAGTCTTCGTAGGCCTTGATATCGGGGCGGACACTTCCGTTGCGTGCATGACGGATGCTCTGGGCGTTGTGTTGGCGGAAGCGTCTATTGTTACCTCGTGCCAGGCGGTCTTGGATTTTGTCGCGTGTCGCCCGATGAATAACGAATTGGAGATCGGTCTGGAGGCGGGATCGATGGGCATTTTGCTAGCCCGGCGCTTGAGAGAGCAGGGTTACCAAGTTCATCTTTTCGGCACTCGCCAGGCGAGCCAATTCCTCAAGATTCGTCAGAATAAGACAGATACTAATGATGCCCGCGGTATTGCAGATATTTTGCGGATCGGTCGAAGCGTCGTTCCCGCCGTCCATCTCAAGAGTGCCGCAATTCAGCAGCTACGCTCGCAACTCGTTTTACGGCAGAAACTCGTAACGCACCGAGTTTCCGGAGAAGGGGCAATAAACTCTGTTTTCAGGTTAAACGGCGGCCGATTACGCACCAGTCGGTCGGGAACCGGCCTTCAGCGCAATGTGCAAGCCGAACTTCAGCGCCTGCGTGAGATCGAACATATTGATTTGGCCCCTGACGTGGAACCACTCCTCGACATCTGCGTGGCTACCAGGCGGCATCTCGAAAGCCTCGATCGACGGCTCAGTAAGCAAGCTGAAAGCATACCCGTCTGCGCTCGCTTTATGGAAATACCGGGCGTCGGGCCAATCACGGCCCTCTCATTTTACACGGCTATCGAGGATCCTTGGCGCTTTCGCCGCAATGGTGATGTTGGTGCGTATCTTGGGCTAACACGCTGACAATTTAGGGCTTTTGTTTCGCCGCGTTGCAGCCTCTGAATCGGCCGGTCGTTTTGATCGACGAGCACGCGATCGAAGCCGTATCTCCGCGGGCCGCCAACCTTATGACCAATTTTCGCCTGCAACAGTTGGGCGTGGAGCACTTTGCTCGACAGCTCCCGACTGTATTCAGCAGCCTGTAGACGCTTGATTTGCTTCAAGAGCGCCATGACGGGCGGGCCGTCATTCTCGAACATCTCTGCGCAGTAGATTACTGGAGCGCCTGCTTCGAAGCAGATGAACTCGTAGTGCCCGCCTTGATCCAGATTTTGGAAACGGCCCCAACGGCTGACGTCCAAGACGAGAACGCGTTCGAATGTTCTGGTCGGTCTGATTACGTCGGACAGAAGTGCTTGCAGCCCGGGACGCTCTCGTAGCGTCAGACCACTCTCACCAGGGTCGGTATAGGTCTTGACGATATTGAGCCCATGCTGCGCCGCATACTCTGAAATGGCTCGGGCCTGGTTGCGGATCGAATAGCGCTGGTGGTCCTTCGACATCCGCAAATATTGCGCCGCTGGGATAAGGTGATGCTGTGTGATGTCCGACATCTAGGCCGTTCCTTCTGCAGTCCCCGCCCGGTTATTTATGATCCCCCCCGGTAAAAAAATGCAGGTCGGGCATCGCGCAAACCGGCGGCCGGCGCAAAAGTTTTTCCTCGGTCTCCCAGAAACGCATTGGGGACTGGAGGGCCATCGCGCTCAACGACCGCTTCGAACGCGTCGTGACTTCGCGGGCCTAACAGCAGGTATGGGGCCGCTATGCAGACGTGACGATACACGCCAAACTTACACAAAACCTTACACACTTTGACAGGCCATATAAAATTGTCTATAGGAGACAGTAACTTACGGAAGGCTCGCCCCACTCAAAATCCGGTTCCGAAAGGAGTGTCGGTTCGATTCCGACCGCCCGCACCACTTTTTGACCGGCACAGGTCAGCAACGCTGACGAGACCGGCCGAACCAGCTGGTAACAAGCGCCTCCGCCTCATCGGTCTCGATCCACAAATTGCCGCACTTGATCGCCATCGATTCACCCTCGCGGGCGGTCTTGAAATGCATCGCCCGCGCCAGAAAGACCAACGGACCACGCGCCAGTTCGACATGGTGATATGTGGTACCATCTGCAGTAATTTCGCAGACTGATTTATAGAGAATGGCCGAAGCGCTCATGTCGAGCATCCGATTTACTTTCACATACTGGATCATCTCCAATGCGTGATAGCCTGATTTGTTCCAGATGTGCTGTGTTCTTAGCCTGATCCGGTGGCCGCTTCCATGGCTTTTTCATGGAGTGAATTTGAACCTTGAGGAAGGATTCGGGCGGGTATCGCCGACTTTAGTCGGGTCCCTATGGGCTGGTGCCGATCGGCGCGCCGAAGCGGTAGGTCAGGCTTGCCGGGGCAGGGTGATCGTCGCGTCAAGCCCGCCCGAATTGTCCTCATTTGAAGGGCGGTTGATCAGCGTTACTTCGCCGCCCGCTTCGCGCACGATCGCCCGGGCCAGCGCGAGGCCAAGCCCCGCGCCGCCAGTCTCGCGATTGCGCGAGGTTTCCAGCCGGGTAAAGGCATCGAACACCGTTTCCAGCTTGTCCGTCGGAATGCCGGGTCCATGATCGGCAACGATGATCGCCACCTGGCCATTGCCGGGGACCAGCCGCACTTCGGCACCGCCGCCATATTTAACAGCATTTTCAATCAGATTGCGTATCGCGCGCCGCATCAGCGACGGGCGCAACGGCAGCGTCAGCCGTCCGGTCTCGACAAAGGTAACCGGGCTGCCGATCGCGATGAAATCCTCGACCACCGCATCGACCAGTGCGGCCAGATCGACATCGGTCTTGTCTTCACTGGGGCGGCCGAGCCGCGCGAGCGACAGGATGTCGTCCAGCGTCCGGTTCATTTCGTCGATCGTATCGGCCATCCGCGCGCGATCATCTTCGTCCTCGACCGATTCGATCCGCACGCGCAGCGCGGCAAGCGGGGTGCGCAGATCATGGCCGATGGCGCCGAGCATCCGGTCCTTTTCGTCAAGCATCGCGGTCACGCGCAGCCGGAGCGCATTGAAGGCGGTGATTACCGCGCGAACGTCCTGCGGTCCGCGTTCCTCGAGCGGTGGCTGGAGTTCGCCGGGGGTGAAGCGACGCGCGGCGCCGGCCAGCGACTGGAGCGGTTCGGATATCCGCCGCGCCGCCCAAAGCACCGGCAGCAGGACAATTCCATAGAGGATCAGCGTCTGTGCGATCAGCTGCCAGATCAATGGCCCGTCCGATCGCGGCCAGGGGCCGGACAGCACCAGCCAACCACGCCCCGGGCGTTCGACAGCGATGATTAGCTCTGCACCAAAGCGCGCATAGCGTTCGGCACGACGACGGCCGAAATGCTGCCAGCGTGGATCACGCGGATCGATCGGGCGGATCTGGGTAACGATCTGCCCGACGGCAATCCCGCTATCCGCCAAAGCCGCCCGCAATGCCTGCTCGATATCGTGGCGTGCGACATGATCGGGCGGGATCGGATTGGTCGGCACGATACGCAGGCGGCCGCGATGCATCTCATCGGGACGGTCGCGACCGGTCGATTGCTCTTCGACATCGATGATCCGCGTTAAGGCCGGGCCGACGGTCTGCTGGAGCAGGATCTGATGCCGCCCCTGATAGATCATCGCGAAATTGATTGCCTGGGCAACGAACAGCGCGATCGCGACCAGCACAGCCATCTGGCTGGAAAGGCTGCGCGGCCACAACGTCATCATAACGGCCGGCTCACAGCCGCGTCACTTCGGCAGCCAGCGTGTACCCGCCACCCCATACCGTCTTGATCAGTTCGGGGTTTTTGGGATCGCTTTCGATCTTGCGGCGCAACCGGCTGACCTGATTGTCAATCGCGCGATCAAAAGCAGCGGCTTCACGGCCCTGGGTCAGGTCGAGTAACTGATCGCGGGTCAGCACCTGGCGCGGCCGCAGCACCAGTGCGAGCAAAAGATTATATTCACCCGTCGACAGCGCCACCGACACGCCTTCGCGATCGACCAGCGCGCGTTCGCCCGATTTCAGGACCCATCCGGCAAAGCCATAGGCGCCCGAATCGGGAGCATGCTGGCGGGTGCCGCCGCTGGCGGCGCGGCGCAGCACCACTTTGGCGCGGGTGGCCAATTCACGCGGCGAGAAGGGTTTGACGACATAATCGTCGGCCCCCATTTCCAGCCCGACGATCCGATCAGTCTCCTCGCTGCGCGCGGTGAGCAGGATTACAGGGATGTCGCTGGTCTCCCGGATATGGCGGGTCAGGCTCAGCCCGTCTTCGCCGGGCATCATGATGTCGAGGATGACGAGATCGATCGCATAGGCGGCAAGCCGCGTCCGCGCCGCTGCCGCATCGCCAGCCTGGGTCACGCGAAACCCCTGCTTCTGCAGAAATTGCGCCAGCGGCTCGCGAATGGAGCGCTCGTCATCGACGAGCAGAAGATGGGGCTGATCGGCCATCGTCTCGCCGTCTAGCATGGCAGTCGCCTCCGCAAAGCGATTGTTGGGGAACATGGGCGAGAATTGCCGGGCGGGCAGGGGGAGGACCCGCCCGGCGACCGGGAGGCTTATTTCCCGGTATTGGGTTGCGGTGCTCCAGCCGGTGCGTCATCGGCATCGGGGCTGCCTGCGCGATCACGCATATGTTCCATGCGCTCCCGCATCTGTTTGTGGGCGCCATCCATTTCGGCTTTATCGACAAAGCCGTCATGATTGGCATCCATCCGGTCGAAATGGCCCGTTACGCGTGCCAGCATCGGCGCGGTGAATTCCTCGCGACTGATCTTGCCGTCCTTGTTGGCATCGAGATGCGCGAACATCGCTTCGGGGCCGCCACCGGGGCCGCGCCCTTCCATGCCAGGGCCGCCGGGACCGCGCGGGCCTTCCATGCCAGGCCCGCCAGGACCGTCCATGCCGGGGCCGTGGCGCCAGCCGCCATGTTTGCCGCCCATCCCGTGACCGCGCATTGCCTGACGCTCTTCGGGGGTGATCTTGCCGTCATGATTGGCGTCGACCTTGTCGAATCGCTTGGTGGCGGCGGCGAGGAACTCGTCGCGGGTGATCGTGCCGTCATGGTTGGCATCGGCCTGTGCCATTGCGCCACCACGACGGTCGTGCGGTGGCCGGCCGCCATCGTCCATCTGGGCAGCAAGAGCCACGCCGCCAATGGCTGTAGTCGCGAGGGCGGCAGCAATGAGAAGTTTTTTCATGGGCGTTGATCCTGATGATCGGATGAAGGTGATCTCCATCTTCCCGATCACTCTGGTCGCCACCTGTCGCGATGATTTGTCAGCCGGTCGATAAACTGTCGCAAATTGTCGCAAGGCTGGTCCGTCAGATGAACAGCGCTACGCTCTGCATGCCCTCTGCCATCAGCTGGCCCTTGGCGTTCCAGACCCGCATCGTCTGGCTGCTGCAGCCGTTGCGGGCAAAGTCGGACTTGGCGGACAGCAGCCACCAGTCGTCGATTGTCGCCGGCGCGTCGGTCAGCATGTTAACGATCCAAGTCACCGAGCTGACCGGTGGAAAGCCACCGTCGAACAGCCGTGCAACAGCGGGCGGCAATGCATCGGCGATCGCCAGCATCTGCACCATCGGATCGAGCCCGGCTGTGGCGCGCAGCCGCGCCCAGCGCAGCAACTCACCCGCACCCAGGCCATCTTTGAGGTCGAGAAAATTGAAATTATTGATGAAAAATGCTTCCGGCCCGGTGAAGACTTTGGTCTCCGGCGTCGGATACGGATGGGTGACGGGCGGACGCTGATCAAAATCGATCTTCGACGGCTGGCTTGCCATGAACACGAAGGTGGCGCGCAGGCCAAGCCCGGCTGCCGAAACGATATCGGCCTGGATGAACGCCGCCGTTCGCCCCCGCCGCAACTTCGTCGCCGTGACGGTGATCTCACCGGCGAGCGGCCCGATAAAGGATATTTGTGCGGAGCGCAGCGGGGGCAGATCGGGTTCGCTCTGTTGCGCCGCGTGCAGCGCGATGGCGCTGGATATCCCGCCATAAGAGGTGCGGCCCTGCATCCAATCGGCGGGAATCATCGTGGTGAAGCCGGTTGGCGTTGGCGTTGCTGCAGCGAGGATATCGGCAATCGGTGTCATGCGGCGGCTCCCGCCAGTTGATCGCGCAATTCGCGCTTGAGGACCTTGCCGATCGCGCTGCGTGGCAATTCTTTGGCTGGATGAAGCGCAGACAGGCGTTGCGTCTTGCCTAGCCGCTCGTTGGCCCAGGCCAGGATCGCATCGCTCCCGGCCGCGCCGTCGCGGGCCACGTAGAAGCCAACCGGCGTCTCGCCCCAGGCCTCTGATGGCACGCCAACCACCGTGCAGTCGGCGACATCGGGGTGTCGGGCCAGCACCGCCTCCAGATCGCTTGGATAGATGTTAAACCCGCCAGAGATGATCAGGTCCTTTTTGCGGTCCATCAGGATCAGAAAGCCGTCTTCGTCGAAACGGCCGATGTCGCCGTGCCGAATGAAGCGGCGGCCCCCGGCATCGAACCATTCGGCCGCCTGCGTCGCGTCGCTGCGACCATGATAGCCAGTCATCATCGCCGGCGACCGGCCGACAACCTCACCCATCGAGCCGGGCGCGACTTCGTTGCCGTCATCATCGATCAGGCGAATATCATGCCCCTCGACCGGCACGCCGACGCTGTGGAGCTTGTCGGGATGGGCGTTGGCGACCAGGATGGTGGTGCCGCCGCCTTCGGTCATGCCATAATATTCTACGAGCAGGCCGGGCCAGCGCGCCACGACATCGGCCTTGAGCGCTGCCGAAAAGGGCGCGCTGGTGCAGGTCTTGAAGCGAAAGGCCGACAGGTCGAAATGATCGAAATCGGGCACGGCCATGATCCGGCTATATTGGACTGGCACCAGCATAGCATGGGTGGCGCGATGCGCGGCGGCGAGTTCGAGGAACTGCCGTGCGTCGAATTTCGGCATGATGACGGCGGTCCCGCCCCAGCCGAGCGTCGGCAGAAACGAAACCAGCGTTGTGTTTGAATAGAGCGGCGTCGCGATCATCGTCACCGCTTCGCCAAAGCCCGCACCCGCATTGCGATGGATATGCGCCCAGCGCATCGCGTGGCTCTGAACGATGCCCTTGGGCGTGCCGGTTGTGCCGGAGGAATAGATGACGTTGAACGGATCATCGGGCGAAATCACGACATGCGCAGGCCGCGTCGCGGCAGGGGCGAGCCAAGCGTTATAGCCCGGGCTGTCGAGATTGATCACGGTGGCGCTGAGGGATTGACCGTCGAGCAGGGCCAGCGTGGTCGCATCGACAAACAGCACCGGCGCGCCGCTGTCGCGGATCATCGCTGCGATCGATTCACCGGTGGCTGAGGGGGACAGTGGCGTTGCCGCACAGCCTGCCCGGAGGGCGCCGAGGAACACCGTCGCATAGTCTATCGAAGGGGTCGCGCAGATTGCGACGCAGGCGCGTTGGGCGACGTCATCGCGTTGCAGCGCGGCGGCGACGCTGTCCATGGCGTTGTCGAGCGTAGCATAGTCCATGGTTGCGGTTGCCGAGACCAGCGCCAATTTGCCGCCGCGTTCTGCTGCATGGGCGCGGATCAGCGCGGGCAGGGTGGCGAAATCGCTCGCCAGCAGCATTTCGGCCGTCATCCCTGGTCCCATCATTTCCATTGCCGCCAGCGCGCTGGCTAGGCGAGCTGCATGCGAAATGCCATACGCAATCTTCGAAAAATACAAAGGGGCCGTTTCGTGCTGTTTTATGATGCTGCCAATCCCGCGCCGAACCCGCGCCGTGTCCGCATGTTCCTCGCGGAAAAGGGCCTGAAGGTCCGGACCGAGCTGCTGTCGATGCTCGATGGCGATCACAAAAAGCCCGAGTTTCTGGCGATCAATCCGCTCGGCCAAGTGCCGGCGCTCAAGCTCGTCGATGGCGAGGTGATTACCGAGAGCATCGCGATTTGTCGCTTCCTGGAGGCGCTCAATCCGGATCCGCCGATGTTTGGCAAAGGCCCCAAGGGCGTAGCCGAAGTCGATATGTGGACTCGGCGGGTGGAATTTCGGCTTGGCACCCCGTTGGCGGTGGTGTGGCAGCACACCCATCCGTTCACCGCCCGGGTCGTCGTGCCGCAATATAAGGAGTTTGGCGAAAGCAACCGCGCCAAGGTGACCGAGTCGATGCACTTCTTTGATGCGGCGCTCGCCGATCGAACATGGCTGGCCGGCAAGGAATTTTCCGTCGCCGACATTGCGTTGCTCTGCACGATCGATTTCGCAACTTTTATCGGCATGGGTCTGGCAGACGACATGGTGAACCTGAAATCATGGCATGACCGGGCATCCGCACGCCCGAGTGCACAGGCATGACGATGCAGGGCGGGGTGGCGATCGTCACCGGTGGCGGCACGGGCATCGGCGCGGCGGTCGTCCGCCAGCTGGCCGAGCGCGGCGTGCGCTGCGTGATCAACTATGCGACGAGCAGCGACGATGCCGCCGCCCTGGCTGCCGAAATCGGCAATGGGTCGATCACCGTCCAGGCCGATATTGTCGACGACGCGGCGTGCCGACGCCTCGCCGGTGCGGCGATCGAGCAATTCGGGCGGCTCGATTTTCTTGTTAATAATGCCGGGCGCACCAAATTC
This sequence comes from Sphingomonas sp. 28-63-12, assembly GCA_002281535.1. Lineage (GTDB taxonomy): Bacteria > Pseudomonadota > Alphaproteobacteria > Sphingomonadales > Sphingomonadaceae > Sphingomonas. The sequence continues at coordinate 35,860 of NCGD01000015.1, forward strand.
GCCAATCATGAGGATCTGGAGGCGCTGGACGCCGAAGATTTTATCGACATCTATCGGCTGAACACCGTCGCCGCCTTCCAGATGATCCGTGCCTGCGCACCGGCAATGCGCACCGGGCCGATGAGCGCGGTGGTGAGCGTTGCCTCGGTGGCGGGCGTTTTCGGCATGGGCTCCTCGGTTGCTTATGCCTGTTCCAAGGGCGCCCTGGTCACGCTGACCAAGAGCATGGCCCGGGTGCTTGCCCCGGCGATTCGCGTCAACGCGGTGGCCCCTGCCTATGTCGGCACCGGCTGGTACGAAAAGCGGTTGGGGGAGGAGGGGTTTGCGAAGCTCAACGCCCGAATCGCCGCCAGCGTACCCATGGCCATGGCGACGATGGCGCCAGATGTTGCGGCACCGATCGTCGGCCTGCTCGATCCGGCGATGCGGGCCGTGACGGGCGAAGTGACTCTGGTCGACGCCGGCGGGCATCTTGACGTCGCGCTGTCGCGACGGCCGGGCCGGGAGGGTTAGGCGACCGGCACTTCGCCCTTGGCTGGCACGCGGCCAATCACCTTCCACATCACGATCAGCAGCGCCATCGCGGCCAGCACACCGGCAACGAGGAAAGCCGCCCCGGGAAAACCCCGCGCGACGCCGTTGGCCAGCGCCTGAGTCAGGATCAACGGCGCAATGACGGCGGCTACGCTGTTCATGCTGCCGATCCCGCCCTGCAATGCGCCTTGATGCGAGGCATCGGCGAGGCGTGACAGCAACCCGTTCATCGCTGGAAACACCAGCGCAGACAGGCCACTGACCAGAAACACGGCATAGGCCTGCCACCCTTGCGTGATGACGACATAGGTAAGGAAGGCGCCTGTCCCGCTCGCCAGCCCCAGCACCGCGGCCTTGCGCTCGCCCAGTCGGGCGATGATCGGCCCGGTCAGCAGCAACTGCACGCTCGCCATCACCAGCCCGACAAAGGCCAGCGACCAGCCAATCGCGCGCGCATCCCAGCCAAAGCGCGCCGCCGACCAGAAAGACCATGTCGCGGGATAGACGTTGCTGGCCAGGCTCCAGATGAACCAGGCGATCAGCAGCGGTGCTGCATCCCCGCTTTTGAACAGTGGCAGGAACGCGCCGACGACATTGGCGCTGCGCCAGTCGAACGGACGGCGGTTTTCGGGCGCCAGCGATTCCGGCATCAGGAAAATCATCGTCATCGCATTGATCAGCGCCAGCGCCGCCGCCGCAACAAACGGCGCACGCGGCCCCAAATCCGACAATACGCCGCCAATCGCCGGGCCGATGATGAAGCCGATGCCAAACGCCGCGCTGATATAGCCAAACATCCTGGCGCGCGCGTCGGGCGGGGTCACGTCGGCCAGCGCTGCGCTCGCCGGGCCATAGATTGCGCCTGCTACCCCTGCGACCGCGCGGCCAAGGAACAGCCACGCCAGCGTCGGCGCGAACGCCATCAGCGCATAATCGGCCGAAAAAGCGAGCATCGACGCGATCAGCACCGGCCGCCGGCCGTACCGGTCGCCCAGATTGCCCAGCACCGGCCCGGCGAAAAACTGAGTCAGCGCATAGACGCCCAACAAATAGCCCGAAATCCGCGTCGCCTGATCCAGGTCGACATGGCCCAATTCGGTAATCAGTTGCGGCAGGATGGGGATGACAATGCCGAACCCGATCGTATCGATCAGCACCGCGGTCAGGATGATTGGGATGGCGCGGTTGGCAAAGGACATCAGGCGTCATCCGGCTGGATTGGCCCCGGCCGCAAGGACGGGGGCAGACCAGCAGGCGTTATGCCGTAACGGCACCCTTGGACAAGCGGGATTTGGGCGCTCTGCCCTTTGCGCGGCGCATGGATTTGTGCGATGGCGGCACCATACCCGATCTTCAGATTCGGTTCTGCAGGAGAGCATTGATGGCCACCGCCCCAGATCTTGATACACCAGCGACCGCGCTGGACACCTTCCGCGCCGATGTCCGCGCCTGGCTTGCTGACAATTTTCCCGCCTCGCTGAAGGGCAAGGACAGCGGCATGTCCGCGCTCGAAGGCCCCAGCAACCCGAGCGCCGATGAAACCGCCTGGACCAAGGCGATGGGCGACAAGGGCTGGGGCGTGCCGACTTGGCCGGCGGCCTATGGCGGCGGCGGTCTCGACAAGCATCAGGCCCGCGTGCTGGCTGAGGAAATGGGCCGCGTCGGTGCCTGGAACCCGATCGGCGGCATGGGCGTGATGATGTTCGGCCCGACCTTGCTCGAATATGGCAGCGAAGCGCAGAAGCTGGAGCATATTCCCGCAATCGCCAAGAACGAGGTGCGCTGGTGCCAGGGCTATTCCGAGCCCGGCGCAGGGTCAGATCTCGCCAGTCTTCAGACCTTTGCCGAGGACAAGGGCGATCACTATCTCGTCAATGGCCAAAAAACCTGGACCTCGGGCGGGCAATGGGCCGACAAATGCTTCGCCCTCGTCCGTACCGACAAGACCAAGAAGCATGAGGGCATCAGCTTCCTGCTGATCGACATGACGTCGCCCGGCGTCGAGGTTCGGCCGATTCGGATGATTTCCGGCCAGTCGCCTTTTTGCGAAACGTTCTTCACCGATGTGAAGGTGCCCAAGGAAAACCTGGTCGGTCGCGAGGGTGAAGGCTGGACGATCGGCAAGCGCCTGCTCCAGCATGAGCGCAGCAATCTCTCGGGTGGCGGTGCCGCCGCGCGGTTGTTCGCGGGCAAGCCGATGGGCGCGCTCGCCAAGGAATATCGGGGCGCCAATGATGACGGCACGATGGCCGACAGCGATTTGCGGATGCGCATCGTCCGTCACGAAATGGATCAGCGCGCGTTCATGCTGACGCTGCGGCGTGCTGCGCTTGAGGCGAAATCCAATCAGGGCCCGTCGGCGGCATCGTCGATCATGAAGAATGTCGGTGCGCGGCTGACGCAGGACCGCGCCGAACTCGCGATCGAGATCATGGGCATGAACGGGCTTGGCTGGGAAGGCGAGGGGTTCAGCGAGGCAGAACTCGCGCAGACCCGCACGTGGCTTTGGGGCAAGGCCGTCTCGATCTATGGCGGCTCGACCGAAATCCAGAACAACGTGATCGCCAAGCGCATCCTCGGGATGCTTGATCACCAGTAGACGTACCGATCGAGATAACCGTCACCCCGGCGAAAGCCGGGGTCTCTTGCGGGAAGGCGATCGGCCCACCCCATAAAGGCCCCGGCTTTCGCCGGGGCGACGATAGTGAAATGACCGACAAGCGGGACCAAAACAATGGCAGCACTCAACGACGAACAAACGATGATCCGCGACATGGTGCGCGAATGGGCGGATAATGAATCGCCTGTCAGTGCCTTCCGCAAGATGCGCGATGCGGCGCCGGCGGCGGGCTATGATGCCAACGCCTGGCGCGTCATGGCCGAAATGGGCCTGGCCGGTATCGTGATCCCCGAAGAGTTTGGCGGTACAGCGTTCGGCTATCTTTCGCTCGGCCTCGTGCTCGAACAGCTTGGGCGCAATCTTGCCGCATCGCCGCTCGCTTCCACAGCGGCGGCGGCAACCGCGATCGTGATGGGCGGATCGCCGGCGCAACAGGCCGCTTGGCTGCCGCGCATCGCGACCGGTGAAGTCGTGGCAACGTTGGCTGTCGATGAGGGCCCCGTCCACAATCCTGCAAAGATCGCCACCAGCGTCGCAGGCGGCAAGATCACCGGCACCAAGGCTTTCGTCGCAGAGGGAGATAGTGCTGCGTTGTTCGTCGTTGCTGCTACCGATGGGCTTTATCTCGTTGCCGGCGATGCCACGGGCGTATCCCGCTCGACCCGCAAGATGGCGGATTCGCGGAGTCATGCGCAAATCAGCTTCGACGGCGCCTTTGCCGAAAAGCTCGAAGGCACCACCACGCAAGCCATTGTCGATCGCGCGACGGCGGCGGTGTGCGCTGAGATGCTCGGCCTGGCCGTGCAGGCGTTCGAGACCACCAATGATTATCTCAAAACCCGCGTCCAGTTCGGTCAGCTGCTTTCCACCTTCCAGGCGCTGCAGCACCGTATGGCCAAGCTGTTCACCGAGATCGAGCTGATGCGCTCGGCAGTCGAGGCCGCGCTCGAGGCGATCGATTCCGGTCGTTCCGATATTGACCAAGCCGTCACCCTCGCCAAGGCGGTGGCCGGCGATACGCTGAAACTGGCCAGTCGTGAAATGATCCAGCTCCACGGCGGCATCGGCATGACCGATGATTATGACGCCGGCTTCTATATCAAGCGCGCGGCCGTGCTTGAGGCGATGTGGGGCAATGCTGCATTTCACCGCGAACGATTTGCCCGTTTGAACGGCTATTGAGCCTGGTCCATTCGGGAAAAGCCAGCCGGACCGGTCGCCGTGGCGCCGCGCCGGTGGGCTTCGATCGCGGGTGAATTAAAAGGCGGGTTCGCCCATTTTTGAATAGCCGCCATTATATGTCATTTTAGCAACAGCCCCGCTAAAGGTCGCGTTTCGCAACCTTAGTTTTACTTGACGCCAGCCCCCTCACTCTGCCAATTCGAGATTACGGTACGGAATCCTGCAGCGATCCGACCATGTGGGAGAGAGAGATGCTCAAGACTCATTTGATGGCCGCATGTGCGTGCTCGGTACTGGCGTTTGGCTTGGCGTCGCCAGCGGCCGCCCAGCAGGCCCCGTCCACACCGGCCGCCGAATCCGCTGCCGCTGATTCTGCCAATGACGGCGAACAAAGCAACGACATTGTCGTTACCGCCCAGGGCCGTCAGCAGATCCTCGCCGATGTGCCGATCGCGGTAACCGCCGTCAACGCGGCCAGTCTTGAACGGTCGGGCGCGAACGACATTCGCCAGCTCAATCAGCTTGCGCCATCGCTTTTGGTTTCATCGACCGGCAACGAGGCCAATGGTTCGGCACGCCTTCGCGGCATCGGTACGGTTGGGGACAATCCCGGCCTTGAAAGTTCGGTCGCCGTGTTTGTTGATGGCGTCTACCGCTCGCGCTCGGGTGTCGGCCTCAACGAGCTCGGGGACATTGAGCGAATTGAAGTGCTGCGCGGTCCGCAGGGCACGCTGTTCGGGCGCAATGCGTCTGCCGGTATCATCAGCGTCACCAGCAAACTGCCTTCGTTCACCGCCAGTGCCGGCGGCGAAATCTCCTATGGTAATTATAATTTCTTCCGCGTCGGTGAAAATATCAATGTGCCGATCACGGACACGGTCGCGGCCCGGCTCGATGGTGTCTATGTGCGGCGCGACGGGTTCTACAATGATGTCACTAACGGCGGCACGATCAACAATCGCAACCGTTACTTCATCCGTGGCCAGCTGCTTTATCAACCCTCCGCCGATCTCAGCTTCCGTCTGATCGGCGATTATACGCGTCGTAATGAATCTTGCTGCGCGGCCGCCTATATCGATCAGACGGTAGCGCCGGCCAATCTGGGGCTGTTAAACCCCACAAATCCGATCATCGGTGTGCTGACCAGCATGGGCGAACCGGCCGCGGCGCTCAGCAATCCCTATTCGCGCAATGTCTATGTCACGCCAGGCCGCAGCTATGCCGGCCAGACCCAGGATTGGGGCATTTCCGGCCAGCTCGATTATGACTTTGGCGGCGTGAAGCTGACGTCGATCACCGCTTATCGCGGCTATTATAACTATCAGGGATCCGACACCGATTATAGCGCGGTCGATATTCTCTATCGTCAGCCCGGCCCCAATGCCGGCCGGCGCGAATTCGCCACCTTCTCGCAGGAATTGCGGCTGCAGGGCGAAGCCTTTGACGGCCATCTCGACTGGCTGGTCGGCGGCTATTTCGCCAATGAAGACCTGACGGTACGCGATAATCTCCGCTTTGGTACGCAATATGGCGCCTTTGCATCGTGCCGCCTGCTTGCGGCGGTAAGTGGCGGCATCCCGCGCGATCCGACCCAGGCAGGCTGCCGGGCCGGCCCCAATGGTGCGGTCACCGATACGGTGTTGCGTGGCATCTTCGGGCCTCTGCCCAATCAGGCGCAGGTCCTCATCAACGGCCTCAATCTGCTCAGCACGCTCAATAATCGGGGCGAAACGGTTTCGACCTATCAGCAGAACAGCCGCAACTTCGCGTTCTTCACGCACAACATCGTCAGCATCACGGATTCGCTGAAGCTGACGCTCGGCGCGCGCTACACCAACGAAACCAAGACGCTCAACGCCAATTTCGGCAACGACAATACTGTCTGCCAGCAGGCGCAGGCACTGTTGCTTCCGTATCTGACCGGTGCCGCCACGACGACGGTCCCGTCGAGCCTGACGGGCGGCGTAATCTCGCTCTCCTGCCAGGGCAATTCGACGGCCGAGCTGAACGGTGTTTCGATCAATGACAAGCGTCAGGAAGGCGAGTTCACGGGCACGGCGATCCTGTCCTATAAGGTTACGCCCGATCTGCTGGTTTATGGCAGTTGGGCGCGCGGCTATAAGGCGGGCGGTTTCAACCTTGATCGTTCGGCCCTGAAATCTCCGATCTTCCCGTTTTCGGCAACGCCGGGCGGTGCCCAGGCACTGGTCAAGAACCTGCAGTTCGATCAGGAAATCAACACCGCCTATGAAGTCGGCGCGAAATATTCGACCCGTCATTTCAGCATCAACGTTGCGGCGTTCCGGCAGGAGTTCAAGAATTTCCAGCTGAATACCTTCAACGGCTCGGTCTTTCTGGTACAGACTGTTAATAGCTGCAGCACCGATCTGGCCGGTGCCGATCGCGATCTGAGTGCGGCAACCGGGGCATGCGCGCCCGGCAATGTCCGTCCCGGCGTGATCTCGCAGGGTGTGGAATTCGAGGCGAGCATCACACCGATCCGTGACTTCACGGTCAATGCCGGTGTTACCTATGCCGACACGCGCTATCAGAAAAATCTGATCGGCAACCAAAATGGCTCGCCGCTTGATCCGGCGCTGCGGTTGCTCCCTGGCGACAATCTGTCGAACGCGCCGCAGCTGGTCGTGACATCGGCCGTTTCGTGGACGCCGAAACTGGGCAATAGCGGCCTTTCCGGTCTGTTCTATGTCGATGGCCGCCTGACTGGCGACTATAATACGGGGTCCGATCTGTTCCCGCAAAAGGAGCAGGATGGATTCGTGACGGTCAACGCCCGGATCGGCATCCGCGGCCCGAGCGAGAAGTGGTCGATCGAGTTCTGGGGCCAAAATGTCCTCAACACCAATTATACCCAGGTAGCCTTCAATACCCCGTTCCAGCAGGCAAGCTCGACCCCGTCGGCCGGCTATCCTGGTGGGACGCAGATCTTCTCGGCATTCCTGGCCGAACCACGCACCTATGGGATCACGCTGCGCGGCAAGTTCTGACGTCGCCAGCTCTGATGTGATGGTTTGTTTTACAGGGGCGCCGTCCGGAGAACATCCGGGCGGCGCCTTTTTATATGGTTGGGGTGCAACAGGACGACGCCATAATGCATCCCCACCGAACCGACCGGTTCGGATACCTGTTTTGGTTAGATTGACGGCGCATTTAGCCCGCAGGCCAGCCGACACGCCGCTGATTCGGTCGCCATTTAGTCGCGTTTAGACCATCGATCTGAATCTCGGAATCATCGCGCCCTGTTCAAGCTCAGTTTGTCGAAGCCCTGCCATTACTTCGGGCTGCATTCCCGGTAGACGAGGAAAAAGCAGCCCATCGTCAGGGGGCACAGCTAACGCTTCTGATCTATCGCACGGTGCTTTAAAGCGCCAATATCCTGTCATCGAACAGGCCAAAGCACAGCGTGGAGGCATAATAAGCGATGGCGCGGTCGCGCGGCATCGTGCTGGCCCATTTGCGCATGTCGAAGGCGGCGTTCTGCAGCGCCATCAACGCCTGCGACGCGATCAGCGGATCGATTGGCCGGACGGAGCCTTCGGCGATGCCATCGCTCATCATGCCGGCATAGCGGCGTGCGATCCGGTTCGATCGATTGACCATCGCGCTGCGCACCGATCGCGGCAGGCCGGACAGCGCCGTCGTCCGCATCAGCGGGCCGCGCTCGGAAAACTGAATGTCGAGCAAGGTCGACAAAACGCTCGACAATTGCTGCCAATAGCTGCCCGGTTCCAACCCGGCGAGTCGTTGAGCATCGGCGATCGTGTCCAGGCTGCGCTTGTAGCAGGCGATGACCAGATCGTCCTTGGCATCGAGATGATGATAGAAACTGCCCTTGGTGACATTCAACTGTGACGCGATTTTCTGGACCGAGGCGCCGCGATAGCCCAGCTCGTTGATCAGCCGGGTGGCAGCCAGCAAAAAGGCCTCGCGCCCGGGCTCGGCTTCGTCATGGTCAAGATCGATGCGGGCGGGGGCCCATACGGCATTACGTGGGGCGATGCCGTTGGCGAAAACGGCCATCAGCCGTTCTTCCACCCGTTCGAATTGATCGAGATCGTACCGGATCAGCCACACCGGCAGCCAGAAGGTGTTCTCCAGCAGCACATGCGCGCGCGCACCGTTCAGGTCAGTTTCGGCACGGGTATCGGCGGGCCCCCACAGCGCGCGGGTACGGCGGAAGACATCGCGCCAGCCGGCCATCAGCCGCCCGCGCACCGGTTCTTCCATCGCGCGAAGATCAGACAGCACGGCAAAGGACGTCGCTTCACCGCGCTGAATCCGCGCGAGCCGGTCCATGTTGAGCGCCAGATAGCGCGCCACCCGCTGCTGCGGGGTGGGCAGGGTCATCGCCTCGGCCAGCATGATCTGGAGTTGCTCGAGCGTATATTCGAAGCAGGCGGCGGCAAGGTCTTCCTTGCGCTTGAAATAATAGGTGACGCTGGTGGTGTTCAGGCCCACGCGCCGAGCAACATCGGCAAAAGTCATGCCCTTGGCGCTTTGTTCGTTGATGGCCTGGGCGGCGGCGGCGAGGATCGCATCGCGCTTGGCACGGAATCGCACCGTGCTCCCAGTCGTTTCGCTCTGAACTGTCCCCACAGCCGCCATCATCCGAGCTTAACAGCATCTTTTCGAAGAAACAGTCCTTTTTACGTCACAATCAAAAACACCCTTTTGAAGCAACAAAAGCAGAAAAAGCGGTCGCTCAGCGGCTTTACCGAAAACGCGGTACGGTCTAAGCCACGCCCAACCGAGCCGATGGAGAGAGTGTCATGGATTTCACGCTAAGCGAACGCGAAACCTATTTCCGGGACCGTGTGAGGGGGTTCATCGACCAGCATATTCGCCCGCGAAACCATCTTTACGAGCAGCAAAGCCACGAGGGCGAGCGCTGGAAGGTCATTCCGGTCATCGAGGAGATGAAGGCCAAAACCAAAGAAGCGGGGCTTTGGAATTTCTTCATGCCGCCGCATTCAGGTCAAACCCATGTCGACGACTCGTTCGAGTTTGAAGGCACACAGCTCACCAACCTCGAATATGCGCTATGCGCCGAGGAGATGGGCAAAATCGGTTGGGCCAGCGAGTGCTTCAACTGCTCCGCGCCCGATACCGGCAACATGGAAGTGCTTCATCGCTACGGCACGCGCGATCAAAAGGAGCGCTGGCTCAAGCCGCTGATGCAGGGCGAGATCCGCTCGGCCTTTTTGATGACCGAGCCGGCAGTGGCGTCTTCTGATGCCACCAACATCGAAACCAGCATGGTTCGCGATGGCGATGACTATGTCATCAACGGCACCAAATGGTGGTCGTCTGGCGTGGGCGATCCGCGCTGCAAGATCGCCATCGTGATGGGCAAGACCAACCCGGAGGGTTCGCGCCACAGCCAGCAGAGCCAAATTCTGGTGCCGATGGATGCCCCTGGCGTGACGATCAAGCGGATGCTCAGCGTTTATGGCTATGACCATGCACCGCACGGACATGGCGAGGTCGAGCTGAAGAATGTCCGCGTGCCGGTCGAAAATGTGCTGCTCGGCGAAGGTCGCGGGTTCGAAATCGCGCAAGGGCGGCTCGGGCCGGGCCGGATTCATCACTGCATGCGCACCATCGGCGTGGCTGAAGTCGCGATCGAGGCCATGGCCAAGCGCCTGCTGACCCGCGTTGCGTTCGGCAAGCGCATCGCCGATCAATCGATCTGGGAACAGCGCATTGCCAAGGCGCGGATCGATATCGAGATGACGCGCCTGCTCTGCCTCAAGGCCGCCGACATGATGGACCGGGCCGGCAACAAGAGCGCGCAGCAGGAAATCGCGATGATCAAGGTAGCCGCCCCAAACATGGCGCTGTCGATCCTCGACGATGCCATTCAGGCGCATGGCGGCGGCGGCGTGTCGGGTGATTTCGAGCTGGCGCATGCCTGGGCGGCGATGCGCACCCTGCGTTTCGCCGATGGACCCGATGAAGTCCACAACCGGGCGATCGCTCGCCACGAATTCGGGAAGTATGCTGATCTTCCCGAAGCCGTTGCAGCGAAAGGCATGGTACGGCGGTAGGTCCACCCGCATGCTCAAAACGTCACCCCAGCGAAAGCTGGGGTTTCGTTGCAATCGGCACCGCGCCGCCGCTTGCGATCCCCGCTTTTGCCGGGATGACGCTGCGGGGTGGGGTGCGACGAAGGAAGAAGTGAAGTGAAAGCAGCCGTCCTTTACGAACCGAAGACCGAACTGGTCATCGAAGACATCGCCATTTCGAAGCCCGGCCCGCGCGAAGTGCTGATCCGCACCGTTGCGTGCGGCGTGTGCCGGTCCGACTTGCACTTCGTCGATGGCGCCTTCCCGCACCCGATGCCGACCGTGCCGGGACACGAAGCCGCCGGCATTGTCGAGGAGGTCGGAAGCGATGTCGCGCGATTGAAGGTTGGCGACCATGTCATCACCTTCTTCACGGTTTTTTGCGGCAGTTGCGAGATGTGCGTGACTGGCCGGCCGTCGCTGTGCGTCGATCCCTCGACGCGGCGGGCCAAGGGGGCGGACCCGCGCATCAGCCTCCAGGACGGCACGCCGCTCGCGCCCTTCCTCAATCTGTCGGCCTTTGCCGAAATGATGCTGGTGCATGAGAATGCGTGTGTCGCAATTGCCAAGGAGATGCCGCTCGATCGCGCCGCCTTGCTCGGCTGTGCGGTCATCACCGGGGCGGGATCGATCTTCAATGACAGCCGGCTGCGTGCTGGCGAAACCGTTGCGGTGATCGGCTGCGGCGGGATCGGCCTGTCAGCGATCAACGCCGCCAAGATCGCCGGTGCCGGGCAGATCATTGCGATCGACCCGGTCGCCGACAAGCGTGCGCTCGCCAAGCGACTGGGGGCGACGCATGGCTTCGATTCCAACGATCCAGATCTCGCCAAAAAGGTCATCGCGCTGACGGGGGGGGGCGTTGATTACGCGATCGAGGCCGTCGGCCGGCCGAATACTGCCGAGCTCGCTTGGGCGCTGCTCAAACGCGGCGGTACCGCCACGATTCTCGGCATGATCGCACCCGGCAATATGGTCAGCATTCCGGGGCCGAGTTTCCTGACTGGCAAGAAGCTGCAAGGCTCGCTGCTCGGTTCAACGCGCTTCCCGATCGACATGCCGCGCCTCGTTCAGCTCTATCTCGACGGCAAGCTCGATCTCGATACGATGGTGGCGGAGCGGATCACGTTGCCGCAAGTCAACGACGCACTCGCCAAATTGCGAACGGGCGATACCGTGCGCTCCGTGATCGAGTTCAGCTGATGACGCAGGGTGCCGATATCACGATGGTGGGCACAATTCCGGTCCCTGCCGATGATCCGATCAATGTGGCGGCGGTCGCTGCCTGGATGAAGGGGCACATGCCCGGCATTGACGGCCCCGTCGCGCTCTCCAAGTTCAAGGGGGGCCAGTCCAACCCGACCTATCGGGTCGAGGCCGGCGGCAAGAGCTATGTGCTGCGCCGCCAGCCCTTTGGCAAACTGCTGCCCAGCGCTCATGCGGTCGACCGCGAATATCGCTTGATCGCGGGGCTGCACCCAACCGGCTTTCCGGTGCCCGCACCGTTCGGCCTTTGCGAGGTTCCGGCGGTGATCGGGTCGATGTTCTACATCATGGAGATGGTGCAGGGGCGCAGCCTGTGGGACGGATCTCTGCCCGGGATGACCCCGCCCGACCGCCGGGCGCATTATGACGCGATGGTGGATACGCTTGCCCAGCTGCACAATACCGATTACGCAGCGGCGGGGCTTGGCGATTATGGCAAGCCGGGCAATTATTTCGAACGCCAGGTCACCCGCTGGACGCGGCAATATCGCGCTTCCGAAACCGAGCTGATGCCCGAGGTCGAGGCGCTGATCGAATGGTTGCCCGCCACGCTTCCCGAACAGACCCGCACTTCGATCGTTCATGGCGATTACCGCGTCGATAATATGATCTTCGCGGGCGATGCGCCGCGCGTGATCGCGGTGCTCGATTGGGAGCTCTCCACGCTTGGCGATCCGCTCGCCGATATTGCGTATTTCCTGATGAACTGGGTTACCGAGCCTGAGGGGCGATCGGGCGTGATGGGCATCGATGGTCCGGAAACGGGCATCCCGACGGTCGAGCAAGTCGTCGAGCGCTATTGCGCCGCCACGGGGCGAGACGGGCTGCCCAATCTCGACTGGTATTTCTCCTACAGCCTGTTTCGGCTGACCGGCATCGTCCAGGGCATCAAGAAGCGGATCGTCGACGGCACCGCCTCCAGCGCGCAGGCGGCCAAGACAGCAGAGCGCGTCGGTCCGCTCGCGGCGGCGGCCTGGGCGTTTGCAAAAAAGGCGGGAGCATAACCAGCCAGCATCGTCACCCCGGCGGAAGCTGGGGTCCTTGTGAGGCGCTGGTACCCGCCATCGCCTAAGACCCCGGCCGGTGTCGGGTGACGATATTGGGAAAGGGAGAGAAGATGAGCCAATTCGATCTGACCGGCCACGTCGCCATCATTACCGGTTCCTCGCGCGGGATCGGCAAGGCGAGCGCCTGGGAACTCGCCGAGCATGGCGCCAAGGTCGTCATTTCCAGCCGCAAGCAGGATGCCTGCGCTGAGGTCGCCGCTGAGATCAACGGCAAATTCGGCGAAGGCACCGCGATCGCTGTCGCCGCCAACATTTCCGACAAGGCTGGCTTGCAGCATCTCGTCGATGAAACCCGTGCCGCCTTCGGCAAGGTTGATATCCTCGTCTGCAACGCCGCGTCCAATCCCTATTATGGGCCGCAGGAGGGCATTGCCGACGATCAGTTCCGCAAGATCCTCGACAACAACATCATCTCCAACCATTGGCTGATTGCGATGGTCGCGCCCGACATGCGCGATCGGGGAGCGGGGAGCATCATCATCATTTCGTCGATCGGCGGGATCAGGGGCACGGCAATCATTGGCGCTTATGCGATCTCCAAGGCGGCAGACATGCAGCTCGCGCGCAACCTGGCGCATGAATTCGGGCCGTTCAATGTGCGCGTCAATTGCATCGCGCCGGGCCTGATTCGCACCGATTTCGCGCGCGCTTTGTGGGAGGACGAGGCGGCCGTAAAGGTGCGTAACGCCACCACCCCGCTGCGCCGGATCGGCGAGCCCGAGGAGATCGCCGGCGCGGTCGTCTTTCTGGCGAGCAAGGCCAGCGCATTCATGACCGGGCAGACGATCGTTATTGATGGCGGGGTGACGATTTAGCGGGGATAAACATCCCCCGATCCGTTGGTTTCGAGCGCAGTCGAGAAACCGCAGCGGGACGTTTATGGCCTGTTTCTCGACTGCGTTCGAAACCAATGGGTCAACGAGAGTTTTTAGGGTTTGGGAGTTTTCAGATGGCACGGTTCACCGACAAATCGATCATCGTTACCGGCGCAGGATCGGGCATTGGCCGGGCGGCCGCGATCCTGTTTGCCGGTGAGGGCGGCAAGCTGGTCGTCGCCGATATCAGCGACGGTGCGCATGAAACCGCCGCAATGATTACCGCCGCCGGCGGCACCGCCGTCGCAATCAAAATGGATGCGGGGCTTGAAGCCGATGTCGAAAAGACCGTGGCGCTGGCCGTCACTACCTTTGGCGGGCTCGACATTATGTTTGCCAATGCCGGCATTTCCGGCGGCATGGCCAATATCTTCGATACCGATGTCGCGCTGATCACCGAAGTGCTGCGCGTCAACCTGATCGGGCCGTACCTTGCCATCAAGCATGCGGCGCCAGAGATCGCCAAGCGGGGTGGCGGCGCGATCGTGCTGACGGCGAGCGTCGCCGGGATCCGTTCGGGCGCGGGATCGCCGGCCTATTCGGCGTCGAAGGCAGGCGTGATCAATCTCGCCATGGTCTCCGCCCAGCAGCTCGCGGGCTCGAATGTCCGTGTCAACGCGATCTGCCCGGGGTTAACCGAAACCGGCATGACCAAGCCAACCTTCGATTATGCGCGCGATGCCGGCAAGATGGACCGGGTCGGTCGGCTCAATCCGTTGCGGCGCGGCGCCCAGCCCGAAGAACTCGCGAATGTAGCAGCATTCCTGGCCTCCGATGCCGCCAGCTATGTCAACGGCCAGGCGATCGCCGTGGACGGCGGCTTGTCATCGAGCCACCCGGTGACCAAACAGGAATATGGCAAAACGGCCGTGTGATCGGCCCCAGGCAACTGCCGCCGACCGATTTTCAGCGGACAAGCGCTCGGGTGAAAAAGCCCGTCACTTCCTGCACGGCAGACTTGGTAATCTCCCCCTCGGCATCGATCAGGTCGCCGGTAAACACGCTGTGCGGCGGTTTGCCGGCCTTGGCGAGCGGGCTGTCGGGGTTGCCGGCGCTATCGGGGATTTCGATGCCGGTGAACGCATCGCCGAATTCGCGGCGCAGCGTCGTGAACTTCTCGGCCTTGGACAGCGGATCACCGTCAAAGCGATAACCCTGGATTTCGAGCCCCGATTCGCGGCTGCGCCGCCTGACGATCGCCAGATCGCTGGTTGAAATATCCAACCCGGCCGGGCGCGTCGCCGGCATGCCCGGCTGCGACAGCACTGGCGCTAGCACCACCGGATCGACGGCCATTGACAATGCAAACCCCCCGGTCAGGCACATGCCGATCACGCCGACGCCGGGGCCGCCGCATTCCTGATGCGCCTGACGCGCGAGCGGCTTGAGCCAATCGACGATCGGGCTCGATCGGTTGGCGCGGAACAGGGTAAATTCGCGGCTGACGCACAGACCGAGCAACCGTCCGCGCGTGATGCGTTCAGGATTGGTCGCATCGGGCGTGCCGAGCAAGATCGGCGCATAGACCCTGAAGCCCGCGTCGGCGAGCCAGCGGCAGAAGCGCGCCAGTGTTGGCGTAAAACCATAGACTTCGTGGATGACGATGATGGCCGGGCCGCTGTCGCCGATCAGCAGCACTGGCTTGGTCTTGCCCGCGAACGTGAAATCACGGCGCGCGAAATCGGCGATATCGGTCGTCAGAGTCATGCCATTACTCCCGCAAACGGATCAGACCTTCTTGCGCGCAGCTCGCCACCAGCCGCCCGTCGCGCGCAAAAATCTTGCCGCGGTTGAAGCCGCGCGCATGCCCGGCCCAGGGGCTGTCGCAGACATAGAGCAGCCATTCGTCGGCGCGAAACGGCTCGTGTATCCAAACACTGTGGTCGAGGCTGGCGGTCTGCAGCTTGTGGGTCATCCAGTTGACGCCATGCGCCAGTGTCGCGGTGCCGAGCAGCGACATGTCGGACGCATAGGCCAGGATCGCACGGTGTAGCGCGGGCTCATCGCCAATCGGCGCGACGACACGGAACCAGCTGTTCTGGCGCGGCGCCTGCTTGACCGGGTTGAACCAGCTGCGCGGCGAGACTGGCCGGATATCCACCATCCGCGGGCGCATGAAATTGGCGCGGAAGCGCTCGGGGATCTTGTCGAGCATCGCCAGCCGCAAATCGCGGTCCGACGTTAGCTCCTCGGGCGGCGGCACATCGGGCATCGCGTCCTGATGCGTCAGCCCGTCTTCGGGCACTTGCAGCGAGCAGGTCATGCTCAGGATCGGCTGGCCCTTCTGCATCGCAATCACCCGCCGGGTGGCAAAGCTCTTGCCGTCGAAATCGCGCAGGACGCGGTAGATGATCGGGTGATCCTCATTGCCGGGGCGCATGAAATAGGCGTGAAGCGAATGCGCCTGTTTGGGCGCCTCGGTCGATCGCTGCGCCGCCTGCAACGCCTGGCCGATTACTTGGCCGCCAAACACGCGGCCAAAACCGTCATTGCCGCGCTTG
Source organism: Sphingomonas sp. 28-63-12 (assembly GCA_002281535.1). Lineage (GTDB taxonomy): Bacteria > Pseudomonadota > Alphaproteobacteria > Sphingomonadales > Sphingomonadaceae > Sphingomonas. Next base: position 51,991 of record NCGD01000015.1, read on the forward strand.
CCGCGATAGAGATCGGTGTCGATTTCCTCCACGTCGAGCAGATCGACCAAAGTCTGGGCGAGATGCGCTGGCGAGGGGTCGGGTTCGGCGATGTCGTCGGTCATCAATAGCCCGCCGCGCGCGCGAGCTGGTCAGCATGGAAATTGGCATCGCCAAACATCTCGGCCAGGACGCGGCTCCGCTTCATGTAGAAACCGATGTCATATTCGTCGGTCATACCGATCCCACCATGCATCTGGACACCTTCCTGCACCGCCAGCGTGGTCGCCATCGCGGTCATCGCCTTGGCGACCGAAACGGCCTCATTCGCCTTTGCGTCCCCGCTATCGAGCAATTGCTGCGCCTTGAGGACAGTAGCGCTGGCGACCTCCATTTCGGCATAGAGATGCGCGGCACGATGCTGGAGCGCCTGAAAGCTGCCGATCCGCGCGCCGAATTGCTTGCGCTCCTTCAGATAATTGACCGTCATGTCCATCGCGCCGCCGCCGACACCGAGCAATTCGGCCGACGCGCCAATGCGGCCGGCGCGCAACAGGCGGCCGAGCGGATCGCCGCCGTGATCGATTTCGCCGATCACCGCATCGGCATCGACCTCGACCCCGTCGAAATTGAGCCGCGCGGCGAGCGAGGAATCGGCCAGCCGCTCGGCCTCGGCGGTCAGGCCTGCCGCATTGCGATCGACGGCGAACAGGGTGATGCCGTGTGCGTCATCCGCCGATCCGGCGGTGCGCGCGGCGACGATGATGACATCGGCGACATGGCCGTGGCTGACAAATTGCTTGGCACCGGTCAGCTTAAAGCCATTGCCGGCGCGCTCGGCCTTCATGCCGATGGTGGCGCGGTGCTTGGCGCCTTCGTCGATCGCGATTGCGGCTATGGTTTCACCGGACAGGATGCCCGGGAAGAAACGCGCGGCGTGGGGGCTGCCCTTCAGTGCTTCTACCGCGGCAACGGCGGTGGCTAAGAAGGGGGAGGGGGAAAGGTTGCGCCCGATTTCCTCGAGTACCACGCCTGCCTCTACATGGCCGAGGCCGAGGCCGCCATCGTCCTCGCCGATCAGGATGCCGGTTAGGCCCAAATCGGCGAACTGCTTCCAGAGATCACGGCTGAACCCGGTTGCATCCTTGGCGTCGCGCAGCGTCCTCATATGCCTGACCGGGGCGTGCTCGGCGATGAACCCGCGCGCGGTATCCTGGAGCAACAGTTGTTCTTCGTTGAGATAGAGAGGCATTTTCTTCACTTTCGTCATCCCGGCGCAGGCCGGGATCGCGTGCCGCAAAGGCGCGTGGTGGAAGGAGGCCCCAGCTTGCGCCGGGGGCGACGTCGGGCGTTCAGGCGTCGGGCAACGCCAGAATCCGCTTGGCGACGATATTGAGCTGTACCTCGCTGGTCCCGCCCTCGATCGAATTGCCCTTGGTGCGTAGCCACGCCCTAGGCGCGGCGCCGCCGGCGGAGCGCTCGCTCTCCCATTCGAGTGCGTCCGATCCGCCCGCCGTCATCATCAGCTCGTGGCGGCTCTTGTTCAATTCGGTGCCGTAATATTTCATCATCGATGGCTGGGCGGGGTGCGCCTTGCCAGCCTTCAGCTCGTCGATAAAGCGCTCGGACATCATCGTGAACGCCTTGGAGCGCACCTCGAACTGCGCAATCGCCGCGCGCAGCAGCGGATCGGCAAGGCGGCCGTCATGATCCAGGCCGATCGTTGCGATCGCCCCTTCGATCAGCGGATTGCCGCTGACCGAGCCCAGTCCCATGCCCGAGATCATCTCACGCTCATGGCCGAGCAGATATTTGGCGACGTCCCAGCCCTTGTTCTCATCATGGACGCGATTGGCCTTGGGCACCTTCACATTGTCGAAAAAGGTTTCGCAGAAGGGCGAATAGCCGCTGATCAGCAGGATCGGCTTGGTCGAAACGCCGGGGCTGGCCATGTCGAACAGCACGAAGCTGATCCCGCCCTGCTTGGTAGTCTTGTCGGTACGGACCAGGCAGAAGATCCAGTCGGCCTTGTCGGCGTAGCTGGTCCAGACCTTTTGCCCATTGATGACATAATGGTCGCCCGCATCTTCGGCAGAGGTCGCGAGGCTGGCGAGATCGGAGCCTGCATTTGGTTCGGAATAGCCCTGGCACCAGCGAATCGCGCCGCGTGCAATCTTGGGCAGGTGCTCGAGCTTCTGCGTCTCGGTGCCGTATTTCAGCAGCGCCGGTCCGAGCATCGAAATGCCGAAGCTGTTGAGCGGGTTGCGGCACTTCATGGCCGCCATTTCCTCGCGCAGGATCTTGGTTTCAGCCGCTGATAGGCCACCGCCGCCATAGGCTTTGGGCCAGTCAGGCACGGTCCAGCCGCGCGACGCCATCGCATCCATCCATTCCTTTTGGCCAGGCTGGAAATCCGGGTTGCGCCCACCCCAATTGGCGTCCTTGTCGCTGCGCATCGGCTCGCGCATTTCGGGCGGGCAGTTCGCCTCCAGCCAGACGCGGGTTTCGGCGCGGAAGGTTTCCAGGTCGCTCATTGGGTCAACTCCTCATCAAATCATGCGCCGCGCGCGCGACGGCTATCGCCGTCCAGTCATGGTTGTAATTCGCGATCACCTGCACGCCGATCGGCAGGCCATCGGGATCGGTGCCGATCCGCACGCTGGTTGCGGGCAGCATCGGGAAAGTGGCAAGACCGGGCAGCGCCATCTGCATGCCGGCCGGCGTCGCGGTACCGTCAATTATCAGCATCCGCTCGCCCAGCGGGGTGTCGTCATGGGGATAGGCCGTGGTGCCCCAGATCGGCGCGATCACCGCATCATATTGGCCGAACAACCGTCCCCAATCGCGGCGGCACTTGGCCTGCGCATCGATCAGGCCGAACCAGCCACCGAGCGTCGTCGGTTCGCCGCCATCGGGCGGTGCAGCGCCGCGCGACATCGCAGTCAGCAACATGCGCATGTAATTGGCGGATTGGTTGACAAGATCGGGCAGCAGATCGGTCTCGCGATCCACCTTGGCGCCGGCCGCTTCGAACGCCTTGCCGGTCGCCTCGATCGCGGCCCGGATCGCTGCCTGTACCGGCACATGCGGGTGCGGGTCGAGCAGCAGGATGCGCCAGGCACCGGGCGCGCGCGGAGCGGGGCGGGCCAGCGCATCGCCGCCCATCACCGCGAACAGGGCTTCGAGGTCGTCGGGATCGCGCGCGAGCGGCCCGATGACGTTCAGGGCCACGCCGCAGCCTTCGGTCCGCGGGAAGTTATGCCCATAGCTCAGCAGCGCATTATAGGTCGGCTTGTGCCCCCACATTCCGCAAAACGCGGCCGGCAAGCGGATCGATCCGCCAATGTCCGAACCGATCTCGATCGGCACATAACCCGCCGCCAGCGCTGCCGCCGCACCGCCCGATGAGCCACCGGGCACGCGATCGAGATTATGCGGGTTACGGGTACGGCCATAGACCGGGTTGTTTGTTTGCAGGTCGGCGAGTGCAACCGGCACGTTGGTCTTCCCCAGGATCACTGCGCCTGCGCGTTTCAGGCGCTGAACGGCGATAGCATCCTCGCTCGCAACGAAATCGGCGTGCTCGGCAAAGCCCCAGCAGCTGACCAGACCGGCAACGTCGAAGCTCTCTTTCACCGTCATCGGCACGCCCAGCAGCGCGCCGGCACTGTCGCCTGCCGCCACCCGCGCATCAACCGCGCGGGCCTGCGCCCGTGCCCGGTCGAAATCGCGGACGACAACGGCGTTGATATCACCATCACCTACCTCGATCCGCGCAATTGCGGCCTCGCATTCGGCAAGCGCGGTGGTGGCGCCGGAACGGATTGCGGCGGCGGTGGCAAGCGCGGTGCGGGTCATGCGGACTTGCCCCAAAGCGTCACCCGAGCGAATATTGAGCTCTGTTTGCTGCGCGCTGCGCACGTGCCGCCCGAAGACCCCAGCTTTCGCTGGGGTGACGTTGGGGCTTGGGCGAGCAGGGCGTTCACTTGAACCGGCTCCCCGTCTCGGCATTGGTCTTGAGCAATTCTGCTACCTTGAAGCCATGCTTTTCCAGTCCGGCGACGATCGCCTTCGCACCAACGGTATCGGCCCAGAACATCGGCCCCCCACGATAGACCGGCCAGCCATAGCCATAGATCCAGACGACATCGATGTCAGACGCGCGCTGCGCCATCTTTTCCTCCAGGATCAGCGCGCCTTCGTTGACCATCGTGTACAGCGTGCGCTCGATAATCTCCTCATCCGAAATCTCGCGCTTGGGCAGGTTCGATTTCGAACGGAAATCCTCGATGATCTCGGCCACACGCGCCGACGGTGTCGGGTTCCGCTTCTCGTCATAATCGTAAAAGCCCGCCGACTTCTTCTGCCCCCAACGCCCTTCGGCGGCGAGCGCATCGCGAATGCTCTCGATCCGGGTAGGATCGCGATGCCAGCCGATATCGACCCCCGCGAGGTCGCTCATCTGGAACGGCCCCATCGGCATGCCAAATTCGACATGAACACGGTCGATCTGCTCGGGCGTCGCGCCCTCCATCAGCAGCTTGTTGGCCTCGACCTGACGCGGCATCAGCATGCGGTTGCCAATGAAACCGTGGCATACGCCAGACACAACCGCGACCTTCTTGATCTTCTTGGCGAGGGCCATGATGGTGGCAAGCACATCGTCGGCCGTCTTCGCGCCGCGCACGACCTCCAGCAGCTTCATGACGTTGGCCGGCGAGAAGAAATGCATGCCGAGTACGTCCTGCGGACGGCTGGTCGACGCGGCGATCTCATCGACATTCAGGTAGCTGGTGTTGGAGGCCAGGATCGCGCCCTGCTTGACGATGGCGTCGAGCTTGCCGAACAGCTCTTTCTTGACGTCCATGTTCTCGTAAACCGCCTCGATCACCAGGTCGCAATCGGCCAGGTCGTCGAGATTGAGCGTCGGGGTCAGCGCGCCCATGGCGAGCGCGACCTGTTCGGGCTTTATCCGGCCCTTAGCCGCCGATGCTTCATAATTTTTGCGGATCACGCCGGTGCCGCGATCGAGCGCCTCCTGCTGCATTTCGACAATGGTGACGGGGATGCCGGCACTCAGAAAATTCATCGAAATGCCGCCGCCCATCGTGCCGGCGCCGATCACGCCGACTTTGCGGATTTGGCGCAGCGCGATGTCAGGCGCGATGCCGTCGATCTTGGCGGCCTGACGCTCGGCGAAGAAGATGTGGCGTTGGGCGGCGGACTGCACGCCCATCATCAGCTTCATGAATTCGGTGCGTTCAAAGGCGATCCCCTCGGCGAAGCTCGATCCGTCCGCTGCTTTTTCGACACAGGCGATATTGGCCGCAGGCGCATCGAAACCACGAAAGCGCTTGGCGTTATCCTTCTTGAACGCGGCCACAGCATCAGGATCGGCAGTTGCTGTTTTTTCGCTCGCGCGCGGCAGCGGGCGGACATCTGCAATCTCTTGGGCAAAGGCGATGGCATCGGCGGCCAGCGAATTCTCGCCCGCCAGACGATCGATCAGCCCGGCCTGCATCGCCTTGGCGGCCGAAATCGGATCTCCCTTGGCTGTCATTTCGAGTGCAATGGCGACGCCGGCAACGCGGGGAATGCGCTGCGTGCCGCCGGCACCGGGAAGCAGGCCCAGCTTGACCTCGGGGGTGCCGATTTTGGCAGAGGGCACGGCGATCCGGTAATGACAGCCCAGCGTAACTTCACAGCCGCCGCCGAGCGCCGTGCCGTGGATTGCGGCGACGACCGGCTTTTCGCTTGCCTCGATCATATCGATCACCGTTGGCAGGCCCGGCTCCTGCATGGCCTTGCCAAATTCGGTAATGTCCGCGCCGGCGAAGAACGTCCGTCCGTCGCAGCGGATGACGACCGCCTTGATGGCGGCATCGCTCGCGGCTTCCTTCAATCCGGCTTCCAGCCCCTGGCGGACGGCCGCGCCCAGCGCATTGACCGGTGGATTGTTCGAAATGATGACAAGCACGTTGCCGTGGCGTTCGGTGGTGATGGGGCTGGTCATGCTGCTCTCCTGATATCCAAAATTAGAACCAATTCGTCATCCCTGCGAAGGCAGGGATTTCAAGCAGGTCGCGGTGCGGGCCGCCACAGGGAGGCCCCAGCTTTGGCTGGGGAGATGCGTGGGGGGCGGGTGATCATATCAGTGCCGAATAGATCAATGTCTTCAACTCACGGCGAATGGGATAGGCGCTCGACGGGCGCAGCTGCGTCATAAACACCATCGAAATCCGCTCTACGGGATCGATGAAGAACGCGGTCGAAAACATCCCGCCCCAATAATATTCGCCTTCCGATCCGGGAATCATCGAGCGCGCAACATCGATATTGACCGCAAAGCCCAACCCGAACCCTGTGCCGGCATTGGCCGCCTCACTGAACAGGGATTTCGACATTGCCGCCAGGTCGCTGCCGCCGGGCAGGTGATTGCGTGTCATCAGGTCCAAAGTCTTGCGCCCGACGATCCGGACGCCGTCAAGCACGCCCCCGTTCAGGCACATGGTGCAGAAACGATGATAATCGAGCGCGGACGATACTAGCCCACCGCCGCCTGACAGGAATTTCGGCTTGCGGCTCCAGGCGCTTGCCTCGCCACGGTCGAACATCACGGGCTTGCCGCCGGGCACATAGTCATAGCAATCGGTGAGTCGGTGTACCTTGTCCTCGGGCACAGTGAAGAAGGTGTCGTGCATGCCCAAAGGCCCAAAGATGTGCGTGCGTAGGAAATCGTCGAGCGCCATGCCCGATAGTCGCTGGATCACGGCGCCCAGCACATCAGTCGCCACCGAATAATTCCACGCGCTGCCGGGCGAAAATTCCAGCGGAATCCTGCCCAGGGCCGCGACGAATCCGTCAAGGTCGAGATTGCCGTGCCAATTCTCTAGCTTGCCTTCGCGATAGGCGGCATCGATGTTCGACCGGTTCTGAAAACTATAGGTCAGCCCCGCCGTGTGCCGCAGCAGATCGACCATCCGCATCGGCTCAGCGGTCGGCAGCGTCATGAACGGCACGCCCGCGCCGCCGCCATTATAGACGCCAATCCCCTTGAATTCGGGCAGCACATGATGAACCGGGGTGTCGACTGCGACCAGCCCCTGTTCGACCAGCATCATGAAAGCGATCGAGGTGACCGGCTTGGTCATGCTCGCGATGCGGAACAGCGATGTCTCGTCGATCGCGCCGCCGCCCTCGCGCGCGCTGCCGTGGCTCGAAAAATGCACGATCTCACCATCATGCGCGATCAGGATCTGGGCATGGGGCAGCTTGCCGGGGGCGACATAGCGCTCGGCCAGCAACGCATCGATCCGGGCGAGGCGGGAGCTGTCAAAGCCATGTGATTCCGGCGTGGCGATCTTCATGCCTCTTCCATACCCCTGGTTCGAAATGATCGCCACCCTATTGCCTTGAGCGGCGCGTGAATCAACACTAACCTTGCGCGAAAGGCCAGATAAGCCAAACCCGAAATTCAAGAGTTGGAGAGATGCCGTGTCCGATTCCGTCCCGAACGAGCCCCTGATCGCGCTGGACCCAGCCTGGCCCAAAATGAGCCTGGCCGAGATCGACGCGATCCTGACGGCGCCGGGCGCGCGCTTTGAAATGGAGACGGTCGCGATCGGCGGCGTCCCGACCCGGACCTGGAAACACGCGCCTGCCAATCTCGCCCAGATCGCCCAGCTCGCGCGCGGCTATGGCGATCGCGAGTTCACAATCCACGAGGACGAGCGAGTCAGTTATGAAGCGCATTTCCGTGCCGTCGCCACGTTGGCGACCCGGCTGCAGACGATGGGCATCGCCCAGGGGGACCGGGTCGCGCTGGCCATGCGCAACCTGCCCGAATGGCCGGTGATCTTTTTTGCGGTGGTCAGCATCGGCGCGATCATCGTGCCGCTTAACGCCTGGTGGACGGCGGGCGAGCTCGATTACGGCATCAATGACTCGGGCGCGCGGCTGCTGATCCTCGATGATGAGCGCCACCAGCGGCTTGCCGGCACCTATGAATCGCTGCCCGCGGTCGAGCAAATCCTCGTCGCGCGCGCCTCCACCCCGCTCACCGGCAAGGTCGCCGCGTTGGAGTCGCTGATCGGCACCCCGCATGATTGGGCGCAACTGCCCGATGTCGCGCTCCCCCATATGGAGATCGCGCCCGATCACGAGGCGACGATCTTCTACACAAGCGGCACCACCGGTAATCCCAAGGGCGCACTTGGCACCCACCGCAACCTCATCACCAATATCTTTTCGAGCGGCTATAGCGCGGCGCGCACCGTGCTGCGGCGTGGCGAAGAGATTCCGCCCCCGGCGCCCAAGACGATGCTCACCGTCATCCCGCTGTTCCACGTCACCGCATGCAGCGCGGCGCTGATGGGGGTGGTTGCGGCCGGCAGCAAGATGATTTTCATGCGCAAATGGGATGTCGTGCAGGCCATGGAGATCATCGCGCGCGAAAGGGTCCACGCCACCGGCGGCGTGCCGACCGTGGCGTGGCAGCTGCTCGAACATCCCGACCGCGCGAAATACGACCTCTCCTCGCTGGAGGCGATCGCCTATGGCGGCGCGCCCTCCGCGCCCGAACTGGTCAAGCGCATCTATACCGAATTCGGCGCGCTGCCCGGCAATGGCTGGGGCATGACCGAGACGATGGCGACCGTCACCGGCATATCGGCGGAGGATTATCTCAACCGCCCGACCAGCGCCGGCCTGCCCGTCGCGGTCGCCGACCTGAAGATCATGGACGAGGCCGGCGAACACGAACTTCCCGTGGGCGAGGTCGGTGAGCTCTGGGCGCGCGGGCCGATGATCGTGAAAGGCTATTGGAACAAGCCGGAAGCGACCGCGGCGACCTTCGTGCAAGGCTGGGTCCGCACCGGCGACCTCGCCCGGCTGGATGAGGAAGGCTTTGTCTATATCGTCGACCGCGCCAAGGACATGATCATCCGCGGCGGCGAGAATATCTATTCGAGCGAAGTCGAAAACGTCCTCTACGCCCACCCCGCCGTCACCGATTGCGCCCTGATCGGCATCCCCCACCGGACATTGGGCGAGGAACCCGCGGCCGTGGTGCATCTGGCGCCGGGCATGGAAGCGACCGAGGCGGAATTGCAGGCCTGGGTGAAAGCGCGTCTCGCCATCTTCAAGACGCCGGTGGCGATCCGGTTCGTGAAGGAAACCCTGCCGAGGAACGCGAACGGGAAGATTTTGAAGAAGGATTTGAAGGTGTTGTTTGAGGATCGGGTGGGGGTGGGGGTGTGAGGGGGGCGTGTGAGGGTCGGCTGGTCAGCGCCCCATAGTCGGATCTTCACCGCGGGCGACGTCGTTCCCGAAAGCGGCCGCTCGCCGACCACCTCCGACGTCTGCAGTGGGTGATTAGATAATGATCGGCCGGTCCACGTGCTCTACTCTCGCCGCCAAATGACCAGCAAAACCGAAGCTCGGTCTGGCACTAAGATTTTTGCCTGCTATCTGGTTTATATTGTTAGGTCTGCTGGTTGCCAGCGACCGATTTTTCCAGCTAACTCACGTCAGTAAGTTTTGATTTGCGGGAAGAGGCATCAACGTGAAGCCATTCATCAAATGGGCTGGCGGCAAGAGATGGCTTCTTAGCGACCCGAGCTTTGAACTGCCAGATTTCTCCG
>NCGD01000051.1 GCA_002281535.1 Sphingomonas sp. 28-63-12
GTGGCGTTCAGTTCCTCGACCGTCCCGTCGAAGGGCGCGGTCAGGCTGTGCTCCATCTTCATCGCCTCGAGCGTCACGAGCCGCTGGCCCTTGGTGACGGCATCGCCCGCCGCGACATCGACCGCCGTGACGCGGCCCGGCATGGGGGAGAGGATCGCGCCGTCGGCGGCGGTACCGGTGGTGGTGCCTGTCGCGCGGGGCAACGCAGCGAGGAATGACAGGCCGGAATCGTTTATGGCAACTCCATCAGCCACCGGCTCGCCAATCACCATCTTGGATGCCCAATTTTGCGGCAATTCGGTCACATAGGTCTGACCTTCGACGTTCACCGCTATGCGTAGGTTTGTTGGGCCGTTCAGGCGAAACCCTACGGCGCCGCGCCACGGATCGGACTGAGGTCCGGGCAAAAGGTTGTTGTCCCAGAAGTGCAGCATCGTCGGCGCGCCATTGTATTCCTGCACCAACATTGCGGCAGCGGCCTGTTTTATCATGTCGTCCGTTGGTTCGGATGGCGGCAGCAACGCATCCCCCTTGGCGGCGATAAACCCGGTGTCGATTTTGCCTGCCCGAAAATCGGGATCGTCAAGCGCCCGCCAGAGGAATGGTGCGTTGGTCTTAACGGGGTAGATGTCGGTTTCCGCGCACGCCCGCGCAAGTTTCTCGCACGCGGTGATTCTGTCGGTATCGTGGACCACAATTTTGGCGATCATTGGATCGTAAAACGGACTGATTTCGGCACCCTCGTAGACGCCCGTTTCCAACCTTACGTCTTGATGCTCCCGGAAGATTTCCAGCTTGCCGATGCTCGGCAAAAACCCCTTCGCCGGATCCTCCGCATACAACCGCGCCTCCATCGCCCAGCCGTTGATGCTCAACTCGTCCTGCCGCTTCGGCAACGCCTCCCCGCTCGCGACTCGCAGCTGCCACTCGACCAGATCGACGCCGGTGATTTCCTCGGTCACCGGGTGTTCGACCTGCAGCCGTGTGTTCATTTCCATGAACCAGATGCGGTCGGCGCGGAGCCCCTCGCTCGCATCGGCGATGAACTCGATCGTGCCCGCGCCGACATAATCGACCGCCTTGGCCGCGCGGACCGCCGCGGCGCAAATTGCCTCGCGCGTCTCCTCGGACATGCCCGGCGCAGGGGCTTCCTCGATTACCTTTTGGTGGCGGCGCTGGAGCGAGCAGTCGCGCTCGAACAGGTGGACGACATTGCCGTGGGTGTCGCCGAACACCTGCACTTCGATATGGCGGGGGGAGAGGATGTATTTCTCGATCAGCACCCGGTCGTCGCCGAAGCTGGATGCCGCCTCGCGCTTGCAACTCGACAGCGCGTCGGCGAAATCGGCGGGGTCGTCGACGCGCCGCATGCCCTTGCCGCCGCCGCCCGCCACCGCCTTGATGAGGACGGGATAGCCGATCTTGCCGGCCTCCGCTGCAAGCACTTCAGGCGACTGGTCCTCGCCCAGATAGCCGGGGGTGACGGGCACGCCCGCGGCGATCATCCGCTCCTTGGCGGCATCCTTCAGCCCCATTGCGCGGATGCTGTCGGGCTTGGGGCCGACCCAGATCAACCCGGCGTCGATCACGCTCTGCGCGAAATCGGCATTTTCCGAGAGGAAGCCATAGCCGGGGTGGATCGCCTCGGCGGCCGTCGCCCTGGCGGCGGCGATGATCTTTTCCCCCACCAGATAGCTTTCGCGCGCGGGGCTCGGGCCGATGTGGACCGCTTCATCAGCCTGGCGGACATGCAGCGCCCTGGCATCGGCATCCGAATAGACCGCGACGGTGCGGATGCCCATCGGCCGCGCGGTGCGGATGATGCGGCAGGCAATCTCGCCGCGATTGGCGATGAGGAGCGATTTCAGCATGCGACATGGCCAACGAAGTTGCGGAAGTTGCGGGTTGCCATTGCGCTTGCACTATCGGCGCAATTTCCGCGTGGACGGGTGGTCGGCGGGGGCGGGATGCTGGTCATGGGCGGCATGATAGCGCCGCTCGCCCCTTGTCGGACAGCGCCATTACCCCTCGCACCCCGTCGTCCGGCTCGAATAGGTGATGTTGGCGATCCGCCACTGGCCGCTCTCGCGGACCAGATCGAAATGATCGTAGCCGCAGTGGTGCAGCTTGCCGTCGATATAGAAATTGTAGCGACCCCAGACGAGCGCGACATCGCCGTCCACCTCGATCGCGGGATCGTAGAGCCGCTCCTCATAGCGTTCGGGGCCGGGCTTCATGCCGGTGATGAACTCGGTCATCGGACGGCGGGTGATCTTGCGCGTGCCGTCGGCGGCGACCGAGGCGACGAACAGATTGCCTTCCTCGCGCACCACCGGCCGCAGCAGCTCGCCGTTACGCGCAGCGATCGCGGCAAAGGCGGCGTTGACGGGGGCCATCACCGCCGACGCCTCGTCCTGCGGCGACGGCGGCAGCCCCGTGCCCTTCGGCAGCGGCTGGATCGGGGTGATCTGGAGGAGCAGGGGGAGGAGGATCAGGGGCATGGGGTGCCTTTCTAATTCCTCCCCGAGCTTGTCTCGGGGAGGTGGCAGTGCGAAGCACTGACGGAGGGGTGAGCGCTATGTTCAAGGACATCGCGCCAAAGGCAAGTGCCGGTACGGTCAAGCAATCGCGCAGGTTGCGCCGAACAATGACCCTGCCGGAGGTTCTGCTGTGGCAGGCGCTTCGCGGCAGGCCGGGTGGACTGAAGTTCCGCCGCCAGCATCCGTGCGGACCCTACACACTGGACTTCTATTGCAACGATGCACGGTTGGCGATTGAAGTGGATGGTGAGGCCCATTCGCGGAACGACCAGCCTAAACGCGACGCGGTTCGCGATGCGTGGTTTGTGGATCGCGGTATCGCTACGATGCGGATAGCCGCCGCCGAGGTCTTGAAGGATTTGGACGCCGTTGTGCGGGGCGTCTTTGCCCAAGCGAGCGCTAGCCTGCCCCTCCACCACCCTGCGGGCGGTCCCCCTCCCCGAGACAAGCTCGGGGAGGAATAAGAAGGTCCAGGTCCTCCCCGAGCTTGCCTCGGGGAGGTGGCAGCGCGCAGCGCCGACGGAGGGGCCGATACCCGAACTCACATCCGGAACACCCCGAACCGGGGTCGCTCCTCCACCGGTGCATTCAAACACGCCGCCAGGCTCAACCCCAGCACGTCGCGCGTCTGCGCCGGATCGATAATCCCGTCGTCCCACAGTCGCGCGGTGGCGTACCAGGGGTTGCCCTCGTCTTCGTATTTCTGGCGGATCGGGGACTTGAAGGCTTCCGCCTCCTCGGGCGTCCAGCTGTCGGCGTCGCGGTGGACCGTCGCGAGCACGCTCGCCGCCTGTTCGCCGCCCATCACCGATATCCGCGCATTGGGCCAGGTGAACAGGAAGCGCGGGCCATAGGCGCGGCCGCACATGCCGTAATTGCCCGCGCCGAAGCTGCCGCCGATCAGCACGGTGATCTTGGGCACGCTCGCGGTCGCGACCGCCGTCACCAGCTTGGCGCCGTGCTTGGCGATCCCCTCGGCCTCATATTTGCCGCCGACCATGAACCCCGAGATGTTCTGCAGGAACAAGAGCGGCACCCGTCGCTGACAGGCGAGTTCGATGAAATGCGCGCCTTTCTGGGCACTCTCGCTGAACAGCACGCCGTTGTTGGCGAGGATCGCGACCGGCATCCCCCAGAGATGCGCGAAACCGCACACCAGCGACGTGCCGTACAGCGCCTTGAATTCGTGAAATTCACTGCCGTCGACCAGCCGCGCGATCACCTCGCGCACGTCATAGGGCGCGCGGACGTCGCTCGGCACGATGCCATAGAGCTCATCGCCATCATATTTCGGCGGGCGCGGGTCCTTCAGCGCGACGTCGGGGACGCGGTTGGCGGGCAGGGTGGAGACGATGTCGCGGACGATCGTCAGCGCATGCTCGTCATTCTCGGCGACATGATCGACCACCCCCGATCTGCGGCCGTGCGTGTCGGCGCCGCCCAGCTCCTCGGCGGAGATGATCTCGCCCGTCGCCGCCTTCACCAGCGGCGGGCCGGCGAGGAAGATCGTGCCTTGCCCGCGGACGATGATCGTCTCGTCGCTCATCGCGGGGACATAGGCGCCACCGGCGGTGCAACTTCCCATCACGCAGGCGATCTGCGGGATGCCGAGCGCCGACATATTGGCCTGGTTTAAGAAGATGCGGCCGAAATGGTCGCGGTCGGGAAACACCTCGGCCTGGTGCGGCAGGTTCGCGCCGCCCGAATCGACGAGATAGAGGCACGGCAGGCGGTTCTCCTGGGCGATTTCCTGCGCGCGGAGATGCTTCTTAACGGTCAGCGGATAATAGGTGCCGCCCTTCACCGTCGCGTCGTTGCAGACGATCATGCATTGTCGGCCCGAAACGCGGCCGATCCCGGCGATCATGCCCGCGCCCGGAATGTCGTCATCATAGACCTCGAACGCCGCGAGCTGGCCGATCTCGAGAAACGGCGAGCCGGGATCGAGCAGCCGCTCGACGCGGTCGCGGGGGAGCAATTTGCCGCGCGCGGTGTGGCGTTCGCGGCTCTTCTCGTTGCCGCCGAGCGCGGCGGTCGCGACATCGGCGCGCAGCCGATCGACCAGCGCGCGGTTGTGCGCGGCGTTGGCGCGGAAAGCATCGCTGTCGGGCGAAATTCTGGTCTCGAGCACCGGGGCGCTCATGCGGGCATCCTTTGTCTTTTGCCGACCTGACTAGCGGCGGCGGACGCCGATGGGAAGCCGCGCGGCCGGCTAGCCGGAAGGCGGCGGCGCGTCGCTCCACACCGCTGCCGGCATCGTCCCGTCGCCCAGCCCGGTGATCAGCCGCGCGCCGCGATCGAAGGTGACATAGCTCCACAGCCATTGAGTGCCGACGATCAGCCGGCTCCTGAAATCAGTGAGATAAAAGAGGTGCGCGGTCGACCAGACGATCCAGGCGGCGAACCCGTGGAGCTGCGTCCGGCCGAAATCGGCGACCGCGCGGCGGCGGCCGATCGTCGCGAGATTGCCATAGTTGCGGTAGCGGAACCGGCCGGGCGGCCTGCGGCGCCGGATCGTCGCGGCGATGATCCTGGCGACGTGCTCGCCCTGCTGCTTGGCGGCCGGCGCGACCCCGGGCACTGGCCGGCCGCCAGCGTCTTCGACCGACGCGGTATCGCCGATCACGAAGATCTCGGGGTGGCCGGGCACGCTCATATTGGGGCTGACGATCACCCGCCCGGCGCGATCCGCCTCGGCGCCGAGCCAGGCGGCGGCGGGCGACGCCTGCACCCCCGCTGCCCAGATGATCGCCGCCGCGCGCAGCCGCTCGTCGCCGATGGTCACCGCATCGGCGGTGATCGCGTTCACCCGCCCGCCGAGCCGCACCTCGACGCCCAGCGACTGGGGTGCTTCGCGGGCGTGCTCGCCGAGCGGTTCGGGGAAGGCGGCGAGCAGCCGCGGCCCCGCCTCGACGAGGATCGTCTGGACGCAGTGCCGCGAGATGTGGCGGAAATCCATGTCGGCGGCGTGGCGGGTCAGCTCGGCGATCGCGCCCGCCATCTCGACCCCGGTCGGGCCGCCGCCGATCACCACGAAGGTCAGATGCTGGTCGCGGGTGGCGGGGTTTTCCTGCCGCTCGGTCTCGGCACGTTCCATCGCGCCGAGAATTTTCGCGCGCACCCGGATGGCATCGTCGATCGTCTTGATGCCCGGCGCGACCGCTGCCCAGTCGTCGCGCCCGAAATAGCTGTGGCGCGCGCCGGTCGCGATCACCAGCGCATCATAGGGCAAAGTCACCCCGCTCTCGAGCAGCACCCGGTGGCCGGCGGTATCGATCCCCGTCACATTGTCGAGCAGCACCCTGGTGTTGCGATAGTGGCGGACGATCGCGCGGATCGGCGCGGCGATGTCGGCGGGCGACAGCGCCGCCGTCGCGACCTGATAGAGCAGGGGCTGGAAGAGATGGTGGTTCTGGCGATCGACCAGCGTGACGCGCGCCCGCACCCTGCGCAGTGCGCGTGCCGCCGCCAGGCCGCCAAAGCCGGCGCCGATGATGACGATGTCGGGCGTGCGGCCAATGGGACGATTCATGGCGCCAGCCTATCGCAGGATGGTGCGATCCGCCGGGGATTCAGGTGCCCGATTCGCTCAATATCGGCGCGGCGGCGAGGATATCGGCGATCGTCAGCAGCACCCGGGGCTTGAGCTGGACGCCGATATGGCCGCTGCGTATCTCGATATGGCGCGCGCCGGGCTGATCGGGCGCGTGGCAGGCGAGGCCGTTGACCAGCCCGTCGCTGCGGCTCCAGATCGCCGTCGACGGCACGGTCAGCGGCGCGGCGCAGTCGGCCGCCCAGTCGCGCACCCGCGCGCTGTCGATCCGGTCGCCGCTCAGCCACTCGAAGGTGCGCCAGACATTGGTGTCGCGCGGGGCGCCCGCGAAGGGCGAACTGACGGTGATCACCTCGCGGACCAGATCGGGCCGGCGATGCGCGACGAAGCGCGCCATCATCCCGCCCAGGCTCACCCCGATCAGTGTCAGCGGCGCGCCGGTTTCGGCGACGATCGCTTCGATGCGGGCGATCAGCCGCTCGCCTTCGCCGCCGATCGCGCGCCGTCCGAAATTACGCCCGAGCCCCCAGGGATAGGCGCGGTAGCCGAGCCGGTTCAGAAAGCCGCGGAGGACGAAGTTGGATCGATCGCCGTTGACGAGGCCGGGCAGCACCAGGATCGCGCGCCCGTCGCCCCGCGGAGCGCCGGCGAGCCGTCGTCGCGCCAGCGCGAGCTCGCCGACCGACCATGCCGCCCGCGGCAGCTCGATCGCCTGGCGCCAGCGGGGCGGGGGGCCGAAAAGCGTCACGCAGCGGATGTAGTCCCGGTGGCATTTCTTGCAATGCCGGGTCTGTGATACGACGCCGATATGGCAAGCGACACGCATATCCTGGAACGCCCGCCCGAGGGCGCCAATGCCGACTGGACGGTCCCGCAGAACTGGGCCGCCTATAGCGCGGACGAGCATGGCGTGTGGGATACCTTGTTCGCGCGCCAGGCGAAATTGCTCCCCGGGCGCGCCTCGAACGCCTATCTGCGCGGGCTCGACGTGCTCCGGTTGTCGAAGCCCGGCATCCCCGATTTCGAGGAATTGTCCGATCGACTGATGACGCTCACCGGGTGGCAGGTCGTCGCGGTGCCGGGGCTGGTGCCCGACGCGGTGTTCTTCGATCACATGGCCAATCGCCGCTTCGTCGCGGGTAATTTCATCCGGCGGCCCGATCAGCTCGATTATCTTCAGGAACCCGATGTCTTTCACGACGTGTTCGGCCATGTGCCGATGCTCGCCGACCCGGTGTTCGCCGATTATCTCGTGGCTTACGGCAAAGGCGGCCAGCGGGCGCTGTCGCTCGGCGGGCTCAAGCATCTCAGCCGGCTCTATTGGTACACCGTCGAATTCGGGCTGATCGCCGAGCCAGAGGGCCTGCGCATCTATGGCTCGGGGATCGTGTCGTCGGCTGCCGAAAGCCGGTTCGCGCTCGACGATCCCAGCCCCAACCGGATCGGCTTCGATCTGAAGCGGGTGATGCGTACCGAATACCGGATCGACGATTTCCAGCAGAATTATTTCGTGATCCCCAGCTTCGACGAATTGCTGCGCGTGACGGTCGAGACCGATTTCGCGCCGCTTTATGCGGAAATCCTGGCACAACCCGACATCCCGATCGCGGCGATCCTGCCCGACGACGTGGTGATCACCCGCGGCACCCAGGCCTATGCGCGCGCCAAGGGCGGCGCGGCGGTGCTGGGGTAGGACACGTATTGCGCCTTATTGGAGCCGTTTGGAGCGGTTTTCGAGCATGCCGACCCAAACGTCACCCCGGACCACTGGCGGCTACCCCCGCCGCCGCAGCCGCAGGATCGACCAGTCCCCCAGCCCCAGCCGCTCGGCGAGGCGGAACCCCTGACGACGATAGGCGCGCGCGACATCCTCGGCACGCCGGTTGAGCAGCCCCGCGAGCACCACCTGTGCGCCCGGCGCGGCAATCGCGGCGATATCGGGGGCAAGCGCGATCAGCGGATCGGCGAGGATGTTGGCGATGACCAGATCATAGGGCGCGCGGCGCTGGACCAGCGCGCTCGCGGTGCCGTCGGCGACGTCGAGCGCGACGCGGCCCTGGCGCTGGCCGGTCGGCACGGCGTTGATCGCGGCGTTCTCCGCCGTCACCTCGATCGAGACGGGATCGATATCGGTCGCGGTCGCATAGGCGCGCGGCCACAGATGCAGCGCGGCGAAGGCGAGCAGCCCGGTGCCGGTGCCGAGATCGATCAGATTGTCGATCCGCGCGCCGCGCCGCTTGATTGCATCGAGCATCATCAGGCAGCCGGTGGTCGTCTCGTGATGGCCGGTGCCGAAGGCGCGGCTCGCCTCGATCCGATAGGCGCGCGCGCCTGCCGGCACCGCATCGGCATGAGCGGCGGTATGGACGAAGAAGCGCCCGGCGCGGACGGGTTCGAGCCCCGACTGGCTCATCGTCACCCAGTCGGCATCGGGGATGGGGCCGGCCCGCGCCCGCAACCCCGCCGCCGACGGCACCAGCGCGCGCACCGCCTTGAGCGTGGCGGCGGCCGGCTTGCCGTCGAAATAGGCATCGAGCCGCCAGCGCCCGGCGGCCTCGTCGATTTCGGAGGTCATCAGCACGACGCCATCGGGGCTCTCGTCGTTGCCGGCGATCGCCTCGGCCTCGGCACGGGTGCAGGGCAGGGTGAGCTTCCAGCTAGCGGACATAGCTGGCACCGTTCACGTCGAGCACGCTGCCGGTCATCGACGGCGGCGCGTCGAGCGCGAGGAAGCGCGCGGCCTCGGCGACCTCCTCGGGCATCGCCACCCGCCCGAGCGGGATATCGGCCAGCAGTTTGTCGCCGCCGCGACTGGCGAGATAGTCCGCGGCCATGCCGGTCATCGTGAAGCCCGGGCAGACCGCAAAGGCAAGAATGCCTTCGCTGGCATAGCCCCGTGCGATGCTCTTGGTCATGCCGATCATCCCGGCCTTGGCGGCGGCATAATGCCAGTGCGCCGGGCTGTCGCCGCGATAGGCGGCCCGGCTGGCGATGTTGACGATGCGGCCGCCCGATCCGCGCGCCTGCCAGTGGCGCACCGCGAGGCGGCAGAGTTCGGCGGAGGCGGTGAGGTTGATCCGCATCGTCCGCTCCCAATTGGCGACCCAAGCGTCGTCGTCCTGGTCGATCGGGTTTTGCTCGAAAACGCCGGCGTTGTTGATGAGCACGTCGATCCGCCCGCCGAGCCGATCGACAGCTTCGGCCCAAAGCTTCGCGGCAGCGCCCGGTCGATCAAGATCGGCGCCGATTTCTGTCGCGGTTTCGCGGGTGCCGTGGCCGACGATCCTTATGTCGTCTGATTTCAGCGACGTCACGATCGCGGCGCCGATTCCGCGCGATGATCCGGTGACGAGGATGCGTGTCCCGGAGGAGGGCAGGGCAGATGTCATGCGCCACCCCTAACCGTTTGTGTCGAGCGAAGTCGAGACACCGTCGCCATGCCGAAAGCCGTATCTCGACTTCGCTCGATACAATCGGTCTTGCTATCTGAAGTCAGGCCTCGACGTCGGCGGAGAAGGCGTCGGCGGCGGCCTTGAGCCCGCCGAGGCGGTCGTCGACTTCGCCGAAGGCGCGCTCGAGCGAATCGATGTCGCTTGCGACGGTTTCGGTATCCTCGCGGATCGCGGCGATGGTGTTCGACATCGAATCGGCGGCGAGCGCGGTTTCGTCGACCGACGCGGTGATCGCGGTGACG